>CAYOPD010000120.1:0-11952 GCA_964405735.1 uncultured Saprospiraceae bacterium | reverse complement strand
ATTGCTGATTGCTGATTGCTGATTGCTGATTGCTGATTGCTGATTGCTGATTGCTCAAACAAACATCCTCGTCCCCGCATACCGCTCCCTGAATTCCTTTGGGGTTTCCCCCTTTTTCTCCTTAAAGAGGCGGTTGAAATAGGATTGGTTTTTGAATCCGCATTTGAAGGCAATCTCCGAAATGGAATAGCTGGAATCCATCAGCATGCGGGAGGCATTGCCCAGGCGGATATCGTTGATGCTGTCGACAAAGGTCTTACAGGTTGTTTTTTTAAAAAAACGGCTGAAAGAAACTTCGGTCATGCCCACCATTTTGGAAATTTCCCCAAGGGTGATGGACTTGTGATAATTGGTGCGGATATAGTCGTATACCAGTTCAACCCGGCGGTTGACGAAAGTGGGTTTTTCTTCGGCAAAGGATTCATTGGAAAGCAACTGGATACCGCGGGTCAGGGAAAGGTCGTGCAGGATGGAATACAATTCGAGTACGGAATCAAAACCGCTGAGTTTGGAGAGTTTGCGGATACGCGGTTCAAGCTGTGCAATGGTTTCCCTGGGGAAGCTGATTCCACGGCCGGCCTTTTCCAACAAGCTTTTTATAAAGATGAGCTGGTTGCGCCGCAGGAATTTTTCATCCAGCAGGTCCCTGTGAAACTGGATGGTAATCTCGAACATTTCCCCTTTTTCTTTATTGTATTTATAGTTGTGGGTCATCCAGCAATGCGGGAGCCGGCTGCCGACCAGTACCAGTTCCAGGTCGCCAATTTCTTCGGAATGGTCCCCCACGACCCGGAGCACTCCGGAACCATTAAAAATGAAATTCAATTCAATTTCATCATGGGTATGGATCGGAAAGTCAAAGTCCTTTTTGTAGCGTTCAAATACAAGAAAACAATCATACTGGGTAAGCGGTGTGATCTCTTTGAATAATTCTGCCATAATTACATATTGAGATGATGAGCGGAATAAAAATATAAGGAGTGATTAGTGGTTTTTCCGATCTAATACTAACAAGATCCTTGCAATATCTGCAATTATTAACACAAGTTTGTAGTATTTTGATGCTCCCGAAATTTTATACTATTGATTATCAATTGAATATAACAATGATAAAAGCAGTATTTATTTATCCAATTTTAATAATACGCAATCGATTGTGAAAGTCCTGCTTTGATCGAATCCTGACGAAAGTCTTTTTTGATCAAATCCGTTGCGGTCTTGTTTCGATCTTTTTCAGTGAATCCGGGCGAAGGGAAGATTCCCGATCCGGTATTTTGGCCAGTCTTTGTAATCAAAATGCCACCATTCGGATTCGTAAACGGTGAATCCTTCCGACTCCATATGTTTTCGAAGCAGATCGCGCATTTCCCTTTGTTTTTCCGTGCCACCCCGGTAATCCGGGTAGGACCTTTCCGTCATCTCATCGTATACCCCGGGCATTTCGATTTCAAGTCCGGTACTGAGATCATACAGGCTCAGGTCAATGGCGCAACCGCGGTTGTGTTTGGATCCTTTTCTCGGATCGGCTACAAATATTTTTTTCTCCTTTGGGGTAATGTCCCAGAATAATTTGGTCACCGACCAGGGACGGTAACCGTCGAATATCAGCAAACCATAGCCCAGGGGCCGCAGGGCCTGGTTGACCCGGGACAAGGCAAGGGCCGCATCCCGTTGCAGGAAGGCGCGGGCCTCGGCATAAACCGGTCTGCCCGCCAGGTTGTTTTGGGTGGCATATCGTATATCCAGTTTGAAAGTCGGATCGATCCGGATCAGTTCGACGAGATCGGCCTCTTTAAAATCTCCCTTTTCTTTTGGGGGCTTAAGGCCGCAGGCGCAGATTAACGACACAAATAAAAGGAATCCGCTTGATACTATCAGCCGGGGTTTGGGATGGGAACACATGGGGTAAAAATAAGGATGAGTGACCATGAAAAAGAAGGAATCCTCTTCAGGCTTGGCCGAGCTGCATAATCAGCGCTACTGCAGGCGGAATCAAGCCCAATAAAACCAGCCATTTCCCGCGTCCCCCGATCCCGTATTTGCCTTTGAGCATGATGAGTCCGGTGAGGTTGATGATGATCAATAAACCTGCAAAGACATCTGAGGCCCATTTCCAGTGGTGTACATTGTTGCGGTGAAGCACATTGGTTTGATAAAATAAAGGCCGGCGGCTAATTCCTTCGTACAATCCCATTTTTTCATTGAAGTATACATGGAGCGTAGCCCGTTCAAAATAGATCTTTAACTGTTCAGGTGTGGGAAAATCATAAACCTTGAAAGAGGGCATGCCTACCAGGCCAGCCAATTGGAGGATCTCGCTTCGCCGGATGCCCTCCAGGGTATAGGTCTGGTCGAAATAAACCGTATCCCGGTCAATGATGAAGTCGGGATTCCAGTCATCCACATGATTCAGGGCGATACCGGAAATACAATAAGCGAGGATCAGGGAGGCACAGAAATAACCGAGGTCCCTGTGAAGGGCGCGGTTTAGTTTTCCGAATTTCACCGTTCGGCAGTGGAGGGTTGGAGATTCGCCGCGAATTCCCGGCTTATGTTTTTTATCCAGTTTTCCACGTTTGCATCGGGAAGAATGGCATCGGCCCGGTAGGCGATCCTTTTTTCATTCTTTTGAATTTTGTGAATACCGTCGCCAATGATTTTAACCTGAAACATCTCGTCATGCGCAATAAGGACAGGGACCACGATTGCCTTTGGTTTATCCTTCAACACCCGCTCAATGGCGGCGGTCGTGCTGTCCGAATTATAGTGTACCAGGTGGCCGCACCACCCGTAAGAATAGGTTCCGATCCCGGTCTCCTGTTTCACATGTTCTGCGATTTTCTCAAATAATGCAGACCATTCCCGGTTGTATTGCGCATCTCCATATCCAATCAAAATAAGTCCTTCTGCTGCCGGATCGGACGACAAGGCCCTGGCCCTCCGTGTTATATTCTGTTTCAGGATACCTGCAAAATCAAGCAGTGGAGTGATATGCGTGTTCGCGCGGGGGGTATACCGCTCTATTTTCTCCAGCTTCAGGGTTTCCATAGATTGGGGATCCTCTTTCCGGCCGATGATGGTGGGTATGTCGTCAAAGGAATGAGAGCTCACGGTAAGAAAAACCGGTACGATGATGATTTCGTCGACCCCCGCGCTGTCGCAGGCCTTCAACTGGGTGGCGAGTGAAGGTTCAGTATATTCCATAAAGGCTGTTTTCACGAGGGAAACGCCGGGGATGAGCAACAGGGAATCTTTCACCTTTGTCTCCAGGTCGTGCAATGCCGCCCTCCAAGTATCCGACCGGGATCCATGATTTACAAGGACAATTCCGATTTTTTTTGACTCCCCGGTATTCCAGACGGGAGTTTCACCGCCTCTTTTACAGGAGAACATTCCTGCCAGCAACCAAACTCCGGCAAAAAACCGGAGCCACTTATTCCACTTCATGGATCAAAATTTTTGCGAAAATAGGGTTATTTAGATTTTGTCCAAATAAAAATAAGAAAAATTTCGGGTTTCTGAAGGACAGGGTTGACAAAGAAACAATCCCGTGGCCTTAGCCTGGGCAAAAGGAAGGGATTTCAAACCTTAAATGAAATTCGTGGACAGGCAAACCGGCTTCCGGTTTGAATTTGCTCAATCCCTGAAAAGATCCAGATAAAAATCCTCCCTCTCCGTCATTCGTTGTTTTTTCTTTTTGGAAGCATCGTCGTAACCACAGAGGTGAAGCAGGCCGTGGACCATTACCCGGTGCAATTCGTGATTGAAGTTTACTTTATACTTCATGGCATGGTCCCTGACGCGATCCACACTGATATAAATTTCCCCTTGAATGGGACTGGATTGATAGGGAAAGGTGATGATGTCGGTGAAATAGTCGTGTTGCAGGCTTTGCCGGTTTATTTCGAGCAGGGCCGGGTCGTCCACAAAAATATAATCAATGGAAGCGATTTTTTTGTCTTCTCTTTTTGCCACCTCCATCAACCAGGACCGCACCCGGCCCGCGTTTCTCACACGCATATCCAGGTACCGATAATGAAAGCGGATCATGCCTTATCCGGGAAAAGGGGCGAGGAATTGATACTTAAAAATCAAAACTCATCTTTACGGACGTACCGTTGGCGTCAAACCGGACCCGGTCGCATAACTGGTGAATCAGGAAAATACCCCGGCCACCGGCTTTTGCGATGTTTTCGGGGAGTGTGGGATCGTCCACATTGGCCGGGTCAAAACCACATCCTTCATCCCGTACAGTCAGGGTCAGGCTTTGGGGCTGGACCTCCACTTCCACATGGACGCATTTGCATTCATCACAGTGGTTGCCGTGGATGACAGCATTGTTCACCGCCTCGGTGAGACTGATCAGGATATTGGGGTACTTCTCAGCCGAAATCTGGTATTTTTCCGCCAGGTACTCTACCAGCTTTTCAATATCTGTGATGCAACCTGGTGTGGAAGGAAACCTCCAATACGTGCTCATCAATGTACGCGTACCGGGTTCACTTATTGATTGTATTTCCATGTTCTGTCCGGAGAGATTTCATATACTCTTCGATCAGCGACCGATAATAGGGTTTAACATCGGGGGAAACTGTTTTATACAAATCGATCTCTGCTTCGCGTTTTTTCAAATACTCCTGCATGGATGGAGGCAATTTTCGTTCCAATTCCTGCGCCGTCTCTGATTTTCTTTTCTCATCCTGTTTTCGCTCCCGTTCTGCATTTTCCGCCTCCAGCAGGCGGGTCAGGATTTCATTCTGCCGTTGCATCATTTCGTTCGTCAGTTTTTTATTGACGAGCTCCGTCTCCGTCTTATCCATGCCTTCAATGGCTTTTTGCAGTTCCTGGGTGTTTTCACCCCTTTGCTGCTTCTCTTTCTGGAGCTCCCGGAGCGCCTCTCTCAAAGCAGCCTGACGAGCGGCGGCTTTCGCAAATTCCTTGCTGCCCTGCCCTTTTCCTTCCTCCATGGATTTTTTCATTTGTTCCAGCTGTTCTTTCATGCCTTTTTGCCCTTCGGTAATCTTATCCATAGGTTTCTGGCCGTCTCCTTTTCCGGATTTTTTCGGATTGGCGCAAGCTGCACCCGAGGCCTGGGCCTGCATATTTTCCATGGATTCGGAGAGCATCAGGGCAAGATCATTGACGTTTTTCATGGTTCGTTGCTGGTGGTCCCCGGCTTTGGCCTTGTTCCTTTCCTCCAATTCATCAAGGGCGTTGCCCATCTGGGCCTTTATTTCATTGACCTTTTCGGTGACAAACGCTTCGAGCTGGAAAACCCTTTTGCTGAGGGCCTGAAGGCTGTCCTCGATAAGGCTAAAATCTTCCTTGATCTTAAACTGCTGTTGCAGCAATTCGGTATACCGGGGTGTATTGAGCATGGTTTTATTCACTTCTTTGATCAGTCCTTCCTGGTCAAAGGACATGGTGACCAGGTTTTCAAGCAATTGCCGGAGGGCTTTCACATCCTCCTGCGCTTGTTCCTGCTCTTCCTGCTGCATCTGGTTTTCCATGGACTGAGCCATCTCTTTCATTTTCTGGGCTGCATTCTTCTGGGATTTGGAGGCTTTGCTGTTTTGTTTTTGCTGCATTTGTTTGGAACTGTTTTGCATCTCCTTTTTGATATCCTCCATCTTCTCCTGGGGTTCGCCCATTTCTTTAGGACGCTGCAGGTCTTCGTTTTTCTTCTCCAGTTCCTTCATTTCCTCCTGAAGCTTTTCCATTTTTTCATTCAGTTCCTCCTGTTGTTTCTGGAGTTCTTCCTGCGATTTAGATTCCTGCTGGTCCTTTTGCGCCCCTTCCTGGTCCTGGTTTTGTTGCTGATTTTTGTCCTGAGCCTCCTGCGGGGATTTATTGTCTTCGTTGGACTTTTTTTGAGAATCCTCTTTGTTTTGTTGGTCCTTATTATTCTGCTGGTCCTGCTGTTCTTTTAAAGGATTGTCCGGATTTTGAGTTTGTTTTTCTTCCTGGTCCTTCATCCGGGTTTGCTCACTGAGCTGCTCTTCCTCTTTTGCCATTTCCCTGAGCTTGTCTATGGCCTGCTGCATCTGGTGTTCGACTTCCAGGGTTTTAAACAATTCCATCATCCGGTCCAGCTCTTTTTCCAGCTCCTGGTTCTCGACATTCATTTCTTCCATCATGGGAAGGGTTTGGTCTTTTTCCATTTGCTGGAGCAGTTCCTGGATTTTTTCCATCAGTTCCTGCATTTTGGGATCCTGCAACTGCTCAAACATCTTTTCGATCTGTTCCTGTTTTTCCAGTATTCTTTCGGAGGTTTCTTCAAACAATTCCTGGTTCTTCAGGTTCTCTTCAAACTTCTTACGGGCTTCATCTATTTTTTTCTGTATTTCTTTTTGTTTTTCCAGCAGTTTTTCAAGTTCCTTTTTAAGTTGCCAGTTGGGTTTCTTTTCCTGGATCATTTTTTCCCTCAACTGGTCCATTTGTTGCTGAAGGCTCCGGCTTTGTTCGAGGGCTTGTTTGAGTTCATCCCGTATGGCATTGTTGTTTTTGCTGTTTTGATTTTCCAGTTCCTCCTCGGAGGGCATGCGCAGGGAAAGCACATTGGATTTGACCGATTTGGAACCATGGATGCCATCGTTGTCAAAAAGTTCAAAATAATAGCTGAGCTGGTCTCCCGGCTTCAGGTTGATGTTTCTGCTATCCCATTCATACTGGTAAGTCGTCTTATTGGAATTGGAAATCGGTATGGCTACCGGGGAAGCGTTTTCCTGCTTGCCGTCGGGATGAATGATTGAATAATGAAAATTAAGTTTGGACAATCCGTAATCGTCTGAGCCGTTACCAGCAAAATAGATCAGGCGTTTATCCATGCTGTCGACAAACTGTTCGAGCTGGATGGAGGGATATTGATCGGCAACCACCCGGAGCTGATAAAGTATGGAATCCGGTTGAGGGACCGCCTCGTTTGAGATATATATTTTATAAGGCTGGTCCTGCATGGCCCGGTAGCGGTGGGTAAAATACTGTTCGCCGTTCCGGCTGATTTCCTGGGCGGTTCCTGAGCCGAAGGCCATAGCCACTTTATCCGTATTTTCGGCATCGATCTGCCAGGCAAGCCGGGTGCCTTCCGGAACCAGCAGGTCCCCGATGTTTTCAAGGGACTCGGCTTTACGGCCGATATAGGATGGGTATTCCATCCGGATGGTAAAATTGCTGAGGTTGGGTTTTTTCAAAACCGCCAGTTCATAGGATTTGGATTTGATCGCGCCGCTGAACATGGCGAAGCCGGTATTCTTCTGAACGTTGTTGAAGGTGTAGGTATAATGATTGGCGTCGACCCGGGTCATCCGATAGGGATATTGATCCACCTCTATAAAAACTTCGGCTGGGAGCACCGTACCGTTTACTTCCATATCGAGGGTATAGTTGTCAAACTGAACCACCGAAGGATTTTCATTCTTTAACTTAAAATGGAAAGGCGCCGCTTTTTCAAATTCCTCATTATTCCGGATGATCCGTCTTGAACTGTCCCGGATCACACTCGGAGCCGCCAACAGGAGGACCAGCAACAATAAAAGCGGGGGCAGGGCAAATCTCAGGTATTTCCGGTTTTTATTCAGATCAATGGCGTTTTTAAATGGAACGATATGAATCTGGGCACTTTTCTGCTGGATACTGGCTTCGATCAACTGGATTTGGTCAGCGCTTTGCATCTGTGACCGGAGCTGAAGGATATTGAGCAACTTGTCTTTCACGTCGGCAAAATGATCACCGATGATCCGGGCTGCCTGCTCGTGGCCGATGACCTGCCCCAGTTTGAAATAATGCATCAGGGGCAAACCGACCCAATAGGCCAGCGCGCCTGCACTGAAAAGGTTGAAGGAATAAAATAACCCTTTGCGAATTCCCTTGCTGAAATAAAATTCATGCTCCATCAGGTTGTAGGCCAGGAACAGCAAAAGAACAGATCCAACCGTAAACAACGTACCACGAATAATCTGGTTGATGTAGTACTTGCGGATAAACTGATCCAATTTATCTATCAATAAGCTATAATTGTCGGTTCCTGACATAATCAAAACTATTATAGGTAAGTAAATGGAGTCAAAAGACGCAAGGTACACTATAAATGAGTTGCAGTCAAGATGCCGGCATCCGGAAAATCCTCAGTATCAGGATTTATTGATTAACAAGCGACTACACTTGTTAAAAATATTTTTTACTTTTGCCGAGCAAAACAAATCGCTCTTGGTTATGAAATATATTTCCCTTGGCTTGCTCTTAGGTTTGACCCTGTTCGCCTGCAAAGGCAAAGAAAAGGAAGCTGCCCCGGTCGTGGAGCCCACTCCGGCCCAAACGGCAACCAACCCAAACAAAGTAGTCCTCTCCGCCGAAGAAACCCAAAATGGCTGGAGGCCCCTGTTTGATGGTATATCCACCACGGGCTGGCATAAATATGGCGGCGGCGACCCGGGCCCTGCCTGGAAAACAGTGGATGGCGCACTCATGCTCGACGCCTCCAACAAATCCGACTGGCAAACCCAGGGTGGTGATATCGTTACAGATGAAGAGTTCGAAAACTTCCACCTAAAGCTGGAATGGAAAATCGATACCTGTGGCAACAGCGGGATCATCTTTTTCGTCAACGAAGACACTACCAAATACAAATACGCCTGGCACACGGGCCCTGAAATGCAAGTGCTGGACAATGCCTGTCATCCGGATGCCAAAATCAAAAAGCACCGCGCCGGTGACCTCTATGACCTGATCAGCTGTTCCAAAGAAACAGCGACCCATGCGCTCGAATGGAACCAGGCCGAGATTCTTTCCCAAAATGGCGCACTCGATCTGTTCTTAAACGGTGAAAAAGTGGTGAGTACCCGGGTCGGCGACCCAGCGTGGAAAAAACTGGTAGCCGGCAGCAAATTTAAAAACATGCCCGGTTTCGGGGCCTTTACCAAAGGCAAAATTTCCCTGCAGGATCACGGAAATACGGTATGGTTCAGGAATATTAAGATTAAACCGTTGTAGGGCAGCGACGAGCAGCGGGCTTTCAGAGCTATCAGCAGTCAGCGGATGTACTCCCCTTCAATTTTATTCCCTTCGTCCCTTACCTTTTATTGGAGTAGTCAGACATAAGCAGTCAGCTATCAGATTTGGTTTTTTAACCCACCAGCTAACCAACTTTCTAACTGATTAACTGATTAACTGATTAACTGATCTACTTACCGGTTAATCACATTTTTAAACCTAGGCCTCTTAGGAGTCAGGTCTCCAAGTTTCTCTTTTTTCTTAGCTTCATAGTCGCTGAAGTTGCCTTCAAAATAAACCACCTGGCCTTCGTCTTCAAACGACAGGATATGGGTGGCCAGCCGGTCAATAAACCAGCGGTCGTGGGAGATGACCAGGACAGCGCCGGCAAAATGTTCGATGGCCTCTTCCAATGCCCTCAGCGTATTGATATCGATGTCGTTGGTAGGTTCATCCAATAAGAGCACATTGCCTCCGTCCTTCAGGGTCATGGCAAGGTGGAGGCGGTTTCGTTCGCCTCCTGATAATACTCCTACTTTTTTCTGTTGATCGGCTCCGGTGAAGTTGAAACGGGCCAGGTAAGACCGGGCATTGATTTCCGTTTTACCAATAAGAATAATATCGGTTCCTCCGCTGATTACATCATAAATGGTCTTTTCGGGATTGAGGTCCTTGTGGGCCTGGTCGACATAAGAAAGGTGGACGGTGTCGCCGATAATCACCTTGCCGGAGTCGGGTTTTTCCTGGCCCATGATGATCTTGAACAGAGTGCTTTTTCCCACTCCGTTCGGGCCAATGATGCCTACCACCCCGTTTTTGGGAATGGAGAAACTTAGGTTTTCAAACAGGATCCGGTCTCCGAACCCTTTGGAAAGTCCCTGGGCTTCAATGACCACATCTCCCAATCGTGGACCGGGGGGAATATAAAGTTCAAGTGTAGCTTCTTTTTCTTTTATGTCTTCACTCAGCAATTTGTCATAGGCATTGAGACGGGCTTTCCCTTTGGATTGGCGGGCCTTGGGGGACATCCGGACCCATTCCAGTTCACGCTCAAGGGTTTTTTTCCTTTTTGTTTCCTGTTTTTCCTCCATTTCAAGACGTTTGGCTTTTTGTTCGAGCCAGCTGGTATAATTACCTTTCCAGGGAATGCCTTCTCCCCGGTCGAGTTCCAGGATCCATCCGGCTACATTGTCCAGGAAATATCGGTCGTGGGTGACCGCGATGACCGTACCGGGGAAATTCTGCAGATATTGCTCGAGCCAAAGGACACTTTCAGCGTCCAGGTGATTGGTGGGTTCATCCAAAAGGAGGATATCGGGGTTGCTGAGTAACAAGCGACATAGGGCGACCCTTCTTTTTTCTCCCCCGGAGAGCACTTTGATGAGCTGGTTTTCTTCCGGGCAGCGCAGGGCTTCCATAGCTGTATTCAGCTTATGGTCCAGTTCCCATGCGTTTTCCTGATCAAGCCGGTCCATGAGTTCTGCCTGTTTTTCGATCAGGCGGTTCATTTCATCATCTTCCAGCGGCTCGGCCAGTTTATTGCAAACCTCTTCGTATTCTTTCATCAGGCTGACCAGGGCGCCCACGCCTTCTTCCACCGTTTGCCTCACTGTCTTTTCAGGATCCAGGACCGGTTCTTGCTCGAGATGGCCGATTTTATAGTCCTTATCAAAGACTACCTTGCCCTGGTAGTTCTGGTCCTTACCTGAAATGATGCGCAGGAGACTGGATTTACCGGCTCCGTTGAGGCCCAGCACGCCGATCTTGGCTCCGTAGTAAAAACTGAGGTAAATATTTTTAAGGACCTGTTTGTTTGGGGGATAAACTTTATTGACCCCCTCCATAGAAAAAATGATCTTTTCACCTGCCATAGCTCATTAAATTGGGGCGCAAATATGCAGAAAAGCGGCGAGTTTTAAAAGCCGGCTTTAAAAGCAGTAATATCATTAGGGGCCCGGGAATAATTATCATATCCCCCGGGATAATCCTATCCCTATATGATAATGCAACACCAGGTTAAAACGATCATTCCCTGATAAACCGGTGCAGGGTCCTGACTCCATCCACCTGGAGTTGCAGGAGATAGTGTCCCTGGGTCAATGAACGGATATCCAGTTCGGTTCCGGTCACCTGGCGCTGCATCACTTTTCTGCCCAGAAGATCCGTAATCAGCACGTCGGCTTGATTATATCTACCGGGAATGGAAATGTAAATCAGGTCTCGTGCAGGATTGGGGAAAACAGTAATGGGGTTTGGGGGGCTTAATTCAGCGATTGTCCCCGGAACGCCAGCCTGCTTAATTGATTTTCCATCGAGGGGAATCAGTCCCTGTTCGGCGTTCTGGATGCCTGTAATGGTTCCCTTTTCCTGCAGGTTGGTCTTGAAAGTTGCTGCAGGAGTTATGATCGAACAGCCACGTATTTTTACATCCAGCAGGCTCAGGCTGTTAGGACTACTGTATTCTGCCCAGATGCGGACATACCTGCCCAGGAAATTAATTCCGGTATAGGTAAAGCTGGATGCCGTGTAAGGAAATTCAAAAACCAAAGGATCCGCCTTTAGCGCATTGATATCGGTGGTGGTGATGGGGGTCGGAGAAATAAACAAATTGTACCTGACCAGGTAGGAATTGCATCCGTAACAGGTCCGGTGCCGGATCTCGATGCTGGAAATATTATAAGTGGCGCCCAGGTTGATTTCCCACCAGGGGCGTAATTCCCCTTGGGTCCGGCTATAGGTTGACAGCGAGGCATCCCTGGCTTTCGAGGCTGGATAATATGTGGAATAAGTGGAAGATTGTCTGACTGTATCGGAGCTGCCGGAAGGCAATAATATCGGTGTCACACAAGGCGTGGGAGGCGGCGGAGGAAGGCAAATGCTGCAAGTTCCGCCACCACAATCTACACCGGTTTCAAAACCATTTTTGACCCCGTCAGAGCAGGTGGGGGCCAGGGTCGTAATCGT
>CAYOPD010000119.1:5035-12029 GCA_964405735.1 uncultured Saprospiraceae bacterium | reverse complement strand
TCCTCCACCGCGTGATTCGCCGCTCTGGCCGTGATCGCCATGAATGTCAGGGTCGGATTCTGGGTGCCGGTAGAAGTCATGCAGGCCCCGTCGCTCACAAAAACATTCTTGCAATGGTGCATCTGGTTCCACGCATTGAGCAGGGAAGTTTTGGGATCATGGCCCATGCGCACTCCTCCCATTTCATGGATGTCTGAGCCCGGGGCGGATTTGGTATCGTTGGCGGTGATGTTGACGAAACCGGCGGCTTCAAACATGGCCTTGCTCTGCTCCACATAATCGGCTACCATTTTGTCGTCGTTTTCGGTCCATTCGCAGGAGAGCACGATCTGGGGTATGCCGTATTTGTCTTTCAGTTCATGGTGCAGGCGCATGTGGTTGGATTCTATGGGTACGCATTCGCCCATCATCCAGGAGCTCATGTTCCAGAGTCCGTATTTCGGATTTAAAATATTTTCACGGAGCTGGTCGCCGATCATAGAAGTATCCGTGCTGGTTCCCCGGCCGCCCCCGATACCGATGGCATAACCACGCAGGAAGTCCATTTCCTGTTTCCGCACATTCCGGAACCTTGGGATATAACTGTTGGAAGGATTCCGGCCGTCCGTGCGTTTGTCGGCAAATCCTTCGTATTGGGCATTGGCTTTTCCCCTGTAATTATGCCAGGAAAGGAATTTGCCCAGGAGGCCGCTGTCATTGCCCAGGCCGTTGGGGAAACGGTTGGATTTTGAATTCAGGAGGATGGCGGTGCTGTTGATCGTCGAGGCGTTCACAAAAATGATCTTTGCGTAAAATTCGATCATTTCATGACTGTGACGATCGATAACCCTGACCCCCGTAGCGCGGCCTTTCTTTTCATCGTAAATGATGGAATGGACCACCGAATCGGGACGCATCGTCAGTTTTTTCGTCTTCATGGCCCAGGGAATGGTGGAGGCATTGCTGCTGAAATAAGCTCCGTAAATACAGCCCCGGTTGCACATGTTCTGATTCTGGCATTTGCTGCGGCCCTGCTGGATATGGATTTCCTGGGGGTCGGTGATATGGGCGCAGCGGGCCTGGATGAGGTAGCGGTCCGGGAAATGGGTTTTGAGTTTTTCCTTAAAATATTGTTCGATGCAGGACATTTCGAATCCCGGCATGACTTCACTGTCCGGCAATTCATCAATGCCATCCTTGTTGCCAGCGATCCCGGCGAATTTTTCCACATGACTGTACCAGGGGGCTAGGTCTTTATAACGGATCGGCCAGTCGACGGCGAAACCATCGCGCGCCGGCCCTTCAAAATCATAGTCGCTCCAGCGCTGGGTCTGGCGCGCCCAGAGCAGGGATTTGCCCCCCACATGATATCCCCTGAACCAGCGAAAAGGTTTTTCGTAAACCACGGGTTGCTCGTCGTCTTTCAGTGCCCAATGGAGGGTAGCTTCCTGCATAAAGCGGCCAAACTGATATCCCGTCCTTTTTTCAATCGGTACCGTCCCCCTGAATTCAAATTCCCAGGGAGCTTTGGATGCCGTAGGATAATCCACGATATGTTTGACGTCCCTGCCTCTTTCAAGGACCAGGGTCTTGAGACCCTGGTCGCATAATTCTTTGGCGGCCCATCCGCCTGAGGCTCCGGAACCGATGACGATGGCGTCGTATTTGCGTTTTTTAGCCGAGTCTATGTTGAAGTTTGTCATGGTTTAAAGTTTATTTCACGCAAAGGCGCAAAGGTGTTTTTTCTTGTTTCCCACAAAGACGCAAAGACACAAAGGAGTTATTTTTTGTAAAATTTGGTAGCATTATTATTTATTCAGGCATTGACGTCGACGCATCCGTAATAATGTCCGGGGGCTACCTTGTATTTAAGGTATTTGACCATCACTTCTTCCGAAGTGTTGAATCCCCGAATGGTTTCGGATTTGATCAGGTTGAAAAAGTCTTTTTCTTCCTTTATCTCGGAATTGCTGAATTGCAGAAGCAGTTGTTCGCGCGCCACGGCCGGGCAGGCCGCATACGAAACCTGGTGACCGGCCTGAGCTTTGGTTTCCAGGGCTTTCAACTGATTTTTTACATTGTTCTGCACTTCTTGTTCATAACAGCGGTCAAAGAGTTTTTGGAGGAAAAGATCCACGCCTACGGACTTTGCACCAATCGCATTCCCTGCCGGAATAATGGTATCCACAACTGCTGACAGGATTTCCTGCTCGGCTTTACTGAAGGAGGAGTCAAATGTCCCAAATGAAGCCTTGGACCAACTCCTGGCCCAGGAGGGCAGGGCGATGAGGGCGCCCGAAGCAGCAAACAAATGTTTTATTGTATTTCTGCGATTCATGTTCGTTTAATTTTAATCATCTTCGCTGGTATGATCCGGCATAGGATGAATAAAATTAATCGCTTTTCGCGGAGCGGTTCATAGTTTGGAGCATAAATTTAAGCCTGAAGGCTTTGATTAGATTGGATAGTACCAAAAGGGGTTGAAAAAGTATTGGTCGACCTAATGCCAAAGATTTAACGGAGAGTATATTTCTGATGACTACTGACCCCGACTACTTCATCAATACCCAACCACCCATCCACCCTCATCCTCCCGGATGTGCAGGGCCTGGGCATCACAGGTCGCGATCTCTTTGCGGAGAACCCATCCAATGGCTTCCTTGCCAATCACATAGATCCATTCACCCATTTCAGCCATGACGCCGAGCCAGATCCCGTTGGAAACCGATTTAACTACCGGAGCATTGTTTTCAGGTCTCGTCCTGACGAGAGCGCTGATGGAAACGGCATGCCATAATATTTTATTCATCATCTCTAAACCCGTTTAATGAAGTATAGAATCAATCAAATATTATTATTTATTAGCTATAACGGACCCGATTTAGACCAATATTGGTTTTGACCGGACATTTAACTTATATATAAAGACAAAGTTCCAGTTGAACGGTTGCCTCTGGTTCTTATTTGAAGAGGTTAAGGTTTTCATAAAATACGAATTTATTCGTAATGGAGATTGACAATAGAGCCGGGGCGTTGTATCATTGCATTACGAAAGAATTCGTATTAGTAATTTTTTAAAGATAACAGATGAAAAAACAGATCAAACCAACGGACAGCGAATTGGCGATCCTGCAGATCCTGTGGCAAAAAGGTCCGCAGCCGGTAAGGGTGGTCAATGAGATCCTGTCCCGTAACAGTGGTGGGGAAATAGGGTATACCACCACCCTGAAACTGATGCAGATCATGACTGAAAAAGGCCTGCTCAGGCGCAATACCGACCAAAGAAGCCATATCTACGAAGCGGCAGTTCGGGAACATGAAACTCAACAAAACCTGCTCGGTGATTTTCTGCAGGCCACCTACCGGGGTTCGGCAAGCACCCTGGTGATGCAGGCCCTTGGCAGTTACCAGGCCAGCAACGATGAGCTGCGTATGATCAAAGCCCTGATTGACAACCTCGAATCCAATAATAAAAAATAAAAACTCCTTTTCCATGTTCTCCAATTTATTCTCCAATGCACCGGACCTGATCCAGGCCTGGGTATGGGCTATGATCCATTCGGTCTGGATCGGCCTGGTTTTGGCTTTTGTCTTTTACTCCTGGCTGGGTCTCAGTCCGCGTGCCAGCGCAAAATCCAAATACCAGGTGGGCATGGCCCTGCTGCTTTTATTGCCTGCCGGTGTATTTGTATCCTTTTTACTCTCTATTCCGGAAGCACAAAATATCCGGCTGGCCCCGACGGCTTTAGGAGATTCGTTATTAAAGCTGCAGGTACCGGCTGTTGAGAATAGTTCCCCTTCATCCATGGCTTCGCTTTGGATGACTGAAATTGAGAACCATGTCCAACTGATATTCCTGATCTGGAGCCTGGGTGTGATCCTTTTCAGCCTGCGAATGGCCCTGGGATATCACCAGATCGGGCGCTTGCGCAAGGAGGTTCAAGCCATTAAACTGCCCGGGATCCTCCTCCAGTTTAATGACCTGGTCAACCGTTCAGGGGTCCGGAAAAAAATTGCTCTTGCTTCCAGTCTCCGGGTGGATATCCCGGTCACCCTGGGACACCTCAACCCGGTCATCCTGCTGCCCATCGGTCTGATCAATCACCTGAGTCCTGAAGAAACCAAGGCAATCCTCGCCCATGAAATAGCCCATATTATGCGGCGGGATTACCTGCAAAATGTCCTGATCTCTACCATGGAAATCCTGTTTTTTTATCATCCTTCGGTCTGGTGGTTTTCTGCCACGATTAAAACCATCCGGGAACAATGCTGCGATGACCTTGCCCTGGAACTGGGTGCAGAACCCATTGCTTTGTCAAAGGCCCTGATCCGCCTGGAAGAACAGGCCACGGCCCCCACATTCGCACTGGCCTTTGCTCATAAAAATCAATTGCTGCACCGGGTACAGCGGTTGTTTAAAAACCCAATCCAAAATGAATACCGGATGAGCCGGGGGCAGGCCCCCCTGCTGGTCTGCGGGCTTGCCCTGGTCTGGTTGTTTTCCAGTCCCCTGGAAACCCTTGGGAATTACGAAAATGCCATCCAGTTGTCAAAAAGCTTCATTTGGGACCGGACAAAAGCCGTTTCCGACACTGTCAAGCCCAAATCGAGGATTGAAAAAATCTCCAAAGACAACGGAAAACAGAAAGTCGAGCTCAGCCTGGAAAACAAAGAAATCAAAGAACTGAAAGTAGACGACAAGGTGATCCCTCCATCGGAATACGAAAAATACAAGGGGGAGACCGATGCGCTGAAGAAGGAGCTTGCCGAAATTGAAATGCCTGAGCGCCGGAGGAGGGTGTTCCGTGATTATGAACCTGGTGAATACCATTTCAATTATAATTTCAATTTTGATGACAGTATGGATACAGAAAGGCCGTTGGTGATTCCCAGGGGCGGTATGCACCCCAGGGTATATACCATCCGGCCGAGGGTTGAGGTAAAACCCGGTGAACAGCGCGCCTTTACTTTCAGGGACAGGGAAGGAAATGAAAAATCTTATTTTTTCCATGACGGGGACAAGCTCCGTTGGGGACGCCACGACGGCACCAAATGGATCTTTGAAGGAGATTCATCGGGTATGCGCGTGGAGGGTGACCGCCTGATTATCGAAAACAAAAAGGGAGATATCATCATCGATCTGGGCAAGGGAGGATCCTGGCCAGGTGGGCATATGAGAATGTTCAAACCGGGGGATTTTGATTTTAACTTCGGAAAACCAGGTGAGATGTTCGATGGACGCCTTGAAGACCTGGATCATCTTCGTTTCAAAATCCAGGATGAGGCCATCGATAAAGCGTTTAAACACCTGGACCGTGAAAAACTCAGATTGAAGGAAGGCCAATGGGATATGCACGAAAAACTAAGGTTGAGTCAGGAACAATTGAAAGAACTCATGGAGGACATGGGCCATGGATTCAAAGAGGTCCCGGATTTTGAATGGAAGGAATCCACGCCGATGGGCAAAGCTTTCAGCCTCAGTCGCAAGAATAACCTCCAGCAGGCCATCGAACGTAAGCTGGACCAGGAGAACCTGGTGGAAAAGGGCAAATCCTATGAATTTAAAATCACCTCAAAAGATCTCCGGATCAATGGTAAAAAACAGGATGCCCAGCGATACAGACAATTTAAATCACTGGTCGAGGACCATTCCGGGATTGAACTGGAAGAAGGTTCCGTGATCCAGTTCAGCGGTTCCCTCGATCAGAATTAACCCCCGTCTAAAAACCCGTATTTTTGTTCCAACCATCATAGAAAAACAATCATGAAATATATATATCTCGCAATCGTATGGTTTGCCCTGCCCCTGACCTCCTGGTCCCAGGAGGCTAAACCTAAAAAAGAAAAAAAGGTAGTAACCATCCGCAAAAGCACGGATAAGGAGGGCAACGAAGTCATTGAAAAAAAGATCCTGGAAGGGGATGCCGTCACCAAAGAAACCGAAGAACTCAAAGGCGATGGAAAGACGATCCGGATCACCATCGACAGCAGCGGTGAGAAAGAAGAGATCATCATTGACAAAGAAATCCGCTTCGGAGAGGATGGGGATCCGGACCAGATCCGCATTCTGAGGGAAAGCAATACGCCTTATACGGAGCGCACGGTGACCATCCGTAAGAACCCGGACGGAAGCGTGGAGATCAAAGAAAAGACCGGAGGTGATACGGACCCACGGATTCAATTCAAGGTGGACAGCACGGAAGCGAACAAACCCACCATCGGGGTAATGCTCAATGAAGAACTCGCCATTTCAAGCCTGGTAAAAGGCGGCGCCGCTGAAGCCGGTGGCCTTTCCAAGGGCGATGTGCTCACCCATTTGGATGGCACCTTCATCGACGATTACGATCATCTCAAACAGATGATCTCAAAGAAAAAAGTCGGCGATACGGTGACCATCACTTATCTCCGTGACCGCAAAGAAATGAAAACAACCCTCACCCTAAAGGGGGGATCAACGCGCATCTACTTTAACAGGTAATATTAATGCAAGGTTAAATTTCATGGGAACTCCTGTTAAGATGAATCAGGATGCAACCTTTCACAGTAATATTACATCTCTATTTCAGTGTTGACCCATTAGCTAAATAAGACCAAAAACAATTTACTCTAACTGGTTTTGAAGGATAAAATCTTCGGGCCAGAATGCACACAAATCTGACCGGATTGGTAGGCTTTCCGGGCTTGGTTTTTTTTGCATACACTTCCCTTTTGGATTTAGTGAGTCTTTTCATATAGCCCTGGTTTTTTTCTAAAGAGAATAAATCCGGGGTTTTTTATTTAATTAAGGATTAAAGAAATTAAAATAATTAAAGAATGAAGGGGTGATTATGCTGCACTGCTTTCACCCAGGGTAAGCAAGTGCGCAAGCAGGCGGAAGTCAAATTGGAATCACTATGTTGGGAAGAGTTAAACTCCGACTTAACGAATGCGGACACGCGTGGAAATGTGGAAGAAACCTTGGATTTCTCCCCCGCCTTCCCTAAGTGATTGCCACACGCTTCGCCGCTTCGCCGCT
>CAYOPD010000119.1:0-4935 GCA_964405735.1 uncultured Saprospiraceae bacterium | reverse complement strand
ACTTACAAACTAGCTAACTTACAAACTAGCTAACTAGCTAACTTACAAACTAGCTAACTGACTGCCTACTTCGCAATCGCCGTCGCCCTTTTCTCCCGGATCACCGTCACCCGGACCTGACCGGGGTATTGCATTTCGTTCTGGATGCGCTGGGAGATCAGGTAGGCCAGTTCGTCGGCAAAGCCATCAGAGACCTTATCGCTTTCCACAATCACCCGGAGCTCACGGCCTGCCTGGAGGGCATAAGCTTTCTGGACTCCGTCATAAGACATGGCTAATTCTTCAAGTTCACCGATCCGTTTGAGATAAGATTCAAGGATTTCGCGACGGGCTCCCGGGCGGGCTCCTGATATGGCATCACAAGCCTGGATGATGGGCGATATGATGCTGTTCATTTCGATTTCATCGTGGTGCGCGCCTACCGCATTGATGATGGCGGGATGCTCGTGGTATTTTTCACAAAGCTTCATGCCGAGGATGGCATGGGACAGTTCACTTTCTTCTTCGCTCACTTTACCGATGTCGTGCAGAAGGCCGGCCCGTTTGGCCAACTTGATGAGTTTGGTATTGAGGCCCAGCTCGGCGCTCATGGTGGCGCAGAGATTGGCGGTTTCGATGGAATGTTTGAGCAGGTTCTGGCCATAGGAAGAGCGGAAACGCATGCGGCCGACCATCCACACCAGGTATGGATCCAGGCCATGGATATCCAGGTCGATCACGGTACGCTCTCCGATCTCCCGAATCTGTTCTTCCAATTGCTTTTTGACCTTGGCCACGACTTCTTCGATGCGGGCCGGATGAATGCGTCCGTCTGCGACGAGGCGCTGAAGGGCCAGGCGGCAAATTTCCCGGCGGATGGGATCAAAAGAGGAGATCACAATGGCTTCCGGGGTGTCATCCACCACGATTTCAGCGCCGGTGGCTGCTTCCAGGGCCCGGATGTTGCGCCCTTCACGGCCGATGATCTGTCCTTTTACGTCGTCGTTTTCCAGATGGAAAACGGAGACGGTGTTTTCAATGGTATATTCCGAAGCCATGCGCTGGATGGTCTGGATCACAATCTTTTTGGCTTCCTTGTTGGCGTTGACCTTAGCCTGTTCTGCGGCATCTTTGACATATGACATGGCTTCCGATTCGGCTTTCGCCCGGATTGCCTCGATCAGTTGTTCTTTGGCTTCCTGTTCGGAAAGGCGGGCGATGTTTTCAAGCGCTTTGACCTGCTTCTCGGTTGCCGCATCCAGTTCTTCTTTCCTGCGGTTGACGATTTTCAATTGTTTTTCCAGGTTTTCCCGGAGGGTGGTTAGTTCACTCTCCTTGGAATCTACCTGTTCGGCCTTTGATTTAATTTCCGCCAGTTTTCGTTTGAATTCGTTTTCGCCATTGACGACGAGCATTTCCCTTTCTTTCATTTCCACCAGGTGGGCGGCTTTTTCCTTCTCAAATTCAGCCCGTTTGCTGTTGAAGTGGTCTTTGGCTTCCTGAATCTTTTTTTGTTTGATTTGTTCGTTGCGGCTTTCTGCTTTGGAAAGCACTTTCTCGGCATTCACTTCTGCTTCATCGGTAATGCGCTTGGCTGCTATTTTTGCCTGTTCCAGGATGAGGTCGGATTTCTGGTTGGATTGTTCCAGTTGTTTTTGCCGGTTCTTTTTAAATATATTGTTGAGGATCACATAAGCGGCCCCACTGCCTCCGGCCAACCCTGCGATCAATGCTAATATCCAGTCCATGATATGGTCCTTTTTTTGATAAGTAAATAAATAAGAACAAAGAGGAAAGAGACTCAGAGCATTACATCATCCAGCAGCCGGTCCATGACTTCGAGTTTTTCCTGGATATCGGGCGACAGGCTGTCGGCCCTGGATTCGTAGAGTTTGACGGCGTAGGTCAAAAGGGCCATGGCCATACAATCCTGCCTGTCTTTCTGAGGATAAGAGACATGTAAAGATTTCAGGGATTCATTGACTTCTTCCACGATTTTCAGCATCGATGCAGCGTCCTCCTCGTTGACTTTCAACGGGTAGGTGCGGCCTTCGATCATGACTTGAAGTGTTTTCATCCCTGGGGTACTATCCTATGTTTTTGACCATGTCTATACACTGATCTACCTGTTTAATGTATTGATCGAGGGTCTGTTCCATTTTTCGCGAACTGACCTTTGCCGTGTCTTCCTGGTCTGAAAAAAGCGTACGCTGGTCTTCCATTTCCCTGATGAGTTTTTCTCTCAGTTTCAGCTCTTTATTCAATTTGTTGTTTTCATCATGCAGCAGTTTGTTTTCCTGTTGCAGTAACTCAACTTTTTGAGAAACCACCCGTATTTTTTCCTCCATTCGGTCCAATATGGCAGGAACTGCTTTCACAAATATATTATATTTATATTATATATAAAACATTAATCTTCTTTCTACTACCTCACAGAGGCCCCTGATTTTTGCGTCAGGGCCTGCACGATCAGGTTCATAGAACGCTCCAGATCAGAGTCCTTGAGGGTCTGATTTGGGTTTTCAAATATAAGACTTATTGCCAAAGATTTTTTGCCTTTCCCGAACCGGTCCTCATTTTCAAACATATCGAAAAGCTCAAAATTCACGAGATCCCGGATTTTCAAATCTTCGAGTACGTTCCGGATCTGTTGCCAGGCTGTTTCTTTGTCCACCACGAAGGCAAGATCCCGGCGCACGGAGGGGTATTTTCCAGGAGTTTGCACCTTCTCCAGACGCGGCCGGTTAAAAAGTCCCCAAATCCTGTCCCAGTGGATCAGGGCATAATACAGGTCAGCTCTCAAATCAAAATGTTTGCCAAGCCACTCCTTTACTTTTCCGTAGGTCGCCACCGGAGTGCCCTGGATGGTAATTTCCCTGGCTAATTCAAAATCCGGATGGGTAATTTCTATATCCCGCAAACTACCGAGATTCCATTTTGCCATAAGCTGCATGATCAACCCTTTGAGATAAAAGAATCCATTTCGTGGAGTCTTAAGGTCCCAGTGCTCCTGGTCGATAGGCCCATAAACAAAAACCGCAAGCGAAGGCGTTTCACGAAAGGGCCATTTTGCATCCGGAGCCTTGTGATAGGTGAAGCCGAATTCATAAAACCGGAGGATACCCTGTTGCCGGCTCTGGTTGTACTGGATGCTCTGAAGACCGCTTCGAAGCATATCCGGCCTCATGGCATCGAGGTTAATATTGCTTGTATTGTTGACCAATACCAGGTTTTGGGACTCAAAGCCTGACCCTGCCAAAACCCTGGATTCCATCAACGACATGCCCATGATTTCATGAAAACCAAGGCTGCTCAGGTGAGCCGCTGTCGCTTCCCGCAGTTTTTCTTTCCTGCTCGCTTCGGAAGAAATGGCAAAGGAAACTTCCATTTTAGCAGGCATGGGCACCGCGTTAAAACCATGGATCCGCAGGATCTCTTCAATCACATCGATGTCGCGCTTCACGTCGGATTTATTGGTGGGCACAGTGATGGTAAGCCGGTCTCCGGTTTCGCTCAGAACCGGCATATCCAGGGCAGCCAGTATTTTTTTGATCTGGGTATCGGGTATCTCCTGTCCGATCACCGACCTGACTTTGTCCAGGCTCAGTTCGACCTGCACCGGTTCGATCGGACTTTCATAAACATCCACAATTTGAGATGAGGGATGACCTCCTGCCAGCTCGATGATCAGCCGGGCAGCCTCGCTGAGCGCTTTTACTGTGATGTTTGGATCGGTCCCTTTTTCAAAACGGGTCGCCGCATCGGTGCGCAATACATGACGCATGCTGGTCCTGCGTATGGAAGAAGCGGAGAAGTGAGCGCTTTCCAGGAAGATATGTTTTGTGTTGGCACTGATGCCGGAACCGATACCCCCAAAGACTCCTGCAATGCAGAGAGGTTGGGAATCTACGTCGCAAATCATGAGGTCATCCTCGTGCAGGCTGCGTTCGGTGGCATCCAGGGTGACAAATTTTGTGCCCCGAGGCAGGGTTTTGATTCTTACCGCCCCGCCTTTGATCTTGTCCAGATCAAAAGCATGCAGGGGCTGGCCATACATATGAAGGATCCAGTTGGTGATGTCCACCACATTGCTGATGGGCCTTACCCCGATGGCATTCAATCTTTCTTTCAGCCAGTCCGGGGATTCGCCGATGGTGACTCCGGACAGGCTGATCCCGCTATATCGCGGACAACGGACCGGATCTTCCACGATCACCTTTACCGGTTTTTCATGCCGGATCTCCGGCAAAGGTTCGCTGCCCCAGGCTTTGATTTCGGTTTTTTTACCGGTATGGATTGCAAAATAGGCGGCCAGGTCCCTGGCGACACCAAGGTGGCTGGTCGCGTCGGACCGGTTTGGAGTGAGGTCTATTTCAAAGACGGTATCACGATAAACGGAAATGACTTCAGTGGCGGGGGTTCCTGCTGGGTGGTGGTCCGCGATGACCATAATCCCGCTGTGGTCATGCGACAAACCAAGTTCATCGGCGGCACAAATCATGCCGTCAGAGGCCTCCCCACGGATCTTTCCTTTGCGGATTTCAAGCAGTTCCCCCTTGGTATTGTATAGTTTGGTCCCCGGGGTGGCCACGAGTACGGTCTGGCCTGCTGCTACGTTGGGGGCCCCGCATACGATCTGATGCAGGGTGCCCGAGCCCAGGTCAACGCGGGTCAGCGAAAGACGGTCCGCATTGGGATGCCGGATACATTCCACTACCTTACCGACCATCACCCCTGACAGGCCACCCTTTATACTTTCATAGGGGGCAAAAGCATCCACCGCCAGTCCCAGGTTGGTCAGGGTTTCTGCCAAGGCCTCGGGCTCCTGGGTGAGGGGTAAAAATGTTTGTAAGAGATTATAAGAAATATTCATAAAAAACGCGGCAAGATACGGAGGAAAGAGGTAACTCAGGAGAGCAAGAGGAAATACGCGGAACGAGGTGAAATTGAACCGCT
>CAYOPD010000118.1:6033-12752 GCA_964405735.1 uncultured Saprospiraceae bacterium | reverse complement strand
CGCCTGGAGGCGAAATAAAAGTGGAGACGGAAGTGGGAAGTGGCAGTGAGTTTATAATTCAATTACCTTTTGTCTGAATCACCCTTGATTGCTGTCCTGTCCGTCAATCATAAAAAGAGGGCGAAGCCCTGCAAAGGAGGAATGGATTAGGTTGATTCCCAATTCCTGTAAATTATTTATTCCAATAGTATTACTTTAAGGAACATAAAGTATCAATTAGTTTGAAATATACAATTCCTGATTCAAAAGGCTTCTGGCATAGTCCTAAAAAAACAGTTTCTGGTCAGCCGGTTTGCTGTCAATAAAGAATTTGACCAGTTTATTTTGGAAGGAAACATTTTCTGAAGCGATAAACTGTATTACCACTTAACCGGCCAAAATGAAAAAGACAAGCCGTACCATTAAGCTTTCGGCCCCAGTGAAAATGCAAAAGCAAGAAAAAGGAACTCTTCCTTTAGTTGTACAGGGCTATAGGTCACAAATCCCTGATTACCTAAGAGCATATAAATTAGGAGTGGGTCTTTTGAACAACTTTGGATCTAAAAGTCTTACTTTTAAAAAAATTAGTCCTCAAATATGAATTCCGAGAAATCCTTTAATCCGTGTCAATCCTTTCCTGACTGCCCTCCCTGCGAATTTGGGATTCAGGCAGAAGGGCTTTTGGCAGGCAGGTGTGATTCAGACAACTTATTAAAATGAAGTACCAAATTGTTTTCCTCTATTGTTTTCTGATTTTTTGTTCATGTAATGAAAGTCAGCCTTATCAAACTCCTTTACTTCTTACTCCGAAAATGGTGGAAAGCAAAGGGTCCCGGGTCTCCGCTGACAGCCTGGCTGAACCGGTGGTGATATCTGTCATAGAATCGAAACTAACCAAAATCAAAGTGGGTCAACCCAAAGTGGTGGCTGCAAATACCAATATACATCCCGTGGGCAATCCAAAAGCAGTGTTGGCCGGAACTCCAAAAATTTGTGTACCCGGACAGGGCGGCTACTCTGAACCAGTGGTACAGTTAGCCATCGATAGTTCTTTTTTGGCTGGAGTACCAGATGTGATAATGGCAACTGAACCCACTGTTAAAGACCAGAACCCGCAAAATTTCAGTTCATTCAGTAAACGGCATGGTTTAAAAAATGGATATATATACAGTATGTATGAAGACCACCGGGGCAATTTATGGTTTAGTACGGAGCGGGGCGGGGTCACCAGGTATGATGGAAAATCCTTTAAAAATTTTACAAAAAAAGAAGGGCTGCCGGATGACAAGGCCTACAGCATGATCGAAGACCGCGTAGGAAATCTTTGGATCGGAACCTTTGGCGGGGGCATATGCAAATACGATGGCAGATCTTTTACGCATTTTGGTGAAAAAGAAGGCTTGATCAATAATAATGTGGTCAGCATCCTGGAAGACCGTAAAGGGGATATCTGGATTGGTACCTTGGGTGGAGGGGTATCTCGGTTAAGGACTAATGCACGCGGTACAGAAGGGACTTTTACCCACTATAATGAAAAAACAGGACTAACCAATAATTATGTCACTTGCATTCTAGAAGACCGGAAAGGAGATATATGGTTTAGTACGTATGGTGGAGGGGTGTCCAGGTATGACGGCAAGTCGTTTTTGAACTTTACCACTCTGCAGGGTTTGTTCAGTGACTTCCTCTGGAAACTGGCAGAAGACCGGGCCGGTAATCTTTGGATGGCCAGTGAAGGCCAGGGCGTTATTCGTTATGACGGTAAATCCTTTGCGCAATTTACCATGAAAGAAGGCTTGTCCGGCAACAGTGTCAATCATATCATAGAAGATCGGAGAGGGTACCTGTGGTTTGCTACAAATGGGGGAGGGGTGACCAAATACGATCCGGGGAAAACAGGCAGTTTTACCCATTTTACGGAGAAAGAAGGCCTGCCAAATAATGTGGTGTATTGTTCACTGGAAGACCGCAGCGGAAATCTATGGTTCGGTACCTACGGTGGCGGGGTGGCCAAATACGAAGGAAAATTGTTTACCCATTTATCCGAAAACGAAGGCTTATCCAGCAACCTGGTCTATAGTATTATTGAGGATAAAGAAAAAAACCTGTGGTTTGGTACAGGCGGCGGCGGAATTTCGATTTATAACGGCAATACGTTACCCGCCAACCAACTCGCTTCGGCAAGTTTTA
This sequence comes from uncultured Saprospiraceae bacterium, assembly GCA_964405735.1. Lineage (GTDB taxonomy): Bacteria > Bacteroidota > Bacteroidia > Chitinophagales > Saprospiraceae > JADJLQ01. The sequence goes on along the minus strand of CAYOPD010000118.1, from coordinate 10,583 downwards.
CCCACCTGGCTGAAATGGAGGGTTTACCTCATACGGTCATCAATTCAATCAAAGAGGATACAAAAGGTAATTTTTGGTTCGGTACGGATGGCAAAGGGCTGATACGGTATGCTCCTGAAAAGAGTGGGAAACAAAAAAAGTGGTCCGGAGGCACCTTTACTCATTTTACAATGAAGGATGGACTTTCTCATGATTTTGTCAGAAATGTGCTGGAAGACGGGAAGGGGAATATCTGGATCGCAACCTTTGGAGGAGGAGTCGTAAAATTTGATGGAAAATCATTTACGAAGTACACCAGGAAACAGGGCTTATGCAACGACTTTGTTTTTTGCATCCTGGAAGATAAGCAGGGCAGTCTGTGGTTTGGCACGGAGGGTGGAGTATCCAGGTTTGACCCAGGTGCTGAAGGAAAGGGCTGGAGCTTTACCACCTTTGACGAAAAACAGGGGCTGTCCAATAATTTGGTAAGAAGCATAGTGGAAGATCGAAAAGGAAATCTCTGGTTTGGAACGGGTGAAGGAGTATACCGGTTCGATGGAAAGCAATTTACCCATTATACAGACAAACAGGGACTGTCTGATAATATGGTATACAGTATATTGGAGGATAAAAAAGAAAACCTTTGGTTTGGTACCCGTGTTGGTTTGAGTAAATTAACTAAAGAAAAATTATTGGCTTTTAACAGGGATATGCAAAAAAGCGGAGGAGTTTCGGTTCCTGCAAACCTGCCCACCTCAGCATCTCATCCCGATCCGTCTTCCTTTGGACGAGAGGGCGCCTTTTTTGAAAACTTTACCTATGAGAATGGATTTCTGGGCATGGGTTGTTTTGCAAATTCGATTTGCGAAGACAAAAATGGGTCTATCTGGATAGGAGCCAACGACCGGCTGACCGTCTATCATCCTGATGGAGACCTTGAGGATACCCTTGCCCCAAACGTGGAGCTCACCGGTATCCAAATATTTAATGAAAATATGAATTGGCTTGCCCTGTCACATCATCAGGATACGACAATAGTATTAAAAAATGGAATGGAATTGAGTGGTTTCAGGTTTGACGGACTGACCAGATGGTATGACCTCCCGGAACAATTGAGCCTGGCTTATGACAACAATTACCTCACTTTTAATTTTATTGGCATTACCCAGAAAAATCAAAAAAGTGTAAAATATCTCTACAAACTGGATGGGATGGATGACTATTGGAGCGGACTTACCCCCCGTTCTGAAGCCTCCTACGGTAATTTACCTCCAGGCGCATACCTCTTCAGAATAAAAGCCATGAACGGTGCGGGCTATTGGAGCCCTGAATACCATTATGCTTTCACCCTGCGCCCACCCTGGTGGCTTACCGGCTGGGCCTATAGCCTATATATTCTCACTTTTTTAGGAAGTGTATACGGTTTTATTGTTTACCGTTCAGCCGCATTAAAAAAGAAAAACAAATTGTTGGAAGAAAAAGTGGAGCTAAGGACCAGCCAGCTTCAAACCTCCCTGGAGAATCTTAAATCCACCCAAAATCAACTGATCCAATCAGAAAAAATGGCCTCCCTGGGAGAGCTGACTGCCGGCATTGCCCATGAAATCCAAAACCCGCTCAATTTCGTGAACAATTTCTCGGAGATTAACAAGGAGTTGCTTGACGAAATAGAGGGAGAAAGGAGAAAGAGGCCAGTAGAAAGGAATGAACAGCTTGAAGCGGAACTCATTTCCAGTGTTAAAGAAAATGAGAATAAGATAAACCATCATGGAAAAAGAGCGGATGCCATTGTCAAATCCATGCTCCAACATGCGAGGGTTGGTAGTTCGGACTCAGGCCAGAGGGAATTGACGGATATCAATCAGCTGGCGGATGAGTATTTAAGACTGGCTTATCAGGGGTATAGGGCAAAGGATAAGGGTTTTAATTGTATGCTTAAGTTGGATTTGAACCCTAATCTGCCTGTGGTAAAGGTGGTGCCTCAGGATATAGGAAGGGTTTTATTGAATTTGTTTAATAATGCGTTTTGGGCCTGTGCCGAGCGTAGCCTCGGTGCAGTGAATGAGAGACGAAACCTGGCAGGTTTCGCAACCAGTCAAAACGGACCAAACCTGCCAGGTTATGTTCCTAACTACGCCCCCACCGTCACGCTCTCTACACAAAACCTAGGATCTAAAATTGAGCTACGGGTCAAAGACAACGGCCCCGGCATACCTCAAAGCATCATTGATAAAATTTTTCAGCCGTTTTTTACCACCAAAGCCACCGGGCAGGGCACGGGTCTTGGATTATCTTTGTCCTATGATATTGTTAAAGCGCATAAGGGGGAGTTATTGGTTGAATCCCGGGAAGGAGCGTATACAGAGTTTATTTTGCAATTACCTGTGCAACATTAGAGCATTGACAAGAAGATTTTTGTATATCCCCTTTCTCCTGATCCTCATAAATGCTGTTTCAGCCCAACCGTCTGTTTTTGACAGCTTGAAATATGAAATGAGTATCGCCGCCGATGATACCATTCGATTGCTCCTGTTGGAAAGAATCGCCAATGAATATTCGGAAATCAATCCCGATAGCGCTTATCGTTATGCCACGGAGATTCCCGGACTGGCCAGAAAACTTAACCTCAAACTGGAGGAATCCGTTGGATTTGGTGAGATTGGTTATGCATTGTTAAACCTGGGCAATTATCCCAGGTCCTTACAAACTTTATTATCGGGAATTGCCATTGTACAGGATCCTGCCAGTGCGAATAAGATTTTGCCGGCCCGTTTTCCTGCCCACGATGACTTTACGGATCGTACCGTATCTCCGGCCAATCAACGACTTACCAAGTTGAGCAGAATTCTTCAATTTACCGGAATCCTGTATGGCAATATGGGAAACTTTGAAAAGGCAGTGACCTATTTTAAAGAGGCCATTCCACTTGCTGAACAATCCAATAATTTTCGATTGCTGAGCATCACCTATACCACCCTGGGCAGAATTTATCTTTCTTCCAATAAGCAGGACTCGGCATTGGTTTCGCTCCTCCGGGGGTATGATTATGCAGTCAAGGCGGGCTATTACAGGTACTTAGGAAGTAACCTGCTCAATCTCGGCAGGGTTTACATAGCCAAGAAACAGGCCGACACTGCCAAAACGTATTTCCTGAGAGCCTTGTCCGCAAGCACGGAGCATGGCTATTACAGAGGGGTGGTTGCCAGTCACCTTGCACTTGCCGAGATATATAAATCATCCGGCAAAACCGATTCGGTGCTTTACCATATTCAACAGGGATTGACTGTCGCGCAAACATTGAATGCCCCGGATTTATATTTACGGTGTTACACCGCATTTGCAGACTACTATAAAATGACCGGACAGAGCGACAGCATAGTAAAATACCAGACATTGATTATAAAGGTAAACGAAAGCCTCTTCAATTCTAAACAAGTCCAGCAATTTCAGAATATTGATTTTGAGGCCCAGCAAAGGCAACAGGAAGTAGAAGCTACCAGGAAGGAATATCAAAACCGGCTGCAAAAAAACTCCCTGCTCGGTGGCTTAAGCACGATCCTGATAGTTGCCGTCTTATTGTGGCGCAGCAATCTACAGCGTAAAAAAACCAATTCGTTGCTGGCCGCTCAGAATAAAGAAATAGAGACCACCCTGTACCATCTTAAATCCACCCAGATTCAACTCATTCAATCCGAGAAAATGGCCTCCCTGGGTGAACTGACCGCCGGCATTGCCCATGAAATCCAAAACCCGCTCAATTTCGTCAACAACTTTTCCGAAGTCAATCAGGAGCTGATCAACGAGTTGCAACATGAATTAAATGCTGGTAAGATAAAAGAGGCCATTGTAATTTCAAATGACATCAAAACCAACGAAGAGAAAATAAATCATCATGGTAAACGGGCCGATGCCATTGTAAAAGGGATGCTTCTGCATAGCCAGAAAAATTCAGGAACGAGGGAGGCCACCAACATCAATGTTTTGGCAGAAGAATATTTGCGATTGGCTTACCAGGGTTACCGGGCAAAGGATCAGAACTTTTTTGCTGAACTTAAATTGGATTTGGATCCAGCGCTCCCTTTGGTTCCGGTCATTCCACAGGATATTGGAAGGGTATTATTGAATTTGTTCAACAATGCGTTTTGGGCCTGTGCAACTAAGTATCCCCTTGACCTGCCGGCTTACACTCCCTCCATTACCCTCTCCACAAAGAACATGGGCAACAAAATAGAAATACGCCTCCTGGATAATGGGGCCGGCATTCCCCAACATTTATTGGACAAGATCTTTCAGCCCTTTTTTACAACCAAACCCACCGGCCAGGGCACCGGCCTGGGCCTCTCCATAGCTTATGATATCATAAAGGCCCACCAGGGAGAATTGAGAGTGGAATCGGCTGAAAATCAGTACACGGCTTTTACTGTTGTTTTACCGGTAAATTGATGTTTTCTTACCAGTTTCTCAGCACCTTCGGCGGTTAAATTCATATTTTAACCGGGAAGGCGCAGGACGCTAAGTTTCTCAGAGGATAGCCTCGATAAAGGATTAATCGGGGTTCCGGCCTTACATGA
>CAYOPD010000118.1:0-5933 GCA_964405735.1 uncultured Saprospiraceae bacterium | reverse complement strand
GTTTCTCAGAGGATAGCCTCGATAAAGGATTAATCGGGGTTCCGGCCTTACATGATCACACAGCCAGAGGGAGGCCTCTTTTTATTGAAATCCTGCCTTGAAAAAAGGGGATTAAACGGAAACGATTTTATTCTTAGCTTAACTGCGCATTTACCGGAAATGAAATCGAAAAAGGGACAAGAAAAGGGGATAAACCGGCTCCCAAAGGCAGTTAACCAGGACTTATTGAAACTGGAAGAAGCCAGGCAAAGGCTCAAAACGGAAGTTTCCCTGGAAAAGGTGAGGGCCGTGGCGATGAAAATGAAGGAGCCGGCGGACATGCTGAAAATCTGCAAAATCATCTCATTACAACTCAGCAGTTTGGGCGTACAGGAGATCCGCAATGTGCAAACCGCCATTTTAGATGAGCCCAAAGGGGCCTACATGAACTATGAGTACTACGCCAAACACAATAAAACTCTGGTCACCGAGACCAGTTATACCAACAACCTTACCCATAAGGCCTTTGCCCTGAAAATGCTGAAGGGCAAGGGTGAATTTTTTGCAGCCCACATCAAAGGAAGGAAGCTAAAGGACTGGATCGCTTACCAGAAAACTACCAATGTTTTTATTGATGACTACCTCAAAAAGGCGTCCTCCCTCAATTATTACTGGCATTCACTTGGACCTGTGGCCCTGGGTATCTCCACCTATCAACCCCTGTCTGAAGAGGCGTTGGGCCTTTTTCAGCGATTCCTGAAGGTCTTTGAACTTGCATACCGTCGATACCTGGACATAGAAATAGCGGGAGCCCAGGCCCGGGAGGCAAAGATCCAACTGGCCCTGGAAAAGGTGAGGGCCAGGACCATGGCCATGCAAAACAGCCAGGAATTGAAGGAGGTCATCACCGAGGTTATACGGCAGTTGAAGGGCCTCGGTTTTGATATCGACCTGGCCAATTTCAACTACCTGTCGTCTCCCGGGGAATGGGTCATGTGGCTGGCCACCCCGGAAAGAACCTATCCCGAACTTTTACGAATACCTGCCATCCGCCATCCTTTATTTGACCGGCCCATCGAGGCTTTGTCGAAAGGCCTTTCCTTTATGAGCGATGTACTGACCAAAAAGGAATACAACTCGGCCAGGAAACATTTTTACAAAAACTCCAGGCTGAGTGAGTTTGACGATGAAAGGAGGAAAAAGGAAACCGCTTCCGGAAAAGGGTTGGCGAGGTCCATAGTTTTTCTGAAACAGATTGCCCTGACCATCAGCAATTTTAAAGCCAAGCCGTATACGCAGGAACAAAATGCCGTCCTGCAGCGGTTTGCAAAAGTATTTGAGCAGACCTATACCCGTTTCCTCGATTTACAGAAAGCCGAATCACAGGCCAGGGAAGCGGAAGTACAACTGGCCCTGGAAAGAGTGCGGGCCAGGACCATGGCCATGCAAAAGAGCGGCGAATTGCCTGAGGCGGCCAATTTATTGTTCCACCAGGTTCAATCCCTGGGCATGCCGGCATGGAGCGCCGGGTATTGCATCTGGAACAAGGATAAGTCTGCGGTGACCTTGTGGATGAGCACGGAAGGGGCGCTGCAGCCGCCTTTTACCGCACCTACCACGGAAGACGAATTATTCATTGAGATGCGGAAAGGCCACCAACCCGGAAAGCCCCTGCACATCGTGGAAATGGGGGGAAAAAAATTGGTTAAACACTACCGGTATATGCGTACGCTGCCGGTGGTGGGAGAAATACTGGATGGCGTCATTAGCGCAGGGCATTCCCTTCCCACTTTACAGTTTATGCACTATGCTTACTTCTCCTCCGGATTTCTGTTGTTTATCACCCATGAACCGGTTCCGGCAGCACATGGTATTTTCATTCGCTTTGCGAATGTTTTTGATCAGACCTATACCCGGTTTCTCGATCTGCAAACAGCAGAAGCCCAGGCAAGAGCGGCACAGATCGAGGTGGCTGTTGAAAGAGTAAGGGCAAAAGCACTGGCGATGTATAAGTCGGGCGAAATAATGGGTGTAGCGGTTACTATGCGGAATGAATTAGAAGCCTTGAATATGCCGGGCTTTGATGCTGTAACCATTACCCTCCGGCAGGATGATGGCAGCATCCGGTTATGGGACAATACCTCTGCGAAAACAAATGAAGAGGGTGTATGGGAGAACACTGAATTCCTTTTCAGGTTAGAAGAAAACAATCCTGATTTATATCTGAACAAGATTTGGGGCTTCAAGGAGAAGTATTGCTTAGTGGAGCAGGCCGAAAAGGATTTGCTCATTACCATTGAATGGGTAAGTCGGTTTGACACTGCTTTGGCAGAGGTGGTGAGTAAACATTATAAAGAAAAGGGAATAAAGCAAGCATGGCACCCTGCGGTGCAACTTTCTCATGGCCGGCTGAATCTGGACTTCTATATTATTGCACCCCAACCGGAAATCAAAACCATTTTATTGAAAATGGGTGCCGCCTTTGACCTGGCCTACAAACGTTTTCTTGATTTGCAGAAAGCCGAAGCACAAGCCAGGGAGGCAAAAATTGAAGCCGCCCTGGAAAGAGTGCGAAGCCGCTCCATGGGCATGCAGAGAAGTGATGAATTGATGGATGTGGTGGAAAGTATTTTTGTCGCACTCTCTCAATTGGGTTACAATCCGGTGGACTGCACTATTTTTACCTTTGATCATGAATCCGGTAAACTGGATTGCTGGAGTTCATTACCGACGACAGAAGGGATATCGGCCTTCAATTATTCATTGCCTTTCATGGATCACCCGATGCTTAACAGCGTCTTCCGGGGACACCGGGAAAATGCTTCGTCCTTGATCTATCACCTGGCCGGGGAAGAGAAAGAAAGTTATGACCATCTGTTTTTCGAAGTGGTAAAAATACCTGAGATGGAAGCAATATTGAGATCCATTAAAGAGATTTACGCCAATTTTATTTTTATGACAAGGGGTGCTGTAGTGGCTTTCGCAGCGCAGCCCATGCAGGAACCGGATATCACTTTGTTACAAAGATTTTCCAAAGTAGTGGATCTGAGTTATACGCGTTTCCTCGACCTTCATAAGGCGGAGGCACAGGCCAGGGAAGCTATTCAAAGGGCCTCCGTGGACCGGGTCCGCGCGGAGATCGCCTCCATGCGCACCACCCATGACCTGGAAAAAATCATTCCATTGATCTGGAATGAACTGACGACTCTCAAAGTACCTTTTGTGCGCTGCGGTGTTTTTATCATCGATGAAGTGCAGGAACAAATCCAGACTTTACTTTCTACTCCGGAAGGGAAATCCATTGCTTCTTTTCAGTTGCCATTTGAAGATACAGAACCCTTTCCTTTGTTGTTGCCCCATTGGCAGCGGCGGGAGATCTATAAAGAACACTGGGATGATGCTGCATTTATACGGTCGACTCAGATCATGATGCGCCGGGGGGCTATCTTCTCACAAGAACAATATTCATCTGGTCATCGTATCATCGATCTTCATTTGCATTTCATTCCTTTTTTACAAGGCATGTTATATGTAGGCAGTGAAGTCTCTTTGACGGATGATGAAATCCAATTAACTCAAAACCTGGCCGATGCTTTCTCTACTGCTTACGCCCGCTATGAAGATTTTAATAAACTGGAAGCAGCCAATAATAAAATTGAAAAAACATTAGTAGATCTCCGGCAGACTCAGTCGCAACTGGTCCAATCAGAAAAAATGGCCTCGCTGGGTGAACTCACCGCAGGCATTGCGCATGAAATTCAAAATCCATTAAATTTTGTAAACAACTTTTCAGAAGTAAGTAATGAACTCATTCAAGAATTAAAGACTGAACTCGCAACCGGCAACCGGGAACAGGCAACTGAAATTGCAAACAATATTTCACAAAATCTTTCAAAAATAAACCACCATGGCAAACGTGCTGACGATATAGTAAAAAGCATGCTTCAACATAGTCGAACACGCTCAGGCCATAAGGAATCAACCGATATCAATGCCTTATGCAATGAATACCTCCGTCTCTCTTACCACGGCTATCGTGCACAGGACAAATCTTTCAATGCCAGGTTTGAAAATGACTTGGACTCTACTTTACCAAAAATAAATGTAGTGCCTCAGGACATAGGCAGAGTCCTTTTGAATCTGATCAATAATGCCTTCTATGCTGTGAATGAAAAACACAAAGTGTCCCACCCTGGATCTGTCGAAGGGAGACTTGTCGAAATCGACCACGTGTACGATCCAACCGTAACTGTCTATACTAAGAACTTTGGCGACAAAATCGAGATCAGTGTAAAAGACAACGGCCACGGCATTCCAGATAATATCAAAGACAAAATATTTCAGCCATTCTTTACGACCAAACCGGCAGGGCAAGGTACGGGATTAGGCCTTTCTTTGGCGTATGATATTGTGACCAAAGGGCATGGGGGGACTTTGGAAGTAATTTCTACTGAGGGTGTGGGAAGTGAGTTTATCATTACATTGCCTTTTAACACGAATGGAAAATGAAGCCTTCATTTTTAATCATCTTAATTATGGACACCAGGGTGTGTTGAAAGTGGAATCCAGAGAAATCAAAAGAACGGAATTTATTGTTAGTTTGCCTTATAATTAATAATGAAAATCATGGTTTCCACAAAAGAAAACAAACAGGAGAGGGACCAAGGAAGTTAAATCTAATGCTATGAAGTTTCCAGTTGTTACTTTGTTATTTTTATTATTTCAGACTCCAGTTTATACCCAGCAAAAAATCATCGATAGTTTAAAAAATCAATTGCGCTCCAGTAAACCAGATACAAACCGTGTCTTATACCTGGGAGGACTGGTCAGAGCGCTCTACGTAAACAGACCAGATACGGCACTTGTACTTGCCCAGGAAGCTTACCTGCTTTCTCAACAACTTAATTATTCCAGAGGGGAAGCGCTTTCTTTAAACAGAATTGCTATGTGCTATTCTGCGGTAGGTGATTATCCAAAGGCGTTGCAATTTCTTGCAAAGTCATACATTTTGTATCAAAGCATAAATGATAAAGAGGGCGTATTAAGGAGTACCAACAATATTGGAGATACGTATATGACTCAGGGAGACTACCCAAAAGCGCTGGAGTATTTTTTAGAGGCAAAGAAGGCTATAGATACTGTTAATGCCACATATGTAAGCGCGGTCGTTTTTTTGAATATCGGACAATCCTATCTTAATCTGAAAAAGGCAGATACAGCATTGACCTATTTACAGCAATATTATCTATTTGCTAAACGAAACGGCTTTGAAGATTTGTATGGAGACTTTGAACGCCTGCTGGGCGATATTGCGGTCATTAATAACCAAAAGACGGAAGCTCTGGAGTATTTCAATAAAAGTATCCGGAGTGCCGAGCATATGGATGATAAGCAAGTTCAGTCAACTACCTACGAAAGCATATCCATGCTGTATCATAAAAATAACGTACCCGATTCAGCGATCTTTTATGCCCAAAAATCAATGAATGCAGCAGAATTGGGATCCTATGCTATGGGTGTTTTCAAAGCGAGCAAATTATTGTCTCAATTTTATGAAGGAAGGGACAATAGAGAAGCCTTCCGATATTATAAAATTTCAACTCAGGCTAAGGACAGTTTATTTTCCCAGGAAAAAATAAAGCAAGTACTGGCATTTGCTTTTGAAGAAAAACAACGACAGCAGGATATTGAAAGAGCGAAAAAGGAATATTACAATCAGATTAAGCTATACATTCTCGGTGGGGTATTGATCATGATTTTAACTTTTACCATTATCTTGTTTCGCAACAACAAGGAAAAACAAAAAACACTTACTGAATTAAGAGCAACCCAGATGCAACTGATCCAGGCTGAAAAAATGGCTTCGCTGGGACAACTTACTGCCGGCATAGCCCACGAGATCCAAAACCCTTTGAATTTCGTCAACAATTTTGCCGAAGTAAATAAGGAGTTGA
>CAYOPD010000117.1:0-12777 GCA_964405735.1 uncultured Saprospiraceae bacterium | reverse complement strand
CGAAAACTGGGTAAAAACAAGGAAGACCTGCTTAAACTCTGGGAGTATTACAACAGTTTGCAGGACCAGCCGAAATAGATCGACGGTCTTGCGGATTGAAAACTAAAATAAATGCTTTGCGGCTCCTCCTTGCGCTTGCGCTTCATGGCGCCCTTCGCAGTCAATAAGGCCACGTTTAACTGCAAAGGCCGCTGAGAATAAAGAGGTTTTCGCAAACATTATTTTTCGATCACGATCCCTTCATACTCCTTCAGTTCAGGCAACTGCAGTTTCAATCTGCCGTTTTCAATCTGATAAGCAATGGTTTTACCGGACATGGACCACACTTTGGATGGGCGGAAATCACAGGCAAATTCAAAACTAAGGCCCCTGGCCGGCAGTGGCTCGAAGTAAGTATTGCCGCTGAATCCGGAGAGGTTGATGAGGTGCAGGATCCGGCCGCGTGATTGAAATGGTTTTCCAAAACTGGCTTCATCGTTGAAATCAAATTCCTGCAGGATGGTTTCGATCCGGGGATGGGCATTGGTGTGCATTCCCTTGTCTACGGAAGGCTGGAGTCGTCGGATCAGGTCCAGGAGGATGTTTTTATGCTGTTCATAGCCATGCAGATAATACAATTTTCCCAGGTTGACCGGGAGGATGGCGTTTGAGGCGGTGGTATGTTTTTTTATGCCTATGCCGTAATAGCCGGTCGGGTCATGGCCGCCGATCATTTCCGGAGGGCCGGGCCTGCCTTTGGACAGCAGGGGCATGAGGTACTGATCGCAGGAAATCATGTCGTATTCTCCCAGGTCAAATTTCAGGAAGATCATTTTCTGACCTGAGAGGGAAGGAAAACTGCCGTCCTGAGGAACTTCCAGGTATTGGCCGCTGCAATCTGCTATCCGGTTTTTGGGCCTGACCCCAAACCATTTATTCAACAGATCAGGTCGTTCCCGCAGCGTCTGATTGGTGGCGACCAGGGAGATCCCCAGCCGGGCAAGGCTATCCAGGGCGGAAACACTCTCCGGGTTTAAGGAATGAATATCAGGCAATAAAATCAACGAATACTTTTTAAGTTCTTCCATCCTGGCTCCGATCTGGCTGTCTTCCATGCGGTCAAAGGGGATATGAGCTTCGTTGAGCATGAGCTGGATACCCCTGTATTCCTGCATGGTATTGCCGTGGGGCCACCAGCCGGGCGCTATCACCGCCACCCGGGCGAGGGAGCGGTAACGGCCGTAATATTTTTCAAATTTCTGATGGTGCCCGTAAACTTTTTTCATCACCCTGAAATTGCGTTCATCTTCATAGTTTCTGAAATCCCCCATCATGCTCATGTCCAGGCCGGAACCATTTGCTATATTTTCCCAGAGCCGGATCTCCATTTCTTCCGGTTCGATGGCATTGTAGCGGCTTTGGAATGAAATCTGCTGGATGCTGGCATTGCTGACGATGTGGTCCGGATAACTCGACATCATCACATTGACATTGTCCGAAGCATTGTATGGAAAATAAGGGAGGGTATTGGTCTGGGACTCATGCCGGATGATGTCGACATTTTCAGTGGCGTAGGTGCAGATGGCAATATTGGAATTTATGGATTTCACCAGTCTATGAAGCCTGGCCTGCCATTCCCCGGTGGTGTATTTTTTAAACTCCTGGTATTTGACAAAAACAGGATCCCGGGGATTCTCTTCGAGGGGCAGGGCCAACCCTCCGCTGTATTCAAAAAACCGCTTTTTATCGTGTTCATTCTGGTCAATGCCATGGTATTTCCCGATATAGGCGTTGCTGACCTGGTAGCCGGGCATGTTCTGGAAAATGCCATCGACCGGGTAGAGGCCGATTACTTCCGAAATGATGTCAAAGGCTTTTTCCTGCATGTAAGGGGCGTTGATGCAGGTGACATATTTATCGGTATTGATCATGTGCTCTCCATTGCGGTCCACATAGGCCCAGTCCGGATGTGCTTCAAAAATGGACCGGTCTATCCTGCTGAAATCAAAACGGACGATCACTTTGATTCCGTGCAGATGGCATTTCTCCACCACATCACCCAGCATGTTCGGTTTCATGTATGGGTTGATATAATGAAAGTCCAGCCTGCTGGGATAAAAAGCCATAATGCCCCCGGCATTGATGATCAGTGCATTGGCTGCATGGGCCACCAGGTCATTGACCAGGCTGTCGGGTTCCAGGGTAGCCGCTTCATATGCAGGCAGGTTTACTTGTATGACCCTCAGGTTGTTTTTTTTCCACCAAGGGAATGTGGTGCCCGATGGTCCGCCCGGCTGAGCCAATCCGGAAACAACAAAACAAAACAACAAAGCCGAAAACAAAACTTTTAATCGAATGGACATGGTGATGATTTCAAGGTATAAATTAGGAAAACTATGGGATACATCATATGGTATACTTGCCGCCCCGGATCTGGCATATTCATATTCATGGTCCATTTTGTAGCAACCTGGGATAATTGTGTTTAAATAAAGAAGAAAGATGCTTTCTGGTTCAAACAAATGATCAAAAAACACCAAGGGTGGCCGGGTAAAGGTTATTTTTGAACAAAACTGATTCTTATGCTTTCCCGTAGAAAATTCCTGCTCCAAAGCTCGATATCTGCCCTGGCTGTTCCCTTCCTTCATAAGGATATGGCCGGCATTCCCAAACGCCGTAAAAACATTGGAGTTCAATTGTATTCCGTCCGGGTGGAGATGAACCAGGACGCCAAAGGGACCCTGGCCAAACTGGCGGCAATGGGATACAACCAGATCGAAAGCGCCCGTTCCCAGAAAGGCTTGTATTATGGCCTCAGCCCTGCGGAGATGAAAAAAACCTGCATGGACCTCAATATGAACCTTCGCAGCGGCCATGTCCATATCGATAAGGACTGGCTTAAGACCATCGACCAGGCCGCGGAAGCCGGCCAGGAATACCTGATTTGCTCCACCATGCCTACTTCAGGACAAACCATAGACAATTACAAGGAAGTGGCGGATACCTTCAACAAGGCCGGTGAGCAATGCAAATCCCGGGGCATCAAATTCGGTTATCACAACCATGAATATGAATTTGACACTGTGGACGGCCAGGTCCTTTACGATATCTTGCTGAAAAACACGGAACCTGGACTGGTACATATGGAACTGGACCTGGGCTGGGTTGTCGCAGCGGGTAAAAAACCCCTCGATTATTTCAACCAATTCCCAGGACGCTTCCCCCTCTGGCATCTCAAGGATATGAATCTCAAGGAGAAAAAGAGCACCGAATTCGGAAAAGGCCAGCTCGATATTCCCGCTATCTTAAAAAACCATAAAAAATCAGGCCTCAAATACTTTTTCATCGAACAGGAAGAGTATGGCAAATCAGCCTTCGACAGCCTGGAATACGATATTCGGTATTATGAGAAGGTAAATTGGTGAGTGGTGTGAATGTTGAGCTGTCAGCTATCAGCTATCAGTAAACTTGCCAATTGACTACTGACCACTGACTACTACCAAACTATCCCCATTCCTGCCATAAAACAAATGCCGGTCATGATACCAGATATCCCTGACCTCACCTCGGATTTGTAAACCGGATTCCCGGGGACCGATAAAATCATACTGCCGGTTGCCCCTTCCCCTGAAATACCCTCCCCAATTTCCATCCAGCCTGCCCACTTCCGGTTTAAGGCGATAAAAATTTCCTCCTAGAATGATGTCTTGCAAGCCATCCCGATCTATATCAGCCACTTCAACGGCAAATACAGGAGAAAGCTGGGCAGCGGGGGGCATGGGCTGCAACCGCAACTGGCCTGAATCATTCCAGAGAAAAGAGGTATTAAAATTATCCGTGTATTTTACTTCGGCGTTTGACCATTGGTCTTTACTGAATAAATCCCTGACCTGCCTGGTGCTGTAAACAGTGTATTTAAGGGACGACTTCTTAAGCATGGGCATCTGGCTGGTCAGATCCTGTTTACTGGCAAATGGAAAGGGTCTTTCATCTTCCGGTGCATACCATTCAAGTATACATTCGGTCTTACCATTGCCGTCAAAATCATTTAAAAACATTTTAAGCGGTTTCTCGGGGGAGGCTTGAAATTTCATATTCGTTCCCCAGTTTCCAAGGACAAAATCCATGTCCCCATCATCATCCAGATCGGCAGGATGTATGACATTCCACCACCCATTGGATTGAGGCAGGGGGGCCTGCCTGGTCAGGGTGCCATTGTTGTTTGTCAGGACAGTGACTGGCATCCACTCACCTGCGAGGATCAGGTCGGTCATCTGATCCTGATTGATATCCACCCAGCAGGCATCCGATACCATACCCAAGGGCCCTGATTCTTCCGAAGTGACATCCACCCAATCATGCCGGCCCGCGTTTCGGAGGAGGTAACTGCGTGGTGTCAGTCCAAATGCGCCTGGTATCGATTTACATCCAATAAACAGGTCCGTCTTGCCATCCTTATTAAAATCATGGGGCCGGATACAGGAGACATGCCCGCTTACCCTGGGTCCTTTGGTGAGCTCAAACTGAAAATTTCCCTTTCCGTCGTTGATATAAAAACGGGTTGAAAAACTGGCCGTTCCCCTCTGGTATTCATTTCCCCCACAACCTAAAAGAAGATCAAGGTCTCCATCCTGGTCCTCATCGAACAGGGCTCCGCTAATTGCTTCAGATCCCGCGGAGGTTACTTCCAATTCCGGTTGAGGGTGATTCTGCCAACCTTTTCCGGTATTCAAATAGAGCTTGGGAACACTGTCCATAGCATCAAGCAGAATAATATCTTCCCGATGATCTCCATTGACATCTCCATAAAGGATCTTAGGCCCTTCATTGGAAAGCATATGCGGCATCAGCCTCTCATGGTCAAAATCGTTGTAGCTGTTCTCGTGGTGGACAAAAGGAGGATTAAGGAGAGTGGGACCAAGCCATGCAAAACCCGGCATCACGGATTGATGTGACGGGTTTGAATCCGGAAAAGAAGCATCTGCATGTGACAGGGTTAGTGTCTGATTAAAAGCAGGCCCGGGATGGATCCATTGAATTTTCCCGTCGGGCCAGATGACATATAAGGAGTCGATTTTTGACCAGCCTTTGCATCCGAAGATGAGGTCGGGATCCACCGAACTCTGGAACCCGCGAGCAGTCATGACCTGTGCAGTCTGCATGCGCCCATTTCCATAAATGGTTACCTCGCTTCCAAGGGCATATGTGTTTTTGTCCATTCCCCGAAGCCTGATTTTAAGGTATTGATTATTGGCTGACCGGTCTATCCTGTTTTGGAATAAATATGCCTCCATATTGACGTTGTTGACTACCAGGTCATAATCTCCGTCGTTGTCCAGATCTCCATAAGCCGAGCCATTGCTGAATCCTTCCTGGTCCAGGTTCAGGGCTCTGGCCTGGTTATCAAATAGAAGACCACCGCGATTCAGGAAAGCGTAGTTTTTTTGTTTGTTTAAAGGAATGAGTTTTACAAAATCCCGGAAATCCGCCCGTTTTGTCTTCTCAACCACTTTCCGGATTTCTTCCTCATTGCCGATGAAGTCAATAAAATCAAGATCCGTAATGTCATGATAAATTCCATTGCTGACAAAAATGTCTTTCAAGCCATCGTGGTCCATATCAAAGATCAGGGCACCCCAGCTCCAATCGGTGGCAGAGAGCCCTGAAAAATATGCGGTCTCTATAAAAGTACCATCCCCCTGGTTGACGTGCAGGCAGTTCTGGATGAACTGGAAAAAATAACTGTTTCGCCATTTGATCCCCTCCAGGAAATATTCTTCAAATTTGGTGGCGGCTTTCAGCCTCCGGTTGCTGGGTGGCAGCATATCCGTGCTGAAAATATCCATAAAACCATCGTTGTTGATGTCGGCGATATCCGAGCCCATGCTGTTGGCCGATACGTAAGCCATGCGCTCGGTGAGCGACTCCCGGAAGGTGCCGTCCTTTTGATTGATATAGAGATAATCCCTTTCCCAGAAATCGTTTGAAACATACAGGTCAGGATAATGGTCCTGGTTGACATCCCCTACAGAAATTCCCAATCCAAAATCGATATCTCCGGAAAATATTCCGGATTCTTTCGTGCGGTCTTCAAAATGCCCATGGATGTTTTGGTACAGCCTGTCCCCGCCGGGCGAGCCATAATTAAACCGGTTACCCGAGGCGTTGGATTGAATCCGCTTCGGATCGGTATAACTGTTGTTGAGCACAAAACAATCCAGGTCTCCGTCCAGGTCATAGTCGAAAAAAGCCGCATGGGTAGAAAATCCGTCGTCAGCCAGGCCCAGTTCCTCTGCTTTTTCAAGGAAGGTGAGGTTTCCCTGGTTGATGAATAATTCATTTTTCCTGTTTTTTCCCTCACCGTCTCCCGAATTGCAGACGTAGATATCCATCCATCCATCGTGGTTGACATCGGCCATCGTGACCCCGGTGCTCCAAAAGCCATTACCAGCCACACCTGCCAATTCGGTGATGTCCTCAAATACCCAGTTCCCCTTGTTGAGATAAAGGTGGTTGGAGCTTATATTGGCCGTGAAATAAATATCAGGCAACTGGTCGTTGTTGATATCCCCGATGGCCACCCCACCCCCGTTGTAAAAATTGCGGTAATTGAGAATATTAAAATCCTGCTGGTCTTCGACCTGGTTAATAAATCCGATACCGGTTTTTGCGGAAGACATCATTAAAAAACCCTGTGTGTTATCCAGGGAAGACTTGGACTTTTCGTTGCAAGAATTAAAAATGAGGAATAGGGCCACCGGGATCAGGCACCGCTTATTCGAAATAGCATGAAGGCAGAAAGTCCGCAAATATGATGGCAAGGTGAAATTGATTATGATGAAGTTAAATAAAAAAGGGTGGTCAGACAAACCACCCTTCTCTTTAAAAGAATTTTGATTCTTCGGTCAATGTCCTGCATTCTGAATCAATGCTCCTCCGCTCACATCGATTTCCGTCGAAGGAATTGGGAAAGCATAATGTTTGGCGGCTACCGGACCGGCAGCATCCAGGTCTGCGATCCGCACCGGTTGTCCGTTAAAGGTATTCACAACTTTGGATTCATATGCACGATAATTGTTAATCGTAGTTTCCAAAATACCCCAGCGTCTTAGATCGGCAAGCCGGTGTCCTTCTGTACCAAGTTCAAGCCTCCTTTCCCTGCGGACAGCTTCCCGGGCTGCGGCCTGGCTGGTCCAGGGGGTGGTATATTCTCCCACTTTATAATTTGCCCAGGTAACGGCCGGATCGTTGATGGCTACTTTCAATGGACCACCTACGGGTCCTTGGGAACAATTGGCAGCCCGTCTCCGGATCAAATTAATATGAGTACGCGCTTCATCGATATTGGTGTTGGTCTCCACGATGGCTTCCGCCAACATGAGCAAAACATCGGCATATCGGATAAATTCCACGTTTTTGGCGTGTAACTGATTGGTGGTCCAACCCGGGCCCGCAGCATCAGAGGTGAGTTTCATATTCTTCTTGGGACTGAAAAGACCAGCCCATCCGGAGCCACGTATCCAGGAATCCTGGTGAAGGCCCCAGTCCAGGTAAGGCACCCCGCTCCTTCCCATAGTCCAGTCTATTCTGGGATCGACGGGATCGGTTGAACCGACAACTATTTTTTTATTGTTGTAGTCCGCCACAGGAAGGCCATTGTCATCCACACGAAAAGCATTGGCGAAATCTTGCGTAGGGTTGTTGAATCCGCAGCAGCCGGTATGGGAACCCCCATGCGGGGCCGCCAGCCTCTCCAGGAAATTGGTATTGGTTCCATTTCCATCCCCGTCATTGACAGATGCCTGGTGGGCAAAAATGGATTCGGCATTGTTGTCCCCCTGGATGGTAAAATTGTCGCCGTAACAATCCACCAGCGAGAACCTTCCCGAGTTGACCACCTCCTGCAAAGCCGTTTTGGCCGCGGCAAATTCCTTGTTGAAGAGATACACCTTACCAAGCAAGGCCTTTGCCACGATTTTATCCGACCGGCCCACGTTGGCGCGGGTCTGGGGAAGAAGTTCAATGGCTTTGTTGAGATCAGCAATGATCAGGGGCAGAACCGGTTTGTCATTCGGTTTTTTGAAGTCCACATCAGTTTCCGTATAATAAGGTATGTTTTTAAATATTTTATACCCGTCGAAATGGTACCAGGCTCTCAAAAACAAAGATTCGCCGATGACCCGGTTGACAAACGCTTCCGAGCCTCCTTTCTTTTTATAATCGTTGGCAATGTTGATCGTGTTGTTGGCCCTTTTTATTCCTTCATATAAGGCTGACCATTTGTGGCGGAACACGCCCAACCCAGTAGACCACTGGTAAATGCACACTTCGTAATAACCGTCAGGGTTGTCTGATGGCTCAGAGCCTTTATGTACATCGTCACTGGCCGATTCGAAAATGTAATTGGAAGGGGCAGATCCCCAGGTATTGCCCACGGTATTGGTAAATCCGTTCAGCATTTTATAAACGGAAATCAGGCTGGCATCCACGCCCGTCTGGCTCGAGCTTAGGGCGTCGCTGGAAATGGCTCCCTGAACCGGGGCGTCCAGAAAATCGGAGCCGCAGGCATAAAAGAGCGTCACCAGGGGCAGGATGGCTATCGAAAATCTTAATATTATATTTTTCATAATAAGTTTTTAAGTCTTGAGTAAATTAGAAATCCGCTACCACGCCGAAAGTGAACATACGGTTGCTGGGATACTGGCCGATATCAAATCCGGTCCAGATGTCGTTCAGGGCCCTGCTGTCGCCGATGTTGGCATTGGATAAAGCGGGATCAAGCCCGGAATATTTGGTGATTGTAAACAGGTTCTGCCCCTGGACATAAACTTTAAGTCCTTTTAATCCGATGCGTTTTCCAAATTTGTCCGGCAGGTTGTAACCCAGTTGCAGGAGGCTCATCCTCACATAACTTCCGTCTTCCACGTAGTAATCGCTGGCTTGCCGGCTGCCGTTGTCGTTGACATTCAGTTTGGGCGTTCCATTTTTACCGTTGTTCAGGTAGTAGTCCCGGTCGACGTTAGCAAAAAATTGCCGGAAATGGGAGAAGACCCGGATATAATTGAAGATCTGGTTTCCAAAAGACCCATATAAAAAGGTGGACAGGTCCCAGTTTTTATAATTGAGGCCCAGGTTCAGACCCGCCGTCAGGTCCGGGTGTGGGCTACCGATGATGCTGATATCCGCGTCGTTGATTTTTTTATCTCCATTCAGGTCCTTGAACCTCAGGCCACCCAGGGTTTTACCGGCCATATCCAGGGCATCGAGTTCAGCCTGTGTATTGAACAGGCCGTCTGCTACATAACCCCTGAAAGAAGAAATCGGGTAACCGATGCGGTTAATGTTGATTTCGATCGGGAGGCGGTTATCTATACGTCCCTGCTGCGCATTGGGAAAGAAAAATTGGGATTCTCCGTCGATCTTGGTAATCTCGTTGGTGTACTGCCCTAAATTCAGGTCGACGTTGAAACGGAGATCACTGCTGATATTTCCTTTGTATCCGAGAGTCAGGTCAAAACCCTTATTTTCCATGGATGCTACGTTGCGGAAGGGCGCAGTGGCAATCCCCACGGTGCCGGGCAGGGGGGCATTATAAAGGAGGTCATTGGTCTCCCTTTTATAAATATCAAAGACCAAGGTCAGACGGTCGTTGAACAGGGATGCGTCGATCCCGAAGTTTTGAGAAACCGATTCCTCCCATTTGGTATCCACCCCTAGCGAAAGGGTACCAATGCTGGTCTGGGTATATCCGGTAGCCGGTGAGCTGTTTGTGCCATTAATATCATAAAAGGCACTTCCGATGGATCCTCCAAAACGGTCAGCAAAGTTGTAATCCTGGATATTTTGGTTTCCGGTTTTACCCCAACTGGCTCTCAGTTTTAGATCGGATATCGTGGCATTGTCCTGAAGGAAACCCATGTTGGATAACCTCCAGGCTGCGGAGAAGGAAGGGAAAGTCCCGTATTTGAAGCCATCGCTGAATTTGGAAGAACCGTCCCTCCGTATGGTCGCGCTCAGAAAATAAGTATCGTCGAAAGAATAGTCGATTTTACCAAAAGTAGACAACAAAGAGTTTTCACTACCCCCGGAACCTACCCCCCGGGTATCCGGGCTGCCGAAAGCCGGGTTGAGGTACCAAACGTTGATATCGGTGGTGAAATAATTGTTCAAGCTCCCATTGATATTTCTGAAGCTGCCCTTGATGGCCTCGTAACCTGCCAGCAAACCGATCTTATGCCGGTCAAACAATGTTTTGTTATAAGCCAGGGTATTGGTCCAGGTCCAGGTTAATCCATTGTTCCAGCCCTCATTAAAATTCTGAGCGCCCTGGTTCTCCTGGTTTTCAGGTGTTCTGAAAGAGAAATTCCGGTTGTTGCCGTTGTTAATATCCACATTATAAGCAGTTCTAAACATCATGTCTTTGATCAGGTCTACTTCTGCATATACATTTCCCAGGATATTGGTGTTTCTGTTAAAATTGTTCCTGCCCCGGTACAATTGGGCATAGGGATTACTAGCGTTTCCGGTATTGGAGGTTTTAGAGCCCCCGAAGGTATTCCGGTTTCCGTCTTCATCGACTGAGGTGCCAATATCGAATACCGGGATGATCGGTGCCATTTTGTATACCTGGGACAAAATTCCCTGTTCCGATTGAGCCGGAGAATTTACCACATTTCTGCGTGCAATATTGAGGTTTTCACCGATCCGGACCCGGTTGCCAACCGTGAAACTGCTATTGGCTCTAAGGTTGATCCGGTTAAATTCGTTGAATTTCAGGACTCCTTCCTGGGAGAGGATACCCCCGCTTAAGGCAAACTTCATTCTTTCTGTACCCCCGGTGATGGACAAATTATGATCATTGACCAGACCGGTCCTGGATATGGCATCCCACCAATTGGTGCCTTCCAGACTGGTCAGCATAATCGGGTTGTTGAACTGGTCATATTGGGCTTCATTGGTCGAATTCCCAACGGAATTGCCCCCGTTCAGAGCTGGATTCAGGTATATATATTTAGGCAGCGATCCACCGACGGCATAATTGGGAAGGGCGGCTCCTCCATTGGTGAAAAACTGTTTGGTCATGTCGAGGTACTCCGAAGCGCTGGTAATGAGGATATCATCCCAGCCTTTGACCTCATTGGCCATGGAGAGGGATCCGTTGTAGGTGACTTTGGTCACTCCGGCTTTTCCCTGCCTGGTGGTGATTACAATGACCCCGTTTGAGGCTCTGGACCCATAGATTGAGGCGGTGGATGCATCTTTGAGGACCTGCATGGATTCAATATCGCTGGGATTGATGTTCAGGTTTCCCTTATCCTGGACCGGGATACCGTCTATGATGTAGAGGGGGTCATTGTTTCCAAATGAGGAAATCCCCCGGATCCGGATATTGGTGGCATCTCCCGGGGATCCTGAGGTAGAAACCGTGACTCCGGAGGCCCGGCCGGCCAGTTTTTGAGCAAAGGAGCTGGCGACTACACTTCGCAGATCGTCCGCTTTGATTACGGAAACAGCACCACTGATATCCCGTTTTCTTAGCGACTGGTATCCGGTGACCACCACTTCGCTGATGAGTACACCTTGTTCAAGGGCGACATTGACTGTAAGATTATCTCCTACCGAAACTTCTATCGAGGTAAATCCCGTATAAGAAATCTGCAGAATGTCCCCGGCCTTAGCTTCCAGTGTAAAATCCCCATCCACTCCCGTTACCGTACCGGAAGCAGTGCCTTTTACAAGCACGGAAGCTCCAATCAGGGGCTCTCCAGTCCCGGCATCTGTAATCACTCCTTTGACCTGGGCGGAAAGTCCGGTATAACAGAGTGTGCATGCAAGAACCAGAGCAACCCCTACCAGCTGCCTGGCTCTTATTTGAAAGAGTTTTGTCCTAATCATACAAATGAGTTCTTAAAGAGTTTATAATAAATAAGTTGAATTGACAAGGATTGGACGCAGCCTTTTACGGCCAAAGGGACAATTTGAAAAGCATTTTTTAAGAGCCTGTTTATAATAGTTTTTTCAATCTGATGATTTCAACTCAGATGATCTGGCTCCATTTGGTTAAGTCAAAAATATAAAATTTATTGTAATCGGTTATATATCCATCATTTTTTTTTGGATTTGATTTGACTTCACATTATACCATGTTTAATCTCATTACCAGTTTATTATACTATTGAAAAATGTAGATTAAAATCCAAAAAGACCCAGTTGCAATAGATTTCACGTAAATCATCAATTTATTCGACATAATTACCGTAATCGATTACATCCTATTCTTGTTTTTCTTCTTTGAAATTGACGGTCGGAAAAGGATGAAATTGATCTTCCTTACTCACCTTCTAGGGCAATTCAGAATTCAAAACTTACACAAAACCCGGCTGGGTCCTAAACCCAAAGACAAGTCCCATATTCCAGGTTGAGAACGAGGCGAATCTTTTTCGACAAACGGCATGATGACGGCTATAAAAATTCATCTTTTTAGGATGAAAAAGCTGTTTTCAAAAACTTAATAAAAATGAATATAATTATAAATAATATTTAAAATACTGTATTGTAATTAATTATCATGTATGCATTTAACGGTTCTTTGTTAAAGTCAGTACTATGCATCACATAATATCTGTTTTCACCTATATATTTGCCGCATGGATGGTACAATCAACATTTCAAACAATAAAGCCCAGCTCCGCAAAGGGGTATTGGAGCTTTGTATCCTGGCTATCATACATGAACAACCGGTCTATCCATCTGACATCATCAAAAGATTGAAAGCTTCGGAGCTCATCGTGGTAGAAG
>CAYOPD010000116.1:0-13099 GCA_964405735.1 uncultured Saprospiraceae bacterium | reverse complement strand
AATTAAATTTTAGCCTTGTCTTTGTTTGAATTTTGGGTTCTTTTTGTTAATGACATACAGTTTGCCCTTGCGGCGAACGATTTTGCAATCGGCCGACCTTTTTTTGATGGAAGTTCTTACTTTCATGATCCTCAGTGTTTTACTTGTACCGATAAATAATCCGGCCTCTTGAAAGGTCATAAGGAGACATCTCGACGGCCACTTTGTCGCCAGGCAACAACCGGATGTAATGCATACGCATTTTTCCGGAAATCGTGGCTAAAATGACGTGATCGTTCTCAAGATGGACCCTGAACATGGCATTGGACAATGCTTCTTCAATGATCCCATCTTGCTTGATCAAGTCTTCCTTAGGCATCCTTTAAAATTTCGGACTGCAAATATCTATATTTTTAGCGAAATTTCGCTTAATTCTTTATTATTTTTAATGGCTTCCTCTATCACGGAGTGATCGGTAAGCGTTTCTCCACCAGTTTTCCTCACGGCCACGGTGTGTTCATAATGCGCGGAGGGCTTGTGATCTTTTGAAACGACTGTCCAATAATCCGACAAGGTCCGGATCTGGCGGGTGCCGAGGTTGACCATGGGTTCTATCGCAAACACCATATTCTCCTGAAGGACAAGGCCATTGCCCCTTTTTCCGTAATTGCTCACATCCGGGGGCTCGTGAAGCTCTTTCCCAACTCCATGTCCGACCAGTTCCCGGACTACCCCGAATCCGTTCTCTTTCTCAACATATTGCTGGATGGCAAAACCGATGTCTCCCAGCCGGTTCCCTTGACGGGCCTGTTCAATACCCAGGTAAAGACTGTGTTTAGTGACTACACAGAGTTTCATCACCATTTCAGGCACTTCCCCCAGAATCAGGGTATAGGCCACATCTCCATGAAAACCATTCAGATATGCCCCACAATCGAGTGATATGAGGTCTCCTTCCCGGAAAGGAGCCTGAGCCGGAATCCCGTGGACCACCGCTTCATTGATGGAAATACACAGGGAAGCCGGAAATGCCGGGTGCCCATAGCCCTTAAATGAAGGCATCCCTCCATGATCCTTGATATAGGTATCTGCCAATTTGTCGGCCTCGATCCCGGTATATCCCGGCCGGATGACTTTGGCCACTTCGGCAATAGCTTCACAGGCAATCCGGCAGCTGTGCCGGATGAGTTCAATCTCCGATTCAGTCTTAATTACAACTTTGCCTTTTGTCATCCTGTATAACGAGACCGGTTAGGAGCCTGCCCCGATGGGTGCCATTCCGCTACCGGTACGCCCTTTGATGTTTCCAGATTTTACCAGACCATCGTATTTCCTCATCAGCAGGTAACTTTCAATCTGCTGCAGGGTATCCAGGGCAACGCCAACAAGGATCAGGATGGTAGACCCCCCAAAGAAGGCCGCAAAGGCGTTATTGATGCCAAATGCGGTTGCCATGGCCGGTGTGATGGCCAAAAGTCCCAGCATGACCGCGCCCGGAAGGGTGATCTTCGACGTAATGGTATCGATGAATTCTGCGGTTGGAGAACCAGGCTTGACGCCGGGTATAAAGGCATTTTGCCTTTTGAGATATTCCGAATACTGGTTGCTGTTCACAATGAGGGCTACATAGACATAAGTAAACAGGACGACCAGGATAAAATAGATGATGTTGTAGGGGATGGAGGTGAAATCATTCAGGGAACGGACAAAACCACTGGATGTGGCCGCTGCTCCTGAAAGGGACTGCAGGGCAAAACCCGGTAAAAACATGATGGCCTGGGCGAAGATGATAGGCATTACCCCGGCAGCATTCAGTTTAATGGGGAGGTAATCCCTGTTACCGCTTACGGGCAACCCGGTCCTGCCCACCATACGTTTGGCAAACTGGATTGGAATCTTCCTGACGCCCTGTACCAGCAGGATAGAGCCTAGCACTACCACGATCAAAGCTGCCAGCTCCAGGATCAGCATAAAGGTCCCACCTGAACTGAATCGGGCCTGAATCTCGAAAATCACAGCCTGGGGCAGGCGGGCGATGATTCCGATCATGATGAGTAAGGAAACCCCGTTGCCAATGCCTTTATCGGTAATTCGTTCACCCAACCACATAGCAGTCACGGTTCCCGTGGCAAGCAGAATGGAATTGACAAAATAAAATACGCTTCTGGGTACAGAAGGATCTATGGCGTTGGACGCATTCAGGTATGCGAGATAGGTCCCGCCTTGCAGCAGGGTGATCACCACCGTCAGAATACGGGTGATTTGGTTGAGTTTTTTCCTTCCGGATTCACCTTCGTGTTGTTGCAGGCGCTGAAAATAGGGAAGCGCGAAACCCAGCAATTGGACAATGATGGAAGCGGTGATATAGGGCATGATGCCCAGGGCGAAAATGGATGCGTTGTTAAAAGCCCCACCCGTATAAATATTCACCAGGTTGAGCAAGTCGTTGGTGCCTCTGTTGCCTGCCGCCGCCTTCAACTGGCTGGCAATCACCCCGGGAAGCACGATATAAGAACCAAATCTGAATACAGATAGTACGGCCAGCGTGAATAGAATACGCTTGCGTAATTCTTCTATTTTCCAGATGTTTTTCAGTGTCTGTATCAAGCTTTTCATCAGCGGGGAATTAAATTAAAGTGATCGATCCGCCTTTTTCTTCGATGGTTTTTTTGGCAGTGGCGGAACAGGCATGAGCGGTAACCTGCAGCCCGGAGGCCAGTTCGCCACGGCCCAGAATTTTCACTTTTTGACCGGATTTAACTACACCGGCTTTGATCAGCCACTGAAGGTCGATCTTGTTTTGACCGGATTTATTGGCATAGTTTTGTAGCTGATCCAGGTTAAGCACGGCAAATTCTTCGCGTGCGGGATTCCTGAAACCAACCTTGGGCAAACGCATTTGAAGCGGCATCTGACCGCCTTCGAAATGTCTTTTTGCCTTATAACCCGATCTTGCCTTATGCCCTTTATGCCCCCTTCCGGCGGTCCCCCCTGAACCGGTAGCAATGCCACGGCCCCTTCTTTTGTTGTTTTTCGTAGCTCCTTTCGCCGGTTGTAAATTATTCAATTCCATGATCTTCTGTGCTTTAAAAGGATTTATTAAATCTTGTCCACGGATACCAGGTGGGCCACTTTGGAAATCATGCCTTCGATCTGGGGTGTGAGTTCCTGCTCTACGCTGTGCCTAACCCCTTTCAGGCCGAGGGCCTTGATGGTTTTTTTCTGACGATCCGTCTTTTCAATGACACTTTTTGTCTGCGTGATTCTTACCTTATTCATGCTGTCTGATATTAACCGTTAAACACCTTATTCAGTGAGACCTTGCGCTGTTGGGCGATTTCCTGGGGCGATCTCATTTTTGAGAGGGCATCCAGGGTGGCTTTGATGACGTTGTGCGGATTGGATGATCCAAGGGATTTACCTAATACGTTGTGCACGCCTGCCATATCCAGCACCGCCCTCATGGCGCCACCTGCGATTACACCGGTACCTTCGGAGGCTGGTTTGATGAGCACGCGGCCGGCTCCGTATTTTCCCGCCTGGATATGCGGGATGGTTCCTTTATGGATATTGACCCGGATCAGATTTTTCTTGGCATCATCCACGGCCTTGGCGATGGATTCCTGCACATCACGGGCTTTTCCGAGGCCGTGGCCCACCACCCCGTTTCCGTCTCCGACGACCACGATGGCTGCAAAACTGAAGGTACGGCCCCCTTTTGTGACCTTAGCCACCCGGTTGAGGGCGACCATTTTTTCTTTAAGTTCTGCTTCGCTTGGTTTTACCCGTCTTACAACTCTGTTTGCCATATGCTTTCTAAAGATATTCTATGAACTGAAATTTAAAATTTGAGGCCTCCTTCCCTTGCTCCGTCAGCGAGGGCTTTGATCCTTCCGTGATATAAATTGCCTCCCCGGTCGAACACCACATTTTCTATACCTAGCCCTTTTGCCTTTGAAGCTAAAAGAGTACCCACCGCTTTGGCCTGCTCCGTTTTGTTGACCTCTTTGGAGACCGTTTCGTCGTGCGACGAAGAGGAAGCGAGGGTTTGCCCGGTCGCATCATCGATCAACTGGCAATAAATGGATTTATTGCTCCTGAACACGGACAAACGGGGCCGGGAGGCACTCCCGGAGACTTTTTTACGGATCCGGTACCGAATCTTTTGTTTCCCGGAATTTTTGGTGGATTTCATCTCTGCTTCAGTTTATACTTTTCAATATCAATATTCTTTATTTGGCCTTACCGGCGGCTTTTCCGGCTTTCCGGCGGAGGGTCTCCTGGGCGTATTTGATGCCTTTTCCTTTATAAGGTTCCGGTTTACGGAAAGTCCTGAGTTTGGCACTGATTTGTCCGAGCAACTGGCGGTCCGTACCGGACAATTTAATCAGCGGGGCCTTTCCTTTTTCTGTCAGAGTTTCGACCTTGAGCTCATCCGGCACATAGAACATGATGGGATGCGAATGGCCGACCCCGATCTCGAGGAGGTTGCCTGTATTTGAGGTCCGGTAACCGACACCAATGATCTCCATATCCTGTTTGAAGCCATCACTGACTCCTTTGACCAAATTGGAAAGAATGGCCCGGGTGGTACCGTGCAGGGCTTTGTGCCTTTTCTGCTCGGACGGCCTGGAGATGACAATGGTCCCGTCTTCGACGGTCACCTTCATGTCGTAGTCCACTTCCTGGGTGAGGCTGCCTTTCGGACCTTTAACCGTGATCCGGTTTTTATCAATTTTTACCTCAACACCTTTCGGAAGGGGGATCGGCAATTTTCCAATACGCGACATATTCAGAACCTTTATTTAATTAGAATATATAACACAATACTTCGCCGCCCACATGCTGGATGCGGGCCTGTTTGTCCGTCATGATTCCTTTGTTGGTGGATACAATGGCAATCCCAAGGCCAGAGGCGACACGGGGCAGTTCATCCGTCCCGCTATACTTGCGCAGGCCCGGCCTGGATGCCCGCTGGAGCTTCTGGATCAACGGCTGGCGGGTGGCAGGGTCGTACTTGAGGGCGATCATGATTTTTTCAAACTCCCCTTCCGGCCGATCAAATTTATATTTGAGGATGTACCCGTTTTCATAAAGGATTTCCGTTATTCTTTTCTTTACGTTGGAGGCCGGGATTTCCACCATGCGATGGCCGGACTGCTGGGCATTCCGGATGCGGGTCAGAAAATCTGCTATTGAATCTGTAACTGCCATAATAAAATTTCTTAATTGATATTTGATGAATTACCAGCTTGCTTTGGTCATGCCCGGAATCTTGCCATACAGCGCCATATCACGGAAAGCTACGCGGCTGAGACCGAATTTCCGGATATATCCCCTGGGCCTCCCGGTCAGTTGACAACGGTTTTTTAACCGGACCGGGGAAGCATTTCTCGGCAATTTATCCAGGGCTTCATAGTCCCCGGAGGCCTTGAGCCTGGTCCTGAGGTCGGCATATTTGGCGACCATCACTTCACGCTTCTTTTGTCTCGCTATTACTGATTTTTTTGCCATACTGAAGGTGGTAATTAATTTTTCTGATTTTTAAATGGAAGGCCCAGACTGGAGAGGAGGGCATAGGCCTCTTTATCGGTCCTTGCTGAAGTCACTATGGAAATATCCATCCCGGAGATTTTATTCACTTTGTCCAGGTCAATTTCCGGAAAAATGATCTGCTCGGTGATGCCCATGCTGAAATTGCCGCGTCCATCAAAACTTTTATCGTTGATGCCCCTGAAGTCCCTTACCCTGGGCAAAGCAACCGAAATGAGCCGGTCCAGGAATTCATACATTTTGTCCCCACGCAGCGTAACCCGGGCGCCAATGTGCATATTTTCACGCAATTTGAAGTTGGAGATGGCCTTCTTGGATTTGGTGGGCACTGCCTTTTGACCCGTGATTTGAGAAATCTCGGTACAAGCGATATCAACCACTTTGCGGTCCTGCGTAGCTTCACCCACCCCCTGGTTGATGCAGATTTTCATCAGCCTGGGCACCTGCATGATGGTTTTATAATTAAACTGTTCCTTCAGTTTAGGCACCACCTCGTCGGTATATTGTTGCTTCAGTCTAGGCGTATATTTCATATCTTAATCACTTAATCGTTTGACCTGATTTTTTTGCATACCGCACCGATTTTCCGTTTTCCGTACGGTGGCCGACACGGGTGGGTTCACCGCTTTTAGGATCCAGGAGCATCAATTTGGATATATAAATCGGGGCGGGTATTTCACGGATGCCGCCGGGATTGTTGTTGGTCGGTTTGGTATGCCTCTTGACCATATTGACATCGGTCACGATGGCTTTCAGGGTTTCTTTCAAAACCTTCTGCACTTCCCCTTTTTTGCCTTTTTGGTCGCCCGCAATCACAACCACCTGGTCTCCCTTTTTTATGTTGAGTTTGGGGGCAAAGCGCCGGATCTTATTTTTTGTTTTAGTGATCATATCTGCTGGATTCAGTCCTGTTAATTATAAAACTTCGGGTGCGAGTGAAATGATTCTCATGTAATTTTTATCGCGGAGTTCCCTGGCCACCGGGCCGAAAATACGGGTACCCCTGGGCTCATCGGCATTGGTCAGAAGGACTACGGCATTGTCATCGAAGCGGATGTAGGAACCGTCTTTGCGGTGAATGGGCTGGGTGGTCCGGACGATAACCGCTTTGGAAACCGTTCCTTTTTTGATGCCGCCGGTCGGGGTGGCATCTTTTACCGAAACCACGATCACATCGCCCACGCCGGCATACCTGCGGCGCGTACTGCCCAGCACCCGGATGCACTGCACGATCTTGGCTCCGCTGTTGTCCGCCACATTCAATTTAGATTCAGTCTGTATCATGATCCCTGTCGTTTAAATAAATTCTGCAATGGTTGGATTATTTGGCCCTTTCAATGATTTCGACCAGTCTCCAGCTTTTATTTTTACTTAAAGGCCTCGTTTCCATAATCTTTACGGTATCCCCGGCACGCGCTTCATTTTTTTCATCATGAGCCATGAATTTGGCGGTCTTGTGCATGAACTTGCCGTATTTGGGGTGCATGACCTTAATGTCCAGGGAAACGGTGATGCTTTTCTGCATTTTGGCACTGGTCACCACCCCTACCCTGGTCTTGCGGATTTTCCTGGGCGCTTTCTCTTTTACTTCTGAATTCTGTTCCATGTCTGATATTTTTCAACCGATGCGGTCATTCATTATGATTTGCTTCTTCTTGCCCTGATTTTGGATCTGCCGGCTTTTTCCACTTCCGTCAGGGCGCTGATCTGGCGGGCTCTTTCTTCTGTTTTCAGCCGGGCAATTTTTTTCCTCATGCTGGTAATCTGTTTGGGGTTATCAAGCCCTTTGACCGCGTGGGTAAAACGGGCTTTCTGCAATTCCATTCTGGTTTCGATCAGACTGTTGCTGATATCCGTAGGAGACAACTCCTTTATATCCTGGTTCTTTTTATTGGCCATGGTGGTCGTTTTTTATAAATCGTGACGGATGACAATTTTTGTTTTAATCGGCAGTTTCTGGGCCGCCATATTAAGCGCTTTGGTAGCCGCTTCAGTGGAAGTTCCGTCCATTTCAAAAAGGATCCTTCCCGGCTGAACCAATGCAACAAAATATTCTACCGCTCCTTTTCCTTTTCCCATCCTCACTTCCGCAGGTTTTTTGGTAATCGGCTTATCCGGGAAAATCCGGATCCAAACCTGGCCTTCACGCTTGGTTTCCCGGGTCATGGCGATACGGGCTGCTTCAAGCTGCCGGTTGGTAATCCTTCCTAACTCCATGGATTTCAAGGCATAAGAACCAAAAGAAATGGTGCTTCCCTTGACGGCAACGCCCCGGTTTCTGCCCTTCTGTTGCTTGCGGTATTTCTGTCGTTTAGGCTGTAACATGTCTTATTTTTGAAAAAAGTTTGGCAAAGGTACATCGTTTTTGTAAAATCAATCCTGGTTATTTCGCCTTCCGCGGCCGCCGCGGTCGTCCCGATCCCCTCCTCTATTGTCGCGGTTCCGGTTGTCTCTTCCTCCTCCACCGGGGCGTCTTCTTCCACCGCGGTCATCCCTGCGGTCTCCTCCGGCTGAATCTTTCTTTACCATACCAATGTTTGGGGACAAATCACGTTTGGTCAGGATCTCTCCTTTGCATATCCAGGTCTTGATGCCGATTTTACCATATACGGTCTGAGCTTCAGCCAGGGAATAGTCAATGTCGGCCCGGAAGGTATGCAGGGGTGTCCGGCCTTCCTTATATTCTTCAGAACGGGACATTTCGGCGCCGTTCAGACGCCCGGATATCCTGACTTTGATGCCTTCCGCACCAGCCCGCATCGTGGACTGGATAGAGGATTTGATCGCCCTCCGGTAATTGATCCGGGATTCGATTTGTTTGGCAATGGATTCGCCTACGATGGTCGCTTCCAGTTCGGGTTTGCGGATCTCCATGATATTGATCTGGACATCGCTGCCTGCCAGTTTTTTAAGTTCCTCGCGGATCTTATCGACTTCCGTACCGCCTTTGCCGATGATGATCCCCGGCCTGGAGGTATGAATGGTCAGCGTGATTCTTTTGAGCGTTCTTTCGATAACCACTTTCGCGATCCCGCCTTTTTCCACCCGTGCGAAGAGGTATTTTCTGATTTGTTCGTCTTCCACCACTTTTTTAGCCATGGATTTGCCCCCAAACCAGTTTGAATCCCAACCCCGGATGATTCCCAGTCGGCTTCCTATCGGATTTACTTTTTGACCCATATGATTTTTATAAAAATATTCTGGTTAATTGTTATGCTTCCTGTGTTTCCGGTTCCGGCTGTGCTTCCGAAGGCAGCGGTACCGAATTGCTCACCACCAGGGTGAGATGGTTTGATCTTTTCCGGATGCGGTGGGCTCTTCCGTGCGGTGCAGGCTGGAACCGTTTCAACACTGGTCCTCCGCCTACATAGGCTTTAGAGATCACCAGGTCATAGGTATCCGTATTTCCGGATTGTTCGCTTTTAATTTCCCAGTTGGCCACTGCGGAAATGAGCGCTTTTTCCACCCAATAGGCTGAATCTTTTTTGGTAAACTTGAGGATGTTCAGCGCATCCACCACTTTTTTACCCCGGATATTGTCCACCACCAGCCTGATTTTGCGGGCGGATCCATGACCATTTCTCAAATGAGCTACTGCTTCCATGATCTACAAATTTTGATGATTAGTTGATTTATTTGCCGTCATCCTTCCGGTTGCCCGAATGGCCCCTGAACGTGCGGGTGGGAGAAAATTCTCCCAGTTTGTGGCCCACCATATTTTCAGTCACATATACCGGTATAAAAGTCTTGCCGTTGTGTACTGCTATGGTCTCCCCCACCATGTCCGGGATAATCATTGATGACCTGGACCAGGTTTTGATGACCGTTTTTTTATTGGCTTGTTTGTTCACGCTCACTTTTTTGAGCAGCTTATGAAAAACGTAAGGTCCTTTTTTAATTGATCTTGCCATGACTTGCTTCTTTATTTACCTTGAGATTTTTTAGCGTTGCGGTGGGAAATGATCAGTTTTTCCGATTTTTTATTTTTATTCCTCGTCTTGGCGCCTTTGGCTTTTTTGGCATTCCTTGACCTTGGATGGCCTCCTGAGGCACGTCCTTCGCCACCGCCCATCGGGTGATCGACTGGGTTCATCGCCACCCCGCGGTTCCGGGGGCGTATGCCCCTGTGGCGGCTTCTACCGGCTTTGCCCAAAATGGTCTGGCTGTGGTCGGGATTGGAAGTGGTGCCAATCGTGGCGCGGCACTGGATCAGGATCCGGCGCACTTCACCGGATGGCATTTTGACCACCGCGTAACGGTCTTCTTTGCCGGTCAGTTCGGCATAGGTCCCCGCACTGCGCGCCAGGGCAGCTCCCTGGTGAGGATGCAATTCGATGGCATGAATGGAGGTGCCCAGCGGAACATCCCTGAGGTAAAGGGTGTTGCCTACTTCGGGTTCGGCATCCTTGCCGGACATCACTTTCTGGCCTACCTTAAGACCGTTGGGAGCGATCATATATCTTTTCTCTCCATCGGCATAATGCAATAAAGCAATATAGGCCGTACGGTTGGGATCGTATTCAATGGAGTGCACGAGAGCCGGTACTCCGTCTTTATCCCGTTTAAAATCGATGACCCGGTATTGGCGCTTGTGCCCGCCGCCCCGGTAACGCATGGTCATCCGGCCCTGGTTGTTCCTCCCAGCTACATCGGTCAGCGCCTTCACCAGGCTTTTTTCCGGAACATCGTGGGTGATTTCCGTATAGGTATTGGCGATCCTGAAGCGGGTCCCCGGGGTGACTGGTTTAAATTTTCTTACTGGCATGACTTACCCTGTTTTAATTAAATTTCACCATAGATGTTAATACTGTCCCCTTCATTCAGCGTGACGACCGCTTTTTTGTA
The DNA here is from genome assembly GCA_964405735.1 of uncultured Saprospiraceae bacterium. Lineage (GTDB taxonomy): Bacteria > Bacteroidota > Bacteroidia > Chitinophagales > Saprospiraceae > JADJLQ01. The sequence continues at coordinate 2,722 of CAYOPD010000116.1, read as the reverse complement.
TGAAGGTTTGACCCCAACGCTTACCCTTCTCTTGGTAGACCTGGATTTTTTCTTTCCGGGGTTGGTCAGGGTATTCACGTCTTTTACGGTAACGCCATAAAACTGTTGTACCGCTTTCTGGATTTCGACTTTATTGGCGTCTTTGTTGACCAGGAAAGTATACCTGGGTTGAGCGCTGCTGAGTTTTTCAGCTTTCTCGGAGATGACGGGCCGGATTAAGATCTTTTTTTCCATGGTTCAGCTTATTTGGCGGTGGATAAAAGGGTTTCTTCCAGCCTGGGCAGGGCGCTTTCGGCCACCACCAGTACATTGGAGTGCAGGATGGAATAGGTATTGAGGTCCCTGGCATGCAGCAGCCTGGTTTTGGGCAGGTTGCGGCCTGAAAGGATGAGGGCCTGGTCGTAATCCGGGATCACAAAAAGGGCCTTTTTATCAAGCACCTTTAGGTTTTTCAGGACTGCGGATAATTCTTTGGTGCGCGGTTTGTCGAAAGAAAAGTCCTCGACCACCATCACTTTGCCCTGGGCTGCCTTGTCGGACAATACCGATTTACGGGCAAGGGTTTTTACTTTCTTGTTTACTTTTTCGCTGTAATCCCTGGGATTGGGGCCAAAAATAGTACCTCCTCCACGGAAGACCGGGTTTTTGATATCCCCTTTGCGGGATCCGCCGGTGCCTTTCTGTTTGTGCAGTTTGCGGGTGGAGCCGGAGATCAGGTTTCTTTCCTTGGTCTCGGCGGTACCCTGGCGCTGATTGGCCAGGTAGGATTTCACATCAAGCCATACGGCGTGTTTGTTGGGCTCGATTCCAAAAATGGCATCGGGCAATTCGACCTGCCTGCCGGTGTCAGCTCCCTGAGTATTAAATACTGATACTTTCATGGCTTACTTTTTTTCAATAATGACATAAGAACCATTGTGTCCGGGAATTGCTCCGCGAATGACCAATAAATTCTGATCCGGAAATATTTTGACGACTTTAAGATTTCTCATTTTCACCCGATCCCCGCCCGTGCGGCCGGCCATTCTCAGGCCTTTAAAAACCTTGCTGGGATAAGAGGAAGAACCCACCGATCCGGGAGCCCGTTGACGGTCGTGCTGGCCGTGGGTCAATTCGCCGACCCCTCCAAATCCGTGTCTTTTCACAACACCCTGGAATCCCTTTCCTTTGGAGGTTCCTACGGCGTGAACGGTATCACCCGGCTGAAAAACCTCCTCGACGGTGACTTTGTCTCCGGCTGCCTTGGCCAGGGAAAAATCCCTGAACTCGACCAGTTTTTGTTTGGGAGAGGTTTTGACTTTCTCAAAATGCCCTTTCATCTGCTGGCTGGTGTTTTTGGGTTTTGCTTCCCCAAAGCCGAGCTGCATGGCAAAATAACCATCCGAGTCATCCGTCTTAACCTGGGTGACTATATTCGGACCGGCTTCGACGACGGTACAGGCAATGTATTTCCCCGCATCATCATAGATGCTGGTCATGCCTATTTTTTTTCCAATTAATCCGTTCACTTTTCAGTGTTTTTAATTTTTAACAGAATATCTGCCTGCCGGATACCCGTGCGGATCATGCCCGTGTACCCTCGTGGCAAAAAAATTAATTCAATTAAAGACCCTGCTATCAGGTGAGTTTCACCTGGATATCAACACCAGACGGGAGCTCTAATTTGGATAGCGCGTCCACCGTCTTTTGTGTCGGGGTGTAGATTTCGATGAGGCGCTTGTGGGTCCGAAGTTGGAACTGCTCCCGAGCTTTTTTATTGACGTGTGGCGAGCGCAACACGGTATAAACTTCTCTCTCGGAGGGCAGCGGAATCGGACCGGTAACAACAGCGCCGCTGGAGCGGACCGTCTTTACGATCTTCTCCGTCGACTTATCGACCAGGTTATGGTCATAAGAGCGGAGTTTGATTCTAATTTTTTGATTCATTTCCCTATTTCAATAATTTAATAATATATCTTTTATCAAGCCTTCACGGCTCCTTTTGCTTTGTCAATGACTTCCGTGGCAATGCCGGAAGGCACCTGGGCATAATGTGAAAATTCCATGGTCGAACTGGCCCGGCCGGATGTGATGGTACGCAACTGGGTGACGTAGCCGAACATTTCGGATAACGGTACATCGGCCTGGATGGCCACGGCAGAACCGGGGCGCAATTCCTGGCCTTTGGGCATGCCCCTTCTCCGGTTGAGGTCACCGATTACGGGGCCGACAAATTCCTCCGGCGTCACCACTTCCAGTTTCATGATCGGTTCGAGGATGACCGGACCTGCTTTGGGGGCTGCGGCACGGAAACCTTCCTTGGCGCACAACTCGAAAGCGACCGGCTTGGAGTCGACCGTATGTGTGGATCCATCAAAGATCCTGATTTTCATGCTGTCAATGGCATATCCGGCCAGCACTCCGTTTTCCATCATGGAAAGGAAGCCTTTCTGGGTCGGTGGTATCAATTCGCGGGGAATAGAGCCCCCGACGATATCATTGACAAACTGCATTTTGGTCTTGCCGGATTTAAAATCTTCGCTCTGAAGGAATTCTTCATCCGCCGGGCCGATTTCAAATTCGATATCCGCGAACAGACCGGATCCACCGGTTTGTTTTTTGAGTTTTTCCCGGTGGGCTACCGTGCGGGTAAGGGCTTCTTTGTAGTTGACCTGCGGCGCACCCTGGTTGCATTCCACCCCAAATTCCCTTCTCATCCGGTCGACGATGATCTCCAGGTGGA
>CAYOPD010000115.1:0-13281 GCA_964405735.1 uncultured Saprospiraceae bacterium | reverse complement strand
GGGATGAAGCCGGTCTCTTCGATTATTGTAATACTTATATACAAATTCAGGATGGAATTGGAAATGTCTGTCCGGATACCCTGTCCACTGTAAAAAACAAAGCACCAGCAGGCTTTTCGCTTGCCCAATCCTCCGGTTCGAATATTCCCCGTGGCTGGATTCAAGGAGCCTCACCGGCAAATAAAGAATGGTTATTGCTTCAAAACCTTCCCAATCCCTTTCATTCCTCTACGCGGATCCGGTTTGTTTTGCATCAGGGTGAAAAATACAGGCTCCGGATTGCAGATTTGACCGGCAGAAATGTGTGGATACGAGAGGGAATGGGTATGTCGGGGATAAATGAAGTACTTGTCAAAGGGACTGATCTGAAGGGGGCTGGCCTGTATTATTATTCCCTTGAACTGGAGAATCGGATGATAACAAAAAAAATGATTCTTAGTTATTAAATACATGTAGCGTGAAGCAGAACCATTATATCTTTTTAATAAAATTGACCTTGCTTGTATTGTCCGGCCAATTAAACGCTTTTGCACAAAATTCCCTTGCGCCGATACAGCCTTCTGTGCTGGGAGCCGCAGGAGGCAGCCACAGCATTCAGGCAATCGGCCTGGAATGGACGGTCGGGGAGAGCTTTGTTGAAAGTGTTACCTTGGGAAAACGGTGGTATACCCAGGGATTCCATCAGCCCTTGCTCTATATAAGCGCTTTTGGCTCAAAGGACCAGACCTACGCAATCCGTATATTTCCCAATCCGGCCCACGAAGATCTTTTCCTCCACATTCAAAACCCTCCTAAGGAAAATTTGAATTTACAGCTGATGGATGTTACAGGCAGGGTCGTCCATGGACAGCAATTGCCCGCTGGGACCGCCTTTTGGAATATGCCACTGGCCTTGATTCCGGAAGGCATTTATTTGCTTTCTGTGATGAATACAAAAGGTTACCGCATCGATTCATTCAAAATCATTAAACTATAGAAGTTTATTACAAGCCGTTTTGCGAATGAAAAAGTTTTGTCTTATCCTGTTATACCAATTTTTCCTGGTGGTTTTAATAAATGCCCAGCAGGTCCCTAAGGGTATGAATTATCAGGCTGTGGCTCGAAATGCAGAAGGGGAGGTCTTGGCCGATAAGCCCATCCGGTTAAAAATCTCCCTGTTTGGTCATTCCGGTGAACTGCGAACCGATTATTACAACGAAATACATGAGGTAAAGACCAATACCCTCGGACTATTTAATCTGATCATTGGCGAAGGCTTAAAAGAAAAAGGTGAATATGGGTTGATTCCCTGGAACACCGAAAACATCTGGATGGAAGTCGCTATTCAAAACAAGGAGCAAAACGGATTCTCCACCATCAGCAGCAGTAAATTGATGGCGGTACCCTATGCCATTCATGCCGTGACCGCAAACCACCTGGCCAAAATACAGGATATCCAGACTTCCAGTTTCGCACCCCCGGAACCCGGTGTGATTTCCACCGACTGGTCAGTATTGGGAAATGCCAAAACGGATGCCAGCGGCAATATTTTCCGGCTCAATTCCCTGGGGACAACGGATTTTGTCGACCTGGTCATGATCACGGATAACAAAGAAAGGCTTAGGATTTTGGCTGGTGGGGACATCCGGACCAAACTCAATTTTGAAATCGGGCAAAATCTGAACATCGGGCAAAACCTTTATGTGGTAGGCAGTGCCTGTATCGGGGATTCTTTGATTGTAAAACAGAATGTAATATTCAATGCGATTGGGGGATCCACCTTTAACTTCGGACCCTTCACGGTAGCGGGCTTAAGCCCAACCTTATTCACTGGGACGCTTACGGTGGATAAGGCCACTGAATTGAACACCACCCTGAATGTAACACGTTCTACTAATTTAAACGGAAGACTATATGTAACCAAAATGAGCCCGACCTTATTGACGGGCACGCTGACCGTGGATTCCACCACCAACCTGAATGATGCCCTGAATGTCAATAACATGAGCCCAACCTCATTGACAGGCACCCTGCAGGTAGACAAGGATGCCACTTTTGTAGAAAAAGTGAAAATTCTCTCCATGCACGAGACGGATACGACTACAGGCGCATTGCCAAGCGGTTCGTTGCAAGTAGGCGGTGGGGCCTATATCAGGAAAAATTTATACATCGGAGGAGTAGCAAAATTTGGCGGCCCTGTCGGATTTGGTGCAGCGGTCAGCATCACCGATCTGACCCAGTCTACCAGTCCTTCCACGGGAGCCTTAAAAGTATCAGGCGGAGTGGGCATCGGGCTTAATCTGAATGTGGGAGGCACCGCAATGATAGCCAATATGATGACCATCAAGGATTCAACACAGGCCTATAATGACTCCACCGGCGCGCTTAAAATATTCGGTGGAGTAGGTATAGCAAAAAGATTGAATGTGGGGGATGTCTCTTACCTGGGAAACACCTTGTATGTTAAGGGGGTATCGACCTTGAACAATACCCTTACTGTGATTAATTCAGGAAATTTTATAGTCCAATTCCGAAATGAGTCGAATGCAAACGGGATCAGCATCCAGATCAACAACAGTGCACCGGGCCATGCGAATAATTTTATGGAGTTCAGAAACGCCAGCAGCGGGGTCGTTGGGCGGATCGAAGGGGAGAATGCATCGGAATACATGCAAAACCCCAATTATTTAAGGGAACTGGAAATTTACAATACGGCCATTTTACAGGCCCAGTTGACGGTAGCCACCGCGGCAGTAGATTTAGCAATGGCTTTGGTAGGTGTGGTAGCGGCGGCTACTTCGACGACCATATGTATTGGTTTTGGAGTATGTTTTACCAACCCGATTATTCCTTTGATCCTGGGCTCGGTTATAAAAGCGGGCCTGGCAGCGGCTGGCGTAGTGGGGTCGGCGGTAGGATTGAATACGGCAAACAACAATAAAGATAAATTTTTAGCCTATAAAGCTGCCCGAATCGGGGTAACTTATGAATCGGGCTCAGGCGATTATGCCGAATGGTTAATGAAGGCTGATTCAAAGGAAACTTTTTTGCCTGGATACATTGTAGGGTTGCAAAAAGGTAAAATTTCAAAAATCACGGAGGGAGCCAATAAATTTTTAGTGATTTCAACAAAACCCATTGTTTTGGGAAACATGCCAGAACAAAGCCGGCAAAAGGAATATGAAAAGGTTGCCTTTCTGGGCCAGGTACCCGTATTTGTGACGGGAAAAGTCCAGGCCGGCGATTATATCCTTCCTTCGGGTAGAAATGACGGCATGGGCAAAGCAGTTGCACCCTCCCGGATGCAGGCGGAAGATTACGGGAGAATCGTCGGTGTTGCCTGGTCTTCTTCTGACAGCCAATCCTACAATTTGATTCATGCAGCGATTGGTTTAAACAATGGGGATATCAGCAAATTGGTAATTGAACAGGAGCAAATGATCCGGGAACTTGAAAAGGAATTCGATGAATCCAATGAATGGCTCATCCGGAATATTCCCGGGTTTAAGGAAACAGTCGAAAAGAATGAGACAGTTCTCATCGACCCAAAGGGAATCCCGATGGCAGGACAGGGTAACATCATAAATCAATTGTCTGAAATGTCCGGCAGCCAGGTTATGGACTTGTTAAACCTGGCTAAAAAGTCATTTGTAGACCATGGAGGAAACCCTGAAGCAAGTGAATTCTGGATGAAATTGCAGAACGAACCGGAATATAAAAATCAATTGATCTCAGAAGTTCAAAGCGTTTACAGAAAGGAATTTCAAAACCAAATGGAAAAATTAAAGCTCAGGTAACCTGGTCCTATTATGTTGCAGGAACTTAAATTACAAAAGAAAAGCCATGGAAAATCCATTCATTCAAAAGAACATTTCATCCCGATGACCAGGATTTGTTTTAAAATGATATTCCTGTTAAGCCTTGCCACTACGGCCTTTGCCCAGGTGATTCCCAAAGGCATGAACTATCAGGCCGTTGCCAGGAATACAAAGGGTGAAATCATTTCCAATCAGACCATCAGCTTAAGAATTAGCCTGATTGGCAATGGAGATGCGGTGCGCACAAACTACTACAGCGAAATCCATGAAGTGCCAACCAATGTCCGTGGATTGTTTAACCTGATCATTGGAGAGGGGGAAAAAGATCAGGGTGAATTCGGTCTCATCCCCTGGAATACCGAAAACATCTGGCTGGAAGTTTCTCTTAAAGATAAAGGGACAAACGGATTTTCAATGGTCAGCAACAACAAACTGCTGGCTGTGCCTTATGCCATGCACGCTGCCACTGCCAGCCGACTTGTAGAAAAGCAAAACAACCCGGTTTCCGCCAACACTCCCCCGGAGCCCGGAGTGGTTTCCACCATATGGTCAGTGTTTGGAAATGCGATGACCAACGCTGACCTGAATGGCCTCGGTACGACAGATCTTGTGGACCTGATCATGATTACGGACAACAAGGAAAGACTTCGCATTTTAGCGACTGGAGAGATCATTACCAAATTGAATTTCGAAATCGGTAAAAACCTCAAAGTAGGCCAGAACCTGTTTACCGGACTGAATACAACCATTGGAGATTCCCTCGTTGTTCAAAAGAATGTATTGCTTAATACCCTGGGGGGATCCACCATCAATTATGGCCCATTCAGCGTTTTGAATCAAAGCCCCACTCACCTGACCGGTAATCTTGTTGTAGACCAGGCCACGGCTTTGCAATCGACGCTAAATGTGGACGGAGCCACGGACGTGAATGCGCGTTTTTTTGTAAATAACATGAGCCCGGCTTACCTGACGGGTACCCTGCGGGTAGATTCCACGACCAATCTCAATAATGCGCTGAACGTAAATAATATGAGTCCAACTTTGCTGTCAGGAACGCTGCGGGTGGATAAGGACGCTACGTTTAATGAAAAAATTAAAATTTTGTCCATGCATTCCACGGATACCTCAGGCATAATGCCTACAGGATCTTTGCAAGTGGGCGGTGGCGCACATATAAACGGCAATTTATACATAGGGGGGGTAGCAAAATTTGGTGGCCCGGTGACTTTTGCCGGAGCTGTTAGCATTCAGGACCAGACTCAATCCACCAGCCCATCAAGCGGAGCATTAATAGTGTCAGGAGGTACAGGAATCGGTCTGAATCTGAATGTTGGAGGAGGCGCCATGATTGCTGGAATGATGACGGTAAAGGATATCAGCCAGTCCCTGAATGATTCCACGGGGGCGCTAAAAGTATTCGGAGGGGTTGGTATTGCTAAAAGACTTTATGTGGGAGGAGCGGTTTCTTTTTCAAATGCCCTGCAGGTAGCAGGACTTACTACGATTAACAATACGTTATTGGTTGAGCATGCAGGCGATTTCATCGCTCATTTTACAAATTCAAGCAATCAGCATGGGATAAGTATAAAAATCAATAACCCCGCGCCCGGAAATGCCAATCATTTTGTGGAATTTCAGAATAATGCCGGATCGGTGGTTGGCCGGATTGAAGGAGAGAATGCCAACGAGTATACATTAAATCCCAAATACATTCTCGACAGGGATGCACTTGACATGAACATATATCTTGCTGAATTGACTGTGACCTCGAATGCCATCCGGCTTGCATCAGCCGTCGCTGGTGTGATAGCCGCCGCCGCCTCTACTACAGTTTGCGCCGGTTTGGGTGTTTGTGTTGCGGCCCCCATCATTTCCATGATTGTTGCGGCGGCACTGGATGTAGCGGCGAGAAGCATTGCTTTGGCAAATGCAGTGGTAGGTCTGGATGCGGCAAAAGCGAGAAAAACAGAATTTGTCAATTATAAGGCCTCTCATATCGGAGTCACCTATGAATCGGGTGCAGGGGATTATGCAGAGTGGTTGAAGAAATCGGATCCGGAGGAAAAAATGCTGCCAGGGCATATTGTAGGGCTGAGCAAAGGGCGGATAAGCAAAGATCTGAGCGGTGCAGGTAAATATATGGTGATTTCCACCAAACCCATTGTCCTGGGCAATACCCCAAAACAGGGACAAGAAGGTGCTTATGAAAAAGTGGCATTTATGGGCCAGGTTCCGGTACATGTTCTGGGCAAGGCAAGGGCAGGAGATTATATTCTGCCTTCGGGTAAGAATGACGGCACGGGCCGGGCGGTATCCCCTGCGGAAATGACCCCGGAGGATTTTACAAAAATAGTGGGAACGGCTTGGTCGGATTCCAAAAATGATGTCTATGATATGATCAATGTGGCAGTAGGATTGGAGGGTGGGGAAATCAGTAACATGGTAGCTGAAAATCAGCAAGGAATCAAAGAACTGACATCAGGCTTTCAAAAATCCAATGAAGTTTTATCCCTCTGGTTGCAGGGAAAGCCACAGCCCTCATCCGTTAATTCATCGGGATTAAATCCACAAATGCTGGTTCCGGGCATATCCCAGCAACTGACCGCGTCTTTAAATACCGGAGGATTTAATATCTATGAAATTTCCGGCAGCCAGATTAAGGATTTGTTGAATCAGGCAGAAAAAACAATTTTGGAAAACGGCGGCAACCTAGAATCTAACCCCTTCTGGAGCCGGATTAAATCAGAGCCAGCCTATATGGATCAGGTGATCAAAGACATTCAGAAAGCGTACACGAAAGAAATCGAGATTCAATTGGATAAGCTAAAGCCCCGTCAATAATGGTACAATTCAATTCAATCAACCGGTCCATGAAAAGGCTGTTGAGCGCAACTTTCCTTTTGCTTGCTATCCTGGTTGCCGGCCACGCACAGATCATACCCAAAGGAATGAACTACCAGGCTGTTGCACGCAACCTCAAAGGAGAGGTTATTCCGAGCCAGAAAATAACGTTAAAGGTATTCTTGTTTGGTTACGAAGGCCAGCAGCGTGCAGATTATTACAGTGAAATCCATGAAGTGGTAACTGCTCCTTCCGGTTTTTTCACCTTATCCATTGGCGAGGGTGTGCGGGAACAGGGTGCATTTGGACTCATTCCCTGGAATGATATCAATATCTGGATGGAGGTTAAAATCAAAGAACGCGGACAAACCGGATTTGCAACCGTCAGCAACAATAAATTATTGGCTGTGCCCTATGCCATTCACGCGGGAACTGCCTCTTCCCTAACCGAAAAGACCATATCTCAGACCTCGGCGTTTGCTCCACCTGGGGTGGAGTCCCTGTTTTGGTCGGTCCTGGGAAATTTCAATACAAACCAAAGTGGTAATTTATACCACACCAATTCAATGGGGACTACGGATCTGGTCGATTTGTTTCTGATCACGGACAATGTGGAGAGGCTCCGGATCTTAAAGGGAGGGGACATTGTAACTAAACTCAATTTCGAAGTCGGAAAAAACCTGAATGTCGGGTTGAATCTCGGTGTACCGTTAAATGCAACCATCGGAGATTCCCTGATTGCTAAAAAGAATGTATTGCTTAACACTACAACCGGATCCACGCTAAACCATGGTTCCTTTACTGTGGAGAGCATGAGTCCCACCCTGCTTTCGGGCCGCCTTACGGTAAACCTGGAAACCGATTTGAATTCAACGCTCGAGGTCCATGGCCCAACTGACCTCAACGACAGCCTTACCGTGAATTTGATGAGTCCCGTCAAGTTTACCGGGACCCTTCAGGTCGATTCGGTAACCGACCTAAATGACGCCTTGTTTGTCAATGAGATGGCTCCAACTTCTCTGACAGGCACCCTTGAGGTAGACAAGGATGCCATCTTTAATGAAAAACTCAAGATTGTTTCGATGCATCAGACGGATACGTCCGGGGCTATGCCGACAGGGTCTTTGCAGGTGGGAGGAGGAACTTATATCAAGGAAAACCTTTATATCGGAGGAATTGCAAAATTCGGAGGACCGGCGGTTTTTGGAGGCGCTGTATCCATCCAGGATTTAACTCAATCTACCAGTACTTCCACCGGCGCATTAAAAGTCTCGGGAGGAGTGGGGATAGGATTGAATCTGAATGTGGGCGGGGCGGCAATGATTGGAGGAATGACCACCATTAAGGACACGACCGAATCCATCGGCATTACAACAGGGGCCTTGAAAGTCATGGGAGGTGTCGGCATCAGAAAAAATTTGAATGTCACCGGTACTGGCTCTTTTTCGAACAACCTTCAAGTGGCAGGGGCGGCCATTATGGATAGCCTGTTAAACGTGAACAGCTCCAATGCTTTTGTTGCAAATTTTACCAATACGGGCAATCAAAACGGGATCAGCATCAGGGTCAACAATTCAGCCCCCGGAAATGCAAATAATTTCGTAGAATTCAGAAACAGCAGCGGATCGGCGGGAGTAGTTGGAAGAATTGAAGGTGAGAATGTTAATGAATACATGAACAATGAGACATACAAGAGGGAAATCGATAAACTGGAGGCTTCCATCCTGGCGGCAGTTATCGCAGAGGCGATAGCTGTGGGCAGCCTTGCAGTAGCCATTTATTATCTGGGGGCAACCATTGGATCTGTTACCGGATGTTATGGCCTCGGCGTAATGACCTGCGCGCCAATCATTTCCTTTATCGTCAAAGCGATTTTGGATGTTGCTACCTATACCGTAGGAGTCATTGCTGCGACAGATGCCATAATTGTCACAGTATTAAGACGGTCAGATTACATCGATTATAAACAGGCGCGTGTCGGTGTGACTTATGAATCCGGATCAGGAGATTACGCGGAATGGCTGCCAAAGGCTGATCCTTCCGAAGTCTTCCTGCCGGGACATATTGTTGGAATGAAAAATGGTAAAATCTCCAAACACCTGGTTGGATCAGACAGGTTAATGGTAATTTCTACCCAACCCATTGTGTTGGGGAACATGCCTGAAAAAGACAAAGAATTGAACTTTGAAAAAGTTGCCTTTTTAGGTCAGGTGCCAGTCCATGTCCTTGGCAAGGTGGAAGCCGGCGATTATATCGTCCCGTCCGGGAATAATGATGGATTGGGTAGGGCCATTTCTCCAGCCGATCTGAAAACCGAAGATTATGCCAGAATTGTAGGTACTGCCTGGTCCCCTTCATCCAACCACATCTACGATCTCGTAAACGTTGCTATTGGCCTGAACGGTTCGGACATCAACAAAGTGGTCATTGGACAAAAAAACAAAATCCGGGAGCTTAAAGAAAAATTTAATAAACGAAACCTGATCGTGGCTAACCTGGTCCCGGGATACAGGGAGGCAATGAGCCCAGCCCAATTCCAGATTGAAAACGAGGTCGTACCGGTTATAAAACCCGCTTCTTCCGGGGGGGGGCCTGCAACAAATATGTCCTCTTTCGATTTCAGTCAATTTGAGATCAAATCAGAACAATTGTCCGATCTGTTGGATAAAGCCGAAAAACTAGCTGCCGGGAAAGGCGTAGACCTTAATTCAAGTGATCTTTGGAAGCGGATGAAATCCGATCCGCAATACAAAACCATGATTTTAAATGAAGCCCAGAAAAGGATAAAAACGGAAATGGCAAAACAATTTGAAAAACTCAGGCCGCGTGAATAATATTGGCAATCCAGACTTTTTATGAAGCCAGAGCCACACATATACAGTATATGAAAAAATATCCAGACCTGATATTAAAATTGATCGTTTCAGCTTGCCTGCTCTCAGCTGGATTGTTGCACGCTCAAAATAATACCGTTGTATTGCCAACCGATGGAAGCGGGGCACAATCGGTTGCACCCCAGGGAGCATACCGTTACCAAAGAGGATTTTACCTGATCACCCCGAAGGAAATGAAATCCAGCGGCTTGATGATGAATGATACGATCAATTGTATTGGATTTACTATTGGAGCGGCCCAAAGCGATACCACCAAAGGAAAATTTAAAATCTATCTTCAAAACACCACGGACTCGGTAAGCAGGGTCGATACCACCTGGACCGTGGTCTCCGGAATAACGACGAATTCGTATTTGGCCAGCCCGATATTTCCTGGAAATTACGAATGGCAAGTCAGGACCAACTGTTCCCCGTTTTCTCCCACGAATGCATTTGGCAATATTGACCTGGATGCCTGCCGGCCTCCAACCCATTTGCGGGTTTCAAACATCGGTTCATCCGGAGCCACCCTTCAATGGGTCGCCCCATTAGCCGGCGCCGTTAAATTTTATATCGAGTACAGACAGGCCAATACGGGTCCCTGGATAAGGGATAGCGCCATTTCCGAATCCATTTCCATAAGCAGCCTGTTGGCAAAAACATCATATCAATGGCGCGTGAAAACACGGTGTGCTTCCGATTCCTCAGTATTCGAATATTCGGAATTTATCACTGAAAATACAGATGCCTGCAACGAACCCACCTTGTTGATGAACGGGATGGTATCCGATACCACAGCCAAACTAAAATGGACAGGGGCTGCGGGAGTAACCTACTACACGGTGAGATTCAGAAGGCTGGGCTCATACTCCTGGAATACCACTTTCGCTTTTACCGATTCAGTAACCATCACCTCTGGCTTAGTACCCGGCACCCAATACGAATGGCAGGTGAGGTCCAATTGTGGAATGGACAACGCAGGTGTTTACGTCCCCGGCAGTCTATTTCAAACCACGGGCTCCGTTGTGTGTTATGCACCTGAATATTTTTCTACGGATAGTATCGGTTCCACTACTGCCAAGTTTTTTTGGGACAGTGTACCCGGCGCCACCTCATATGAGATCCGGTACCGTGCCAGGGACTTCATCAAGTGGACAAACGCAATAGGTCCTATGAGCCTGGTACACAACGACAGCATTTGCATACCGGATACCATAGGCCCTTATTACATACTCTTTAAAGGTACGGGCATCGATACATTAGAGTATACCGGGGAAGGCATTTATGTGGCCTGGGAATACGAAAGGGCTTCCGGGGCCTTGTCCTCTTTCAATTCATCCCTTACCACAACTGCAAATACCGTTTTGAAAGGGACCATGGGGCAGGATTCGGTGAAATTTATTTTATCCCTGATCAGCCCAGGTGATAGCTCTGCCACTGCCCTGGACACCATTTTAAATGCAACCAATCTCAGGCCTGAAACCCGGTTTTGTTCTCCTTCCCTGGCAGACAGCGTTGAAATATTGGCAGTCTATGCATTAGGCAAGCATGCTCCGCAATATACCTCGTACCCGGTTTCCGCGGTCATTCGCAATTATTCACAAACTGCAACGAACTATCCGGTTACCATTACGGTGAAAGAACAAGTCTCCAACACCATCCGGTATACCAATACACAAAATATCCTGGTTGGGCCGGACACCATTGGACTGGTTGAATTTACAGGATGGTCCCCTTCATTGCTGGAGACCGATTCCATTCTTATCACGGTGCCTGCGCAGCCCAATGAGGACGTTTTAAACAACAACCGTAATCATTATTTACAAATGGTCACTCGATTCACCGTTTCCTATGAAGATGGATCAGAAGCCATCACTCAGGCAGGCACAGATACCGCCGCAGGGCTTACCCTGAGCCGCCACCGGATGGAAGGGTGTGGCACCATTAATTCGGTCCAGGTTTTTCTAAGTCAATCCTCCGTAGGACACCCGGTTTATGCCGTCCTACTGGACACTGCCAATATCCTGGCCCAATCTTCTGTCTTCACTCCGGATTCTACCCAGGTGAATGCATATTATACTTTCTATTTCAATGATACCATTGTATTGATGAATGAGGATTATTATATCGGTTTGGCCCAGCTCTCAAGCCCTGAAGGATTCTTCCCGGTAGGAGTGCAATGGGACGGAGGCCGAATAAGGGACAGCGCCTTTTACAGGGGAACCATTACTGCCGACAGCCTTTGGCACCAACCTTACCCAGGCAGATTAATGATACGTGCGGTATTGGTCCCGGGTGTTCCCAGCCCGGCCATTACAGGGGATCTCTATTTATGTCCTGGTACTTCGGATACCCTAGTTGCGTCCAGTATACTGGCGCGGTATGCAGATAGTGTCATTGCCTACAGTTCGCAATATTCCGCCAATCAATACAGTGCCCGTGAAGCCCTCGGGCCTCCAAATGTTTATCCTGCATATGGTTCCCAACCGGAAGCTTGGTTTAGTGCAATAGATACCAGCAGAGAATTTCTTGTATTAGGCTTTTCAAATCCAGATTCAATCAATTTTGTAGACATTTTTGAAACCCTCAATCCAGGTGCTGTAGATAGCATACATCTCATTGATGACGGCGACATAAGCCATTTGATCTGGTCAGGTATTGCCGCTCCTTATACACAGCAAGCGCGACGAAACCGGATTACCTTCAATTTGACTCCTTACAAGGTAAAATCGGTTCGCATTACTTTTAATATGGATACCGTACCGGGTTTTAGTGCTGTGGATGCTGTTTGCATAGGCAGAATTACAACACCTGGGTTATTCTCAAGTATTTTATGGACGGGAGGAAGTACGGACGATACATTGGTGGTGAATTCGCCTGGTGTATATAAATTGACTACCACAGATGCCAACGGTTGTATGTTCATGGATAGTGTGACTGTCGTGACCCCCGTACCCGTGACCCCAGTCATCACGACCAGCGACACGATTTTTTGTCCAGGAGATAGTGTTGTCCTCAAATCCAGCCAGCTGGGTGGAAATTTATGGAGTACGGGATCGACCGCCGATAGCATTTATGTGAAATCGGGAGGCCTTTATTGGGTTATGTACAACGACGGCACGGGTTGTGGAATCACTGCAGATTCAATCTCTGTTTCCACATATAGCCTTCCGGCGGTATCCATTACCGGACCAACTGTGATTTGCCCCAACCTTTCAGTGCTCCTGAAAGCCGGGAGCGGGTTCGGCTCTTATTTTTGGTCTACAACAGCAACGTCAGATTCCATTTTTGTTTATGCGCCGGGAGTCTATTCGGTAAAAGTCACCGATACCAATGGATGTATGGCTTCTGATACGATCACCGTTACCTCTGGCAATAATCCTGCGCCTGTGATTACCGGCGCCTTGCTTTTTTGCCCGGGTGATTCAACAGTCCTGGATGCAGGTCCGGGTTTTACTTCCTATTTGTGGTCAAACGGCGCTGTCACCGACACCATTATAGTACAGAATGCAGGCATGTATTCCGTGACGGTAACCAATGTGGACGGATGTCAAGGCGGAGCCACTGAGTTCACCTCTTTTTATGCGCCGCCCTTTGCGGAAATTTCCGGTAATGACGGATTTTGCCCCATGGATTCCGTGGCCTTGACGGCAGGTGGAGGCCTGAGTTTTTTATGGTCAACCGGAAGCAGTGCACCAATGATTTATATTAACACGGCCGGCAACTATGTCCTGACCGTAACCGATGGAAATGGTTGTAAGGATACCGTT
>CAYOPD010000114.1:0-13324 GCA_964405735.1 uncultured Saprospiraceae bacterium | reverse complement strand
CCTTCACCAAGATCCAGATGCGAAAAACGGAAGCGGATAATATAGTGATACCGGGGTTGGAGCAATGAGCTTTGAGTTATGAGTTTCCCTTCCTCCCTTCCTCCATTCCTCCCTTCCTCCTTTTCTCCTTTGACCCTTAACCGTTATTGCCGTTGAAGCCCTGCAAAACAGCAAAAATACTTTCGTCCACCGGCCTGTATTTCAAACCGAGCAGTTCAATGGATTTTGAATTATCAAAGCCAACTTTCGAAAAAACGGAGTGTAAGATGCGCGGGTGGAAGACGGTTTTGCGGCCTGTGATCCGGTTTAGAAGGCCGATCATCCAACCTCCGGCCATCGCCAGGCTTCTGGGCAGGGCAATGGAAGGCCCTTTTTCACCTTTATGCAAAGCTAACCTGTCGAGCATTTCTTTATAACTGAGGTTGTGCCCGTTAAGAATGATTCTTTCATTATATATCTTGAGCTCCAGGCAGGAGCGTACGGCTTCCGCGACATCCCGGACATCGACCAGGCCATTGCCACCCGACGGGTAAAAAGGCAGGTGGTGGGAAAAGATTTTCATGGAATGGTGGCCTTGAAACCAGGGGCCAATGACGAGTGAGGGACTCAGGATGGAGACATTCAGTCCTTCTGCTTTTCCCCGCCATACTTCCAATTCAGCCTGGTATTTGGTTTCAGCATAGGGGGTGTGCCTTTTATTTTTTACCCAGGTAGTTGTTTCATCAAACCATTCCTGCCCAGGTTGTCCGCCCAGCGCCGCGATCGAACTGATGTGCACGAGGTGGGGAATGTGCTGATCCAGGCAGGTATTGACTACATGGGCCGTGCCTTCGACATTGATCCGGGCCAGGCGGGTTTTGTCCTCCGGCCTGAAACTTACGAGAGCCGCGGCATGGACTACGGCGTCCTGTCCCCGGAAGGCGGCCTCCAGCGAATCGGGATCCAAAAGGTCTCCTTCGAATATTTTTGTTTCGGAGCTGAAAGCATGCAGAGTCGCTTGTGCCAGGCGCGCCGGGCGGACCAGAACAGATACTGCATAACCCGAAGCCAGGAGATGACGGACGATATAGTGTCCGATAAATCCGGTGGCTCCGGTCACGAGCACCTTTCTATTCATGACCAGGGTGAAGTCGGTTGATTGGTGTATAAGGCTCCATTAATGGTATCCCCCGGAGCCCCCGTGACGGATGCAAAGAGATTGGGTATTCGAAGGCACCGGAACAAACCGGCCAAGGCAATGAACGACACCTCCTTAAATTCAATAATGGTGCGGGAGGGCAATACCACCTCGACTTCCCCAGTCAGCGACTGAATCCTGGAAACGAGGTAATGATTCAGGGCCCCTCCGCCGGTTATAAACAAGGTGGGTTTCCGGCCGGCGGGTTGAATTGTAAAAAGGGCACAGGCCCTGGCAATTTCCATGGCAATAAACTCAACCGCTGTATGCAGTTTGTCTTCAACCGGGGCCTTAAAATCAAGGGAAGGATCCACATGGTAATCCGTCACCCAGGAATTGTCCAGGGATTTGGGATAGGGCCTGGAAAGGTATTCATCGGATTGGAAGAGTTTCAACAAATCGGGTGAAATCCTGCCCGAGGCTGCCAGGCCGCCATCCCGGTCAAAAGGCATGCCGGCTTCGCCCGCGAGGGCATTGAGAACCTGGTTGCAGGGGCAAATATCAAAGGCAATATATACACCTTCCGCAGTGGTCGTCAGGTTGGCAATGCCTCCCAGGTTGAGATAAAAGGAATAACCCGGATACATATATTTATCTCCCAGGGGTGCCAGGGGAGCGCCCTGAGCGCCGAAAGCCACATCCATGCCCCGGAGCTGTGTGACTGTATCGATTCCGGTCTCTGCGGTTATGGCGGCGCCATCCCCAATTTGGGTCGTGGTTTTTTGTTCGGGAAAATGGAAAATAGTGTGGCCATGGGAAACGATCAGGTCTGCGCGGAGACCGTGCTTTTGAATAAAATCACGGGAGAGGGCACCATAATAATGGCCCAGGTCGGTATCTGCGAGCACCAGGTCCCGGGCAGTGGCCGCCGGAAGAGATTTTAATCTTTTAATCCATTCATCCGGATAGGGGATGGTCGTCGCTTCAGCGATATTCCACTCCGGGACCAGGCCGGGAACATCCCGGTCGATTACAAATTTGCAAAGGGCGACATCCGTGCCGTCCAGGGAAGAGCCGGACAATAAACCTAAGACGTGATAGGTCCTTGCAGGCATTATTTTACTTTGAGCTCTTCGGTATAGGCTACCACCGCCTTGATCTGGTCTTCTGTGAGGATTTCCTTAAAGGGGGTCATGAGGTTTTTTCCATTGGTCACCTGGTTGATTTTTTCTTCAATGGGGAGGACAGAAATCGAGAGATCCTTTGATCCATTGAGACCCAGTTTACCATCCGCACCATGACAGAGAATGCAATAGGTTTCAAATATTTTTTTGCCTTCGGCCGTGGAGGCCGGTGCAGCAGGGGCAGGTTCAGCAGCAGTTGCGGCTGAATCCTGGCCATCCGATTTTTTACCCTGGCAGGCCATGACATATATAGATATGGCCAATAAAGAGAAGATTGTTTTTGATTGAAGTTTCATATCTGGATTCTGTGATTTGGCACAAAAGTAATTCGTCCGGGGGAATCAGGATACGATTTATTCGGTGCCCGGTGACGGAGCCTATGATTTCGATCCATTCCATTCTGTAACCAACTCCGGACTCCGAAACCCTTCAGGTCAGAGATCAAGCTTGAACTCCCAGGCAATTATGCTCCCTTACCGTTGACCATTTACCTTGACCCTTGACCCTTTCGTCTTGGATTACCCCGCATTCGTCCGCCAATCATCCCACTTCGTCCATCGACCGCCCCTGTTCAGGAAACTTTTTAAACCATCCGGGTTTCCTATGAATATTCATATTATTTTTGCGCCGTTTTTATTATGGATCTGTCTTCCGAAATTCTACTCAGGGCCAAAAGTCTTTTTATTCGCTGCGGCATCAAATCAACCACCATGGATGACCTTGCCAAAGGGCTGGGTATTTCCAAAAAGACCCTTTACGAAAAGGTGCCCAACAAGGCGGCCCTGATCGAACAGATGGTGCATCTCCACATCCGGGAAGAAAAAAAAGCGCTCGCCCTCATCCGGTCCAATGCCTCCAACGCAGTCGAAGAAATGATCCTGATCGCCCAGCATGTGATCCTGATGCTGCGGCAGGTATCTCCCAATACCGCCTATGAAATCCGAAAATATTATTGGGAGTCCTGGAAAAAACTGGACAAACTCAACCAGGAACATATCCTGCAGGTCATTCGGCAAAACCTGAAGGACGGAATTGCCCAGGGGTATTACCGGGAGGAGCTTGCCGTGGACATCATCGCCAAAAATTATGTGACCCTCAGCGCGACCATCATCGACGACACCATCTTTCCCGCTCACCTTTTTTCTCCGGAAAAAGTTTTCAAAGAAACCATCCGGTATCACCTGGGCGGCATCACCACCCCCAAAGGCTGGGAATTGTGCCAGAATTATATTAAAAAATTGGATAACCCCATTTTATGAAAACGAGACTGCTTAACTTCCTTTTCTTTCTCTTGCTCCTCAGGGCAGGCCCTCCCCTGCAGGGCCAAAACAGTTTTTCACTCGAAGAAGCGGTGCAATACGCACTTAAAAACAGCGCCCAGGTCAAACAAAACCAACTCAACCTGGTTGACGCCGATGCACAGCTCATGGAATACAAATCCATCGGAATCCCAAAAGTCAATGCCACCATTGACTTTTCCCATTATTTTGCCATACCCACCACCATTTTACCGGATTTTCTAAGTCCGACCATTGACAATCGTCTCGTCCATTACAACTTATTGGACAGCAACCTGGTCGAAGATCCCAAGGGTGGCGGCATCCCGGCCCGTTTCGGCCTTTCCAACTCCCTTTCCGGAGCCCTGGCCATGAATACCATCCTCTATGACCCGTCCTTTTTTGTAGGCCTGAAAGCATCCAGGCTTTATAAGGAACTGGTCACCCGTCAAAATTCGGTTTCCGATATCACCATCCGGCAGTCTGTCTCCAAAGCCTACCTCGGCGCCTTGATCGCAAACCGCAGCAAATCCATCCTGGACCAAAACATCGTCACCCTGGATAAAATTGTCAAAGAGACCGAAGCCATCCGAAAACAGGGTTTTGTAGAACAACTGGATGTCGACCGTCTTTCGCTCAGCCTTCGAACCATGCAGCTGGAAGCTGAAAAAGCCAGCCGGATGACGGAGATCACACTCAACGTGCTCAGGATGCATATGGGTTTCCCTTTTGGAGAAACGATCCTCCTCACTGAAAACCTGGATATCCTGGCAGACCGGATGAAAATCGACAATGCAGACCTTTTGTCCGCCATCCGTCCTGAACAGCGCCCGGAATACCGGTCCATGCAAATGGCAGAGGAACTGAGTAAGATCAGGATGCAAACCATCAAACTCAGCGCTTACCCAGTGGTTACGGGTTTTGCCAATGTATCCTACGGATCCCAGTCAAACAATCTCCTGGATAAGGATCAGACCCAATGGTTTCCCAGTTCCATTGCCGGCTTTAAACTCAACCTGCCTATCTTCGACGGCTTCAACCGCAAGGCCAGGTACCAGAGAGCCAATGTGGAACTCGACAAACTCCGGCTCCAGATGAACGAATTTGAAAGGGCCATGAACCTGGAAGTGAGCACCGCGCGGATTCAGTTTGACAATGCCCGCACCAGCCTTGACGGCAGCAAACGCAACCTGGACCTGGCCCAAAAAATTTATGACCAGGCCCAGCTGAAATTTAAAGGAGGCATCGGTTCCAGCCTCGAGATCAACCAGGCCGAAACCGCCTTCCTCCAGGCCCAGGGCGCTTATATCAATGCGCTTTATAATATGCTTGTGGCCAAAACAGACCTGGATAAGGCCCTTGGAAAATAAAACCATCTAACTTCAAATCAACTCTCTGTCATGAAAAAAATAACCGCCATTCTTTCAGGATTCTTTTTCCTGGCGATTTTGGGGACATCCTGTTCATCCAAACCCGGCTCCACGGCAGCCATGGACAAACAAACACGACTCACTGAACTCAAAAACCAGATCACCAGCCTCGAAAAAGAAGCGGCTGCGCTTGAGCTGGAGCTCTTTCCTGAAGGCAGGGAAGAAAAGTCTAAAAATGTCGGAGTCAGGGTTTTTCCCCAGACTCTTTTCAGAAACTATATCGACCTCCAGGGATCGGTGCTTGCAGACCAGGAATTGTATATCAATGCCAAGATGGCCGGTACCGCGGAAAATATCATGATCAAAACCGGGGATCAAATTCAGGCCGGTCAAACCGTGCTCACCCTAGATGACGCCCTGCTCAAACAAGGGCTGGCAGAACTCGAGCAACAACTCCAGTTTGCCACGGACCTCTATCAAAAACAAAAGGCACTCTGGGACCAGAATATCGGCACCGAAGTCCAGTATCTCAGCGCCAAAAACAATAAAGAGTCGCTGGAGAAAAGGATCTCCACCACGAAGGAACAGTGGGACATGACCCGGGTAAAAGCTCCGATATCCGGAGTGATCGACGAAGTCATGGTCAAACCGGGCCAGATGGTCATGCCCGGGGCACCGATAGCCCGGCTGATCAATTTTTCAAAATTGAAGCTCACTGCCAACGTGCCTGAATCCTACGCCGGGCGGATCACACCGGGAAACGCGATTAAAATCTGGTTTCCGGACATTCAAAAGGAATATGATTCCAGGATCACTTATGTCAGCCCCGTCATCAACCGGGTAAACCGCACCTTTTCCGCCGAAGCGGCCCTGCCCCCCAATATGAGCGGGGTCCTGCCCAATATGATCGCCATCATTAAAATCGTGGATTACAGTAATCCCAAGGCATATGTATTGCCCATCAACCTCCTTCAAAAGGACAGCCACGGCGATTATGTCATGGTAGCGGATTCTGCGGATGGCCATTGGCATTCCTCCAAACGCCCGGTCACCATCGGAAAGTTTTACAATGACCAGGTCGAGATCAAATCCGGGATCGACGCCAGCCACAAGGTGATTACCCTGGGATACCAGGACCTGCTCGAAGGGGAAAGACTGACCATCCAAACTTATTAAAACTTTTATTCACGGAAATCGGACCATGAAAGATCTCATCAAGGAATTCAAACCAAGCAGCTGGGCCATTGACAACAAGACCAGCATCTATATCCTTACCATCATCATCACGATCAGCGGTATTTTTTCATATATCCGGCTGCCCAAAGAACAGTTTCCGGAGGTGGCTTTTCCCCAGATCCTGGTCAATACGGTTTATCCCGGCACCTCTCCAACCGATATGGAAAACCTGGTCGCCAAACCCATCGAAAACCAGATCAAGGGAATTTCAGGAGTAAAAAAAATTAGGAGCAGTTCCCTCCAGGACTTCTCCCTCGTCGTGGCTGAGTTTGGCACCGATGTGGATGTGGCAGATGCCAAACTGAAAGTAAAAGACGCGGTGGACCGGGCCCGGTCGGAGCTCCCGAACGACTTGCCTCAGGATCCTTCCGTCATTGACATCGACGTGTCCAGCATCCCCATCATGAACATCCACATATCCGGTGATTACGATCTCGACCGGATCAAACGATATGCCGACCAGCTCAAGGATGAGATCGAAACCCTCAAGGAAATCACCCGGGCAGACCTGGTTGGTGCCCTCGTTCGCGAAATCCAGGTCAATGTGGATATGTATAAAATGACCGCCGCCAATGTGACCATGAGGGATATTGAATCCGCCATTGCCATGGAAAACATGACGATCTCGGGCGGCCAGCTCGATATGGGCAATGTCAAACGAGCCATCAGCGTAGTCGGAGAATACAAGGATGCGCGGCAATTGGGCGATATCATCGTCCGGGGCGGCACCGGCGCCGTGGTCTACCTTAAGGATATCGCGGAAATTGCGGACACCTTCATGGAACAGGAGAGTTATGCCCGCCTCAATAAAAAAAATGTACTCACGCTCAACATCATTAAAAGAAGCGGGGAAAACCTGATCGAAACCTCCAATAAAATAAAATCCATCAATGAGCGGATGAAGGCCACCGTATTCCCTTCAGACCTCAATGTGGGCATCACCGGCGACATGAGCCTCAAGACGAAAGCGGGGCTCAAGGAACTGATCAATACCATCGTGATCGGTTTCCTCCTGGTCACTTTTATCCTGATGTTTTTTATGGGTGCCACCAATGCCGTCTTCGTGGCTTTATCCGTGCCCCTGTCCATGTTTGTGGCCTTTATGGTCATGCCCAGTTATGGATTCACCCTCAATGTGATCGTGCTTTTTGGATTCCTGCTTGCCCTGGGGATCGTGGTGGACGATGCCATTGTGGTCATTGAAAACACGCACCGCATTTTTGACAATGGAAAAGTGCCGATCAAAAAAGCAGCTAAGATGGCCGCCGGCGAAGTCTTTCTCCCGGTGCTATCCGGTACCCTGACCTCACTGGCTCCCTTTATCCCCCTTGCTTTCTGGCCCGGCCTCATCGGCAATTTTATGTTTGGCCTGCCCATCACCCTGATCACCACCCTGCTTGCCTCCCTGCTCGTGGCTTATATCATCAACCCCGTGTTTGCGGTTGATTTTATGCAAGCCCATGAAGAAGGGAAAAAGGAAAAAATATTTGATAAAAAATTCCTCATCACGCTGGTGTTGTTCGGAATGGTCCTTCTGCTCGCCCACCTGGGGCATAATTATTTTATCCGGAACCTGGCCCTTTGCATTTTCTTGTTTTATTTGCTCAACCGCTTTGTATTGAATGGGCTGATCCGGAGGTTCCAGACCTCCTTCTGGCCGGGCGTTCAGGATGCCTATGCGTCCATGCTGAAGGTGGTGGTGAAAGGGTACCGGCCCATTGGCCTGCTCCTGTTTACCATTTTCCTCCTGTTTGTTTCCCTGTTCCTTGCCTTTAAATACATTCCCGGAGTCAGGCTGTTTCCGGAATCCGATCCCAATTTTGTTTATACGTATATTACTTTACCCGTGGGTACCGACCAGGCCTATACCAATGCAGTGACCGCTGAGGTTGAAAACCGGATCCTCGGGGTGGTCGGGGAAGACAATCCCATCGTAGAATCCGTTATTTCCAACGTGGCGGTCGGAGCGGGCGACCCTTCCAATTTTGAACAACAAACCAGCCCACACCTGGGCAAGGTGACCGTAGCCTTTGTGGAATTTGAAAAAAGACACGGCAAGTCAACGGTGGAATACCTCAATAAAATCCGGGAGGTCGTAAAAGGGATTCCAGGAGCAGAAATTATTGTAGAAAAGGAAAACAACGGACCTCCGGCCGGCAAACCCATAAGTATTGAAATTGTAGGCGAAGAATTTGATGAACTAAACCAAACGGCGCAAAATCTGAAGCGGTACCTTGACTCCCTGCAGATCGACGGAGTGGAAGAATTAAAGTCCGATCTATCCATCAGCAAACCTCAACTGAAAATCACCGTGGACCGGCAGCGTGCAAACACGGAAGGCATTTCCACAGCCCAGATCGGATCCGATCTCAGAAATGCCGTTTTCGGCAAAGAAGTTTCAAAACTGCGGGATGGAGAAGACCAGCATCCCATCCAGCTCCGCTTTCAGGAAGACCAGAGAAATAATGTGAACCTCCTGCTCAACCAGAGCATCACCTACCGCGATATGAATATGGGAGGCCAGATGCGCCAGGTGCCTATGGCCGCTCTGACCCAACTGGAATACAGCAATACCGTTGGTTCCATTAAGAGGAAAAATCTGAAACGCCTGGTTACCATCTCTTCCAACGTGCTGGCCGGATACAATCCCAATGAAGTACTGGCCAAAGTCCAGGCAGCCACTGCTAAATTCCAATCACCACCCGGTATCACGATAGGATTCGCGGGTGAACAGGAAGACCAGGCAGAAGCCATGGGTTTCCTGGGCCGGTCCCTACTCATATCGCTGGGCCTTATCTTCCTCATCCTGGTCACCCAGTTCAATTCCTTCAGCAAACCCCTCATCATCCTGGTGGAAATCCCTTTCAGCATCATCGGGGTGCTCCTGGGTTTCACCCTGATCCGGATGGAATTTTCCATCATCATGACCGGGATTGGTATTGTGGCCTTGGCCGGAGTGGTGGTCCGTAACGGAATTCTCCTGGTTGAATTTGCGGAAATGATGATGAAACAGGGCTATTCCATCCGCGATGCCGTTGTGGAAGCCGGGCGGACCAGGATGACTCCGGTGATCCTGACTGCGATGGCCACCGTGCTGGGACTGATCCCCCTCGCTATCGGATTCAATATTGATTTTGTGACCTTGTTTTCAGAATGGAATCCCAATATCTATCTTGGGGGGGACAACGTGGCTTTTTGGGGCCCCCTGAGCTGGACCATGATCTTTGGCTTGGGTTTTGCAACCCTGCTAACCCTGGTCCTGGTACCGGCCCTTCTCGTGATCGCTTCCCGTGCCAAAGCCAGGTTGGGCCTGCAGGATTATGAGGCAAAGGCCCTGGCAGAAGCTGCAGAAGAAACCGGACAAGTATAAACTTAAGGTATGAAAAACAGCCCCCTGGCCCATTTGCGGAAATCCTATTCCAAAAGCAGCCTGAGTGAACTCACCGCTGAACCCGATCCTTACGATCAGTTTAAGCCCTGGTTTGAAGCAAACATAAAATTCAATCCCGCCGAGCCCAACGCCATGGTGCTTTCCACCGTTGGGGAGGCTGGCCGTCCCTCGAGCCGCGTTGTCCTGCTCAAATGGTATGATGCCTCCATGGGCTTTTTATTTTTCTCCAATTATGAAAGCCGCAAGGGCCGCGAAT
Organism: uncultured Saprospiraceae bacterium; assembly: GCA_964405735.1. Classification (GTDB taxonomy): domain Bacteria; phylum Bacteroidota; class Bacteroidia; order Chitinophagales; family Saprospiraceae; genus JADJLQ01. The sequence goes on along the minus strand of CAYOPD010000114.1, from coordinate 3,493 downwards.
TAAAAACCAATCCCCAGGCATCCCTCTTGTTTTACTGGCCGGAGCAGGAAAGGCAGGTCCGCATTGAAGGCAAGGTAAAAAAGGTAAGCCGCTCCCTTTCCGAAGAATACTTCCACTCCAGGCCCAGGGGCTCACAGGTAGGCGCCTGGACCTCCGACCAAAGCCAGCCTGTGCCCAACCGGGAATACATCGATCGCATCAACCAGGAACTTGAAAAATTTTTCAAATCTTATGAGCCGGTGCCTTTACCACCCTTCTGGGGCGGCTATACCCTGGTGCCTGATTATTTTGAATTCTGGCAGGGAAGGGAAGACCGGCTACACGATCGAATAGCGTATCGTTTAAAGCGTAAAAAGTGGAGCATTGAGCGGCTTTCACCATGATTGGTGCGAACTCCCCGCTACCGCTGCAGACCCAATTTCTTTTTGATTCGGGCATCCTTGCGTAACGCTTGCTTTCATCCGATACACGGTACAGGAATGCAATAATTCTTCATCCCTGTTTTGCGGCTTTATAATATTTTGTACTTTTCGGACAAAACCATTAATCATGAAGCAACTCACTCACAAACTTTCCATTTTGGCATTGATCATTGCCATTCCCGTATTCTGCGAATTCAGTTTTCAGCCAAAAGATACCTGGACCTGGCCCACAGAACCGAAGAACCTGAAAGTATTGCCGAAGGGCACTGCCGGAGACGACCTTAAAGCCATCATGCAGGGCTGGAACAAGGCCCTGGGAGTTAAATGCAACCATTGCCACGTGAGCAAGGAAGGAGCCCCTTTCAGCCAATGGGATTTCGTAGCAGATACCAAGCCGGAAAAAAACATGGCCCGCGACATGGTTAAGATGACCAACAGCATCAATAAAAAATACATGACTAAAAAATTTCAGTCCAAAACCATGCTTTCTTGTGCCACCTGTCATCGCGGGGAGAAGGCGCCGAGTATGTAGTGGCGAGATGCGAGCATCGAGCTATCAGCTATCAGCTATCAGCTATCAGCTATCAGCTATCAGCTATCAGCTATAAAGGATAAAAAAAAAGGGTCTTAAAAATGACCCTTTTTTTTTATTTCCTAATTCTCTTAATTCTCTTAATTCTCTTAATTCCCCATTTACCAGCTACTGCCTCCTCCACCTCCAAATCCTCCACCGGAGCTCCCTCCCCCACCGAAGCCACCTCCACCCCCACTTCCTGTAGAGACCGGTTGCACCGTGCTGAAAGCCGAGGATATTTCCTTGGGTTGAAAGTCCCTGCCAAAATCTTCCATGGTGGATTTGCGGCCGGCGCCCATCATGCCGTAATAACCGTACCATACCGGGGCAAATTCACGGTAAGGTTGTATTTTCTTGATAAAAATCTGGTCCAGTTTCAGGGCGACGGCATAAGGATATACTTTATCAAAATACAAAGGGTCTTTTTCCAGGATCTCGGCATACGACTGATTTTGATCGTTTTTAAGAAAGGCATAAAATCCCTTCAACTGGTGGTGAAAGTATTTCCCTTTTTCTGAGAGTGCCTTGGCCTGGCTGACCAGGATGATCATCGCAATCAGGCCAATCAGGAAGATGATCGCGGCCATCCAGTATCCCAGAACCAGGGCAATCACACCCAGGGGCACAAAAGCAGCAACGATGAGCCCGGTGCGCCAGGAGCTGAACCAATACCGGTATTTCTCATCATAAAGCTGCATGCCGATGATCTCGCGGTGGATCATGGATTTGACTTTCTGGTGCGTGCTGGCAAATTTGTATTTTAGTTCGGAAAGGCGGACCATGTCCCGGTGGCTGAATAAATCATTGAACAAAACCTGTTCATACCCTGTACTGTCCCCTCCCAGGTAACCCATCCGGTACAAATACGTATCCTGATCGTCCGGATCAAATTCCATCCGGATATGGCCCTGGGACGCCCAATAAGGCAATAAAGAAATCACGTCGCGGTCATTGACCACATGGTCGTAGAATGCCCCGACTTCAGCCGGATTGAGGTCGAGAGGCGGATAAGGTTGAGGAACCACCTGGCTGGGCGGATTGACACCGCGAAGTTTATTCCAAAAACCAACCAACAAAGAAATAAGCAAAGCAGGAATGACGGCTGCCGGCCATTGTTTTTGAAATGCCCGGGCTGCTTTTTCAGAAGGTGTACTTACCATATCCAGAGTCTGATTTCGGTCTATATAGTCTGCCGGCAATTTCAGGGCTATGGTGAGCCCTTCGCCCGGATTAAAAACATCGATCGAACTGCCTTTGATATGCCTGCCTTCCTGTTGAATATATGCACTGTCCATGCGGGATCCGGTCCTGCCGGTAAATACTTTGAGGTCCTGGTAACTGAAGGGGATGTCGTCGGGCATTTCAATGTCAAAATGGACTTTCATGATGGGCGCCGTCCATTCATTGCCGGTGATGTTCCAGTAAAATTCATCATAACCGGCCGCATGGATAAATGGGCCCTTTACCCGGTACCGGATATGGTATTCCTGCCTGCCTTCTATGTATTTTTCCGGGTGTCCGATCCGGATGGATTTGGCGCTGCCTTCCGAGGAGACTTTATAGTCCCAGTTGTCCACATCCACCCGGTCTATCGGGGTGCGGTAGGACTTGCCCTCATAAGTGTATTTGAAAGGAATATCCCGGATGATACCCCTTTTTCTTTCGGAAAAATTAACCTTGAGATGTTCGTGTACCTGGATGTACCCCGCTTTTTCAATCGCGATGCCGACATTAAATTCCTCAATAATAAATCCTTGGGCGGAACCATAGGAGGCGATTAGAATAAAGACCAGAAACGACAGTGATTTTAACATATCCTTTTAACGAGAGGAAACGGTACTGAGTTCCGGATAAAAGGGCCAAAAACCATAGAACCCGGACCGGTAAAATTTAAAAACCGGCCTACGATCCGGTAAAAAGGAACCTGGGAAGGTAAAATCTTAATGTTGGTCTAAATCAGATGCAAAACTCAGCAATAGCTGTCGAAAGCCATTTTGAGATTCGCTGCCACGATGTCCGCATTCCTGCCTTCGATCTGGTAGCGTTCGATCATATGGACCAGTTCTCCGTTTTTAAATAATGCAATAGAAGGAGAGGATGGGGGGTAAGGAGCTAAAAATTCCCGCGCTCTTGCGGTAGCTTCCCTATCCACTCCAGCAAATACAGTATATAGTTTATCGGGAGTCTTGCCGGATTTCAGGGCCAGGCGCACACCCGGCCGGGCATTGGCCGCAGCGCAGCCGCAGACACTGTTCACCATCAGCAATACGGTCCCTTCTTTATCACTTAGTGCCTGCTCCACTTCCTGCTCATCGGTCAGGGCTTCAAAACCTGCCTGGAGCAGCTCATTTTCCATCGGTTTGACAAGTTCTATAGGATACATTTCTGTTTTTTCTAATAAACGTCCGAAAAGTAAAATAGTTTAAGATTGAACAAAAATACGATGAACTGTAACCAGGTAGGTAGTTAAATGGTGAAAAAAGGTGGGTGGTGTCCC
>CAYOPD010000113.1:0-13361 GCA_964405735.1 uncultured Saprospiraceae bacterium | reverse complement strand
GGTTGGAAATCCACTTTTACAAAACTTGAACAACTTTAGAGCTCTGGCATGGAAAAGTAACTACTTCTCATACCCCTTTTCCCTTAATTCTTTTAATTCTTTTAATTCCTTTAATTTCTTTTATTTCTTCCCCAATATTCGTTTCCAAAGCCCCCCAAACCCCTCAAACTCCGCCCTTCCCCAGGCCCCGGCCCTTATCAAACGGCTGCTGTCGGAAGGGTCCTGTTGGAGCGGATAACTGAAAGCAAAATCGCCGGGATCGGTCGCCCAGCCATACATGGTCCCGAACCTCAGGTCATGGAAATATGGCAGGCCGTCATCTAAAATGCTGATGCAGGAATATCCCTGGGAAAACTTCTCAAGCAACTGATATTCCCTGTTTTGGACCCAGGGGATAGCTAATGATTTTTGCGCCGGAATATAATTAAAGCGGACCGGGCCAGGGGCGTCGAAATAGGAAGAAAATCCCTGGTAAAATCCCGAATCGGACCGGGCCATGGTGCTCCATAGGATATTATTCAGCGGACCGGGAGAAAGAAACTGGTCCCGGTATACGAGGTTTTGTTTTCCGAGTTGATCCCGGAAGAGTCCCTCAAAATGAAACCGGTTGTAAAAGGTCCAGGCCAGGTAGATCGCAGAGAGGATCAAGGCTCCTTTGGCCACTTTATTTTTGAAGGGAACGGAAAATCGCTTAAACAATAACAGGCAGAAACCAACAAACATTGGCAGGGTAAAGGCCGGATCGATGATAAACAAGGTGGCATAAGTAAACCGGTGATCACAGAAGGGTTCCAGCAGTCCGGTGCCATAAGTGGTGAGCGAATCAATAAAAATATGCGAAAAAGTGCCCAGGGCCAGCAGGCCTGTCCATTGCCACCAGGGGATCTCGTTCTTGCGGTACCATCGGGCGAGCAAAGGACCCAGGACCAGGGGAAATAAAGCGGCGAAAAAAATGGAATGGGTAAATCCCCGGTGGATCAACAAGGCTTCGGCCGGATGAACAAAGGGTCCGGCAAAAACATCGAAATCAGGTACCGTATCGGCCAGGGCGCCCCACCAGACCGCTTTTCGACCGGCTTTTTTTCCAAGGGACCATTGACCCAGGCAGCCCCCTAAAAATACATGGGTGAATGAATCCACTTCTTATGGAGTTTTCAGGGTTTCATTTCTTTTAAGGCGGCAACGAAGACATCCAGTTCAGCGGTTGAGGTATAGACATTGGGCGTGATGCGGCATCCATGAACGTTGGCATAATCGATCGCTACGGTGAAGACCCCGTATTTATCCAGTAGTATCTTAGCCATATCCGCCGGATTCATACCCTTTATACCAACGTTGGCTATGCCGCAAGCCCGGGCTGGGTCGGCTGGAGTATTGAGATCAATATGCGTCAAATCGCGGACCCTTGAAGTCCAGTATTGTTGCAAATACCTCAGCCGCGCTTCCTTCCGGCCGGGGCCCATCAGTTCATAATAATCAATGGCGTCCTGGACGGCCAGATCCGTATGTACCGGAGGAGTTCCCGTATGATTCAGTTTTCGGATATCGTCATCGGGAAAACCGGTATCACCAAACAACTGCCAGAGTTTGGTTATTTTTTCCTTTTTGACATATAAAAGTCCGGCCCCAAGAGGTACGCTCAGCCACTTGTGCAGGCTGCTGCCGTAATAATCGGCATGCAGATCCGGGATATTAAACTCAAAATGCCCCACACAATGAGCCCCGTCAACCAGGACATCCACTCCATTCCGGTGTGCCATGTCCGCTATCTTTTGGACCGGAAGGATCTGGCCGGTGATATTGATCATATGGCAGACCATCAGAAGGCGGGTCCTGGGGGTGATGGCGCTCTCATACAGGGAAACGATCTCTTCATCACCGGCAGGATGAAGAGGCACGGATACTCTTTTATTGACCAGTCCAAAACGTCTTGCCTGGTATTTAAACATGTCAAGCATGGCCCCATAATCCTGGATAGCCATGACCGCTTCGTCGGTAGGCCTCCAGTCATAACCCGAGATCACCGTATCGATCGATTCGGTGGTATTGCGGGTGAGGATCACTTCTTCATGAGATGCCCCAACCAAAGCAGCCAGTTTTTTCCGGATTTCAATATTGTCCTCGAAACGGTGATTACGCATGTACCAGGAGCCCTGGAAATTGACCTCCTTCACCCGGTCGATGAAACGATCCTGGACCTGCCGGGGCATGATGCAATAATACCCGTTTTCAAGATTGATATAATCCGGTTTAAGGCGGTATCCGCTACGCACCTTTGCCCAGAAATCTTCATCGGCAGCCAGCTCCTTCACCGGACGGTGCGCTACTGCGGCTATTAAATTTTCGATCTGGCCTGAAAAACCCGTGGTCAACAGTCCGGCTCCACTGAGTCTTTTGATAAAATCCCGTTTGTTCATTCAAGAATATTAAATTAAAACCATTCCAATTTTCAATTAATCAACATACATTTCTTTAATAATCGCTTTTACTTTAAAAATTTCACCATAAGTCAGCATTCCTATTATTTTGGAAATTCGTTGTTTATCCACGGTTCTTATTTGTTCCAACATGATCCAACATTTGCGGGAATCGATAAATAGTTCAATCCGGTAAGCCGGAATTTTTAATTTACTGGCAATTGGGGCTATAACTATGGTATTTAGATGATGATTTAACTCATTGGGTGAAATAATTAAACACGGCCTGGTTTTTTTTATCTCACTTCCGATAGTCGGATCAAGGTTAACCAATACAATGGAGTACTGATTTAATTCCATTCATCCAGATTTTCATCTTCAAAAACATCGGGTATCATTAATTTATCTTCACCGGCCGCTGCAATTTTTTTGCTTGCCTCCGCCCATCCTTCCCTTGGTTTCTTTTTGGGTTTTAATGTAAATTCACCCTCTCCCAGGGTTACTTCAAGTTCATCCTTGATTTGGTACTTTTCTAAAAGGGTTTTAGATAGTATAATTCCTTTTGAATTTCCAATTTTTATTACCTGAATATTCATTAAAATTATTTATTTTGTAATAACAAAGTTATTACAATATTTAAATAGTTTAAGAAAATAGATCTGCAGGTGGTCCATTTTCTTCCATAGCCACCCGCTCAATCAGACCCGCGTCATTTTCACTAACCCTACCTACGCGGTCACTGACCGGATAAGCCTCCATCTCTTCATCCGGATAAGGAATGATCAATTGCAAAGCCTCCGCAGAGGATAAGGAAGGATCTATCCAGAGTTTTTCCTGTTCGGGCAACAGGATAGCCGGCATGCGGTCATGGATGGCCCCCACTTTTTTATTGGCAGGCTGGGTAAGAATGGTAAATGATTCCACCGGTTCGCCCGAAGGGGATTTCCAGGTCTCCCACAGGCCGGCCATGGCGAACAGTTTTCCTCCTTCGACCGTGATGCGGTAGGGTATCTTCTTCTTGCCGCCTTTTTTCCATTCGTAAAAACCGTCAAAGGGTACCAGGCACCTTCTTTTTTCGAGGGCGTTTTTAAAGGTTTTTTCCTGTACGGTCTCCACCCGGGCATTGATCATTTTATAACCGATCTTCGGATCCTTGGCCCAGAAAGGGATCAGGCCCCAGCGCATAGGCCGGAAATGATGGGGGTCCTGGTTGGTGATCACCGGCAGCATATGGGTGGGAGCGACATTAAAATTGGGAAGGGGATTGTACCGTTCCAGGTCTTCGCTATAAAAGCTGGCATGAAATCGTTCTTCCAGTTCTTTTTCAGTTTTGGTGAGGGATGAACGGCCGCACATAGAGGATGAATTGTTGAATTGTTAAATTGCAGAATTGTTTGAAGACTTCTGAATCCAATTTTTCCAAATTAAAGATAGCTCTTTGCGTTCCTCCCGCCCTACAATTCAACAATTCAACAATTCAACAATTCAACATTCCCGCAATGCTTGAGTGTGTGCCCAATTTCAGTGAAGGCCGCGATGCGCAAATCATCGCCCGCATCCGCCAGGTCATCGAATCGGTGCCCGGTGTGAAAGTCCTGCACACCGATATGGGTTTTGATGCCCACAGAACAGTGATCACCTTTGCCGGAAATCCGGATGCCTGTGTGGAAGCCGCCTGGCAGTCGATCCGCGTTGCCACAGACCTGATTGATATGCGAAGTCATCAGGGAGCCCACCCTCGCCTGGGTGCTGTCGATGTATTTCCTTTCGTCCCGCTGCAAGGCTCGGAAATGACAGAGGCCATTGACTGTGCGCGGAAACTCGCTGAAATAGTGGGCCGTGAATTGCATATCCCCGTTTATCTATATGGTGAAGCGGCCCCTCATGCAAGGCGCAAAAACCTGGCTGATATCCGAAGCGGTGAATACGAAGGTCTGAATGAAAAAATTAAACTGGAGGCCTGGAAGCCGGATTTTGGTCCTTCTGTTTTTAATGAAAAATCGGGGGCTCTGATCACTGGAGCCCGAAAGATCCTGGTCGCATATAATATTAATCTGGCCTCCGGTAGTGCCAGCCTGGCCCGTATAATTGCGAGGAGGCTCCGGGAGAAAGACGGCGGCCTGAGCGCAGTGCGGGCGATCGGCTGGTGGATGCCTGCTTTTCATTGTGCCCAGGTTTCCTGCAACCTGATCGATCTTGACATCACACCCCTGCACCTCGTCTTTGAAACCTGTTGCAAACTGGCGGAAGAAATGAATACCCGGGTCACCGGCAGTGAACTGGTCGGCCTGATCCCCTTGAAAGTTCTGACCGATGCTGCTGATTTTTACAACAAAGGGAGAATCATGACAGAGGCGGAGAAAATAAAATTTGCGGAGGCGAAACTCGGACTGAACAGTGTAAAACCTTTTGATCCCTCAAAACAAATTATTGAAAAAGCATTGGGGGACTGGACGCCAGCCTGACCTCCAGATTCAGAAATGCAAACCCAACATGAACGAAAGCACATTAGACATGCTTTTATCTTCAATGCCGGAAGGCGCCTTTTTCCTGTATATCCGGCTGAGGCCATATTCATAGGAAAAGCGGGCAGTCATAAACAATAACCGGAAACTCACTCCGGCCAGCAAGCCGGTATGAATCTCATTAAAATCTTCCACCAACAGCTGGGGATTTTCATCAATGCCAAGTAAATAATTGACCGCTATGCCCCCATGCAATTTCAGATCGGTAAAACGGTTGTTGAATACATAAGACCCGATTTGAAACGGCAGCTTTATGGATTTTATGTCGGTATACTCCAAATAGGGTTTTTTCAGGTCCAGGTCCACCGGAAAAAGGCTGGTCTTAAGGAAATAGATGCCTGGCATCAGGAAATAATTGCCATCGTCGATCACCACATCAAATCCGAAATGGTATCCCTGATGACGCGGGTTCTTTCCCGGCCATTGCTCGTCTGTATAGATTGCGCTTAACACGCCGGTATGTAAATTGAGGTTCTGACCGTACAAGGGCGCCGCAAACATCACAGTGAATACACAACAACCTGCTATTTTTATGTAATTCATCACCTGACCATTATATTAGGATTTGAGCCCTCGCAGGAGAACCCTTACTGATTATTTACCTAAATTTAGCCCTTTAAATTCATTGCATGTTTCCTGACCTCTCTTATATATTTCAATATCTTTTTGGTACAGCCCCCGATGGAGCGACGTCCATCATCAAAACGTTTGGCCTATTCCTTACCCTCTCCTTCCTGGCCAGTGCCTGGATCCTTTACCTCGAGTTTGTGCGGAAAGAAAAACAAGGCCTTTTGCATCCCAGGCCCGTTACCATAAATCCCGCGGACGCCGTCAAGCCGGCGGATATTCTCATCAATGCACTGTTCGGATTTTTTATCGGATTCAAGGTTCTTTATGCTTATCACCACATGGATGAGATGAAGACCGATGCCGTTGCCCTTCTTTTGTCGCTTAAAGGGAATATGCTGGGAGGCCTGATCGGCGCGCTCTTGTTTGGCGTGATAAAATACATGGAGTACCTCAAAGTAAAAAAACAGGATTCCAAACCCCGGGAAGTCTTGTTGTACCCGCACCAGCAGGTTCCCGATATCACGATCCTGGCTGCCGTGTCGGGAATTCTTGGAGCTAAGATTTTTGCTTTATTTGAAGGTGAACAATCCTGGAGTTCTTTTGTCCGGGACCCCGTCAAAGCCTTTCTTTCCGGAAGTGGGCTTGCTATCTATGGGGGCCTTATTCTTGCTTTTATCACCGTATTTTATTATGTAAAGAAAAAGGGGATCAAACCCATTCATGTGATGGATGCCGTGGCACCGGCCCTGATCATCGGATATGCAGTGGGCAGGCTGGGTTGCCAGTTTTCGGGGGATGGTGACTGGGGTATTGTGAATCTTAATCCCAAACCTTCCTGGTTTTTCCTTCCGGACAGCTGGTGGGCTTATACTTATCCGCACAATATCCTCAATGAAGGCGTGCCTATCGCGGGATGCACTTACCGGCATTGTATGCAACTGGAGCAGCCCGTATATCCGACGCCTCTCTGGGAAACTTTTTTTTCCTTTGCCATTTTTGGTATCCTGTGGTTTTTACGCACACGGATCAACATAGCCGGAATCCTGTTTTTTATTTATTGTATCCTGAACGGTATTGAACGGTTTTTTATAGAAAAAATAAGGGTCAACGAAAAAATTCATATTGGTTCATGGTCCTTGACCCAGGCTGAAATCATCGCCCTGCTGCTGATTGTCACCGGTGTGGCAGGCTGTTTTATTTTATGGAACCGGCATAAAAAGGCAGCCTCCTCCTGACCTGACCTTACCTGGTGTGACCACTGTCGATGAATACCGGTCCTGGGCTGCACAAAAGGGCAATGCCTTGCCTCTTTTTCTCCGGCCCTGGTGGCTGGATGCCGTCTGCGGAGATCACCGGTGGAAAGTGGCTCTGGCTAAAAACAATGGGGGTGACCTCATCGCCGCCCTTCCTTATTTTCCATTTTACAAAACAGGGATCCGGGTCATTGCTTTACCATTTTTGACTCCCTATATGGGCATCTATATTCACTACCCTGAAAAACAAAAACTGACTTCAAGGTATGACTACGAAAAACAGGTCCTGGATGAGCTGATCGACCAATTGCCCAATACTCCTTATTTACAGCAAAAGTTTTATCCTGCCCTCACCTATGGCCTTCCGTTTTTCTGGAAGGGATTCCGGCTCGATTGGAGATATACTTATCAGCTTTCCCTGCAAGACGATGAAAAAAAAATCTGGGATCAGCTGGAAGGGGCCGTGCGTACCCAATTGCAAAAGACCTCCGGCCAGTTGGAAATAATAGAAAGCAAGGATGCCGCCGCTATGCATGAACTGGTGACCATGTCCTTCCGGCGGCAGCATAAAAAGAGGCCCTATTCCCGGGAAGCCTTTCAACGATTGTACGATGCGGTAAGCAATCGGGGAGTGGGTAAAATCCTTCTGGCCGTTCTCCCCCAGAACCAGGTTCCGGTAGCCGGGATCTTTATTGTATATGACAGGGATACGGTTTACAATCTCGTATTGGGCCGCAACCACCAGCTCGATCCAGGCGGAAGCATTCACAGCCTGCTGTGGAAAGCCATCCGGGACCACATCGGTCAGTATCGCATTTTCGATTTCGAAGGAAGCATGCTGGAAGGGCCGGAGCATGTATTCCGGTCTTTTGGAAGTATCCGTGTCCCCGTATTACAAGTTACGCGATACCGGAACAGGTTGTGGAAAGCGGCCCTGGCTTTGGCAGGCAAATAAACATCCCGGTTTGATTATGACAAAACGAACCTAAATCTTTGCCGTTTGCCGGATTGAATGCCCGGATCAATACACTTACCTTTGACCCCTGCCTGTTTACCGATGGATGTTTCTATAAAAAATAAGGTACTGGTCACGATGTGCAGGCTGGTGAAGCAAAACCGTTCCGGCCTCCTGGAAGCCAATCAACTGGACATGGAGTCCGGAAACCAGGATGACCCGACTTTGTATGACCGGTTAAAAATCGACGATAATAAAATCGGCGCCATGATCCGGTCCCTGGAGGAAACCATGGCCCTGCCGGATCCGGTAGGTATTGAAAAATATCATTACCATCATCCCCAGGGCATGGAGATATACAATCGCAGCGCGCCTTTCGGAACCATTTTGATCATTTATGAATCCCGGCCGGACGTCACCGTAGAAGCAGCAGCCCTTGCCTTCAAAGCCGGCAATAAAATATTGCTAAAAGGCGGTAAAGAAGCAAGAAACTCAAATCTATTCCTGGTAAGCCTTTGGCACCAGGCCCTGGCTGAATGCGGACTGGACTCTTCCCATATCCTTTACCTGGATTATTCCCGCGAACAAACCCTTGACTTGCTTAAAGCTTCAGAGGGCAAAATAGACCTGGTGGTGCCCAGGGGAGGTGACCGGCTCATCGAGATGGTCAAAACCCATGCTTCGGCTCCGGTATTGGTCAGCGGGCGTGGCAACAATTTTATTTATGTCCACGACCAGGCCGATCCTGCGATGGCACAGGAGCTCATCCTCAATTCAAAGCTGCAGAAGATCAGTGTATGCAACGCCACCGATAAGGTATTGATTGACCGAAACCTGCCGGAACTGGATGCCTTTTGTAAACAACTCGCTGCTGCCTTAAACCATGAAGAGGTATCCATGCTGGCCGACCAGACCCTGGCAGGTCTCAGCAGCAACTATCCTGTGGAAATCACCGATCAGGAAAAAATATGGTTTGAGGAATTCCTGGCCCGGAGGATCATGCTTGGTACCGTAAGGAATATCGATGAGGCCATCCAAAAAATTAATAAATATTCGGGGGGGCATACGGCTGTGATCGTTACGGAAGATCGGGAGGCTGCTACCCGATTTATGGAATCTGTAGATGCCGCTTCCGTGATCCATAACGCCTCTTCCCGCTTTACCGATGGAGGACAGTTTGGACTGGGCGCGGAACTGGCGATCAGCACGGACAAACTGCACCACCGGGGCCCCCTGGGCCTCAACCAGCTGGTGACCAATAAATGGTATGTATATGGCAAAGGCCAAATCAGGAAATAAGCTTCAACCCCTATGGCAAACAAAAGGAAACGGATTGTACTCAAACTGGGCAGCACTACCCTGACCCGGGGCACTAAGCTGATTTCGCGGGGTAAACTGGAGGACATTGCCCGGCAGATCAACCAGCTTAAAAAAGAGAATGAGATCGTGATCGTCACCTCGGGAGCCATCGCCGCTGCAAAACACTATATCGAATTGCACCGGGGCAATCCGGTGGCCGTCAAACAGGCCCTTGCAGCCATCGGCCAGCCCGTGCTCATGCGTTTTTACCAGGAAGTTTTCAACGATTATGAATTAAAGATCGGTCAATGCCTTTTGACCTACCGGGATTTTGAAAATGACTTGTCCCAATCCAATACCCTCGCCACCATCAATACCTTACTGGACAATGGGTATATCCCGGTGATCAATGAAAACGATACCATAGCCACCGACGAGATCAAATTCGGTGACAACGATAAACTGGGTGCCCTGACCGCCGTTTTACTTAAAGCCGACCTGCTTATTCTGGCTTCGGACATCGATGGGCTCTATGATGCCGATCCCCGGGAAGATCCCAGGGCCAGGCTGATCCATACCGTGAAAGACATTTCGGAAATAGAGCACCTTCAAAACGGTGGCATCTCTTCTTTGGGCACGGGCGGCATCAAATCCAAAATCGAAGCCGCCCGTATTTGCAAGGCTCACGGTATTGAAATGTGGATCGTAAACGGAGGTAAGGACAATTTTGCCGTGGATGCCTTAAAAGGGAAAATAGAGTATACGGGCTTTAACGTATAATTTCTATTTACTCCTCGAACAATTCGAGTTGCACCGGTTGATTCCAGTCAAAACTTTTGCGGTGATGTTCGCATTCTCCATGAAGAAACAAAGCAGATTTGTGTTCCGGCGTGGCATAGCCCTTATTGTTGATCCAGCCATAATGAGGATATTGATCGTGAAGCTGTCGCATGTGTTCGTCACGGTGCGTTTTGGCCAAAATGGAAGCTGCGGCAATGGAAAGATAGAGGGCATCTCCATCCACCAGGCACTGATGCCGGATTTCACCAAAGGGCTTGAACCGGTTGCCATCCACCAGGATCAGGTCTGGCGGGATGCTCAACTGGGCCAGAGCCAGATGCATGGCCTTGACGGAAGCCCATAAAATATTGAGTTCATCTATTTCTGTGGGGGTACATGAGGCCACCGCCCAATGCAGGGCTTTTTTTTCAATGATTGACCTGAGCCTTTCCCGTTCATCAGCCCGGAGCTTTTTGGAATCATTAATTCCCGGGTTGCGGAATCCCGGTGGGAGAATAACGGCAGCGGCATATACCGGCCCGGCCAGGCAGCCCCTGCCAGCTTCATCCACGCCGGCTTCGATCAAACCTTTCTGAAAAAATGACTTCAAGCCCAGTCCGTTTGTGCCAAGGTAGAATTATTCTTTGTTTTATCGGGGCGATTGCGGCTAAATTTGCAGCCTGTTTGCATGTTAAAAAGACCACCATTCCTGCTTTACGCCGATGCCAAAGGCCTTACCTATGAGGATAAAAACCTCTATGCCATAGGGCGGTCGGCCTGGGATGCGGGAGAGGTGCCCCTGGAAGAATGGATTGAATTGCCCGAAGGTGGACAATTATATACCCTTCCGGACCGTCAGGGCCTGGGTATAGATGCAAGTTCGGGAGAAGTAAAGGTTTGTGTGAAAGGAAGGGCTGTCGCCGCTTTTGTCCCGCCTGCTTATACCGTGTTAAGATTGTCGCCCTATATCACTCTGCCGGAGGCAAGCCCCCTTCCCCTTTACTGTTACAGCGCTGTTGGTTGGTACGCAGGCAAAATATATGTGGCCGCTACCCGGATTGAAAAGGACATCCGTCAGGAAGCTGCGGGATATGATGAAAAAAAGATATCCAAAGGCATTGCCCAGCTGACCTCCGCTTATCCCAATAACCGGCTGGTAAAGCACCTTGCTGAAAATTGCGCCATGCGGTATTGTTGTCCGGCCGCCCGGAATTATTTCCTTGGACGCTGGGAATGCCCGGTACCGGTCTCCCCGGCCTGCAACGCCAATTGCCTGGGATGCATTTCCTATATTCCGGAAAGCGAGGTATTCCAGGCATCTCACGACCGGCTGGCCTTTAAACCGACTGCCGCGGAAATTGTAGAATATACCGTACCCCATCTTGAAACCGCTCCTTACCCCATCGTCAGTTTTGGACAGGGATGTGAAGGCGAACCCCTTTTGATGTGGGAGACCATCCGTGAGTCCATCCTGCAGATCCGGAAATTCACGTCCAAAGGATCCATCAACATCAATACCAATGGCAGCAAGCCGGTTGCGGTGAGGGCTTTGTGCGAAGCTGGACTGAATTCCATCCGGGTATCCATGAATTCCGCACGGGAATCCCTGTACACCCATTATTATCTTCCCAACAATTATACTTTCAACGATTGCCTGGAAAGCCTCCGGATCGTCCGGGAATATGGCGGATGGACCTCCATCAATTATTTTGTTTTCCCCGGAGTCACGGATACACCGGAGGAGTACCAGGCACTTTGTGATCTGATCGATTCCACCGGACTTTCCATGATACAGTGGAGAAACTTTAATATCGACCCGGACTTTTATCTCCACAAGTTGAATATTCCTCCGGACGAACCTTCATTAGGGATCCTGAACATGATGAAAAAACTCCGTAACCGGTATCCGGGCTTAAAATTCGGCTATTTCAACCCGCCCCGGGAGCGAATGTCCAATTACGAGGTGGATTTTGCCCATTAATGGAATATCGTTTAACTTTGAAATCACCGTATTTTCTGACCATGGTTAAATTTTGGTTTTTTGTTTTGACGCTTGGTTTTTGGGGATCTGCCCTGGCCCAGAAAGTGACGGTTTCACAGGAAATCACACTCCGGAACGATCTTGCTTACGATCTGGTAGGCAAGATCGACAGCCATTTTATTCTTTTTCGTGACCGGGGTTCCAAATACGAAGCCAGCATTTATGACCAGGAACTTAAATTAAAATCGGAAAGAGAAATCGTCCTGGCCGATAAGACTTGCCAGCTTCTGGCCACCCTGGCCACTCCCGAATCATTTTTTCTTTTTTACGGATTCAGGCACCGCGGGGATTATTATATCCAGGCTGATCAGCTGAACGGAGAGTGTACCATCATTTCTTCCGACACGGTTAAAATATTTGAAAGCGTGATCCTCAACCCCAATATCAAATTTGCCAGATCGGAGGATCGCACAAAAATCATCTTTTTCACCGATGAAAAAGACCACGAAATGCAGGTGGTGCTTTATGATCTGACTGCCCGGCGTACGGTGTATGACCGCAAAATTTATTTTAAGGAAACTTTTCTGCAAGAGGATTTCCGGTCTTTGTTGGTTTCCAATGCGGGAGAAATGTTTCTCATACTCGAAAAAAACAATTATCGCTCCCGGAAAGACAAGCATGTTTTTGAAGTCCACTGTTTTTATCCCTCTGCGGAAGCCGCCCGGATGTTCGTCATTCCGGTTGTCCGTTTTGTCAGCTTCCACAGCAAATTTGCTTACGACAACACCAATAGGCAGTTGGTAGGCGGAGGTATTTATTCACAGAAAAACCTCAACCGCGCAGAAGGGGTCTTTTACATCAAACATTCTCTGGAAATCGGCGAGGAGGAACGTCTGACGACTTTTGCTTTTGAATCGCGCTTTGATGAGGAGATTACCAGGAGGTCAAGGGACAAAAACGAATTCAGCCAGCTGGAAGTCAGTGAGATCGCCCTTCGCCAGGATGGCGGCGCCCTGCTGATCATGGAAATCAAAAAAGAATTCGAACGGCGTTCGGTTTATGGAAGTGGCCGCCCCCTGAACAATCCGGGTGGTTTCCGAAATTTTATGCTGGTGGACTATTATTATGAAGATATGGCCTTGTTTTCAATCAATGCCGATGGCAGCCTGATGTGGTCCGATATCCTGCATAAAAAACAATATTCCCACGACGACGACGGTATCTTTTCTTCCTTCTTTCTCTTCAAAAACCCTTCCCGGCTCCGGCTGGTTTATAACGACGAGATCAGTTCTGAAAACACGGTGAGTGAATATGTGGTCCAGGCTGACGGCCAGTACCAGCGAAAGAGTGTTTTGAGCACGGAATATGTGCGCCTGCAGCTGCGGTTTAAGGATGCGGTACAGGTATCCCACTCCGCATTCATCGTTCCTTCCCAAAGGTCGATGAGGCTCAACCTGGTTAAGATCGAGTATTTATAGCGTTGACAGGTAATAAAAACTGAGGCAATATTTTAGAAATAACATTTCTTTCAGCCCTTTTTTGCCAAAAACAAAACCTCGTTCAGGCAGATACGCGTAAAAA
>CAYOPD010000112.1:6512-13503 GCA_964405735.1 uncultured Saprospiraceae bacterium | reverse complement strand
GGGGTGTATTTCAGTCCGGCTTCTATTTTTGACATAGCGTAAAGGTTAAGAATTCATGTTATTTATGATCGTTGGCTTGCTGGACAAAATCAAATACCCATTCCGAAGTCAGGGATTTGGGCCTTTCGAGCGGGAATCCCAGGGCCCTCGCCCAGCATTGGGCAGCCATTACCCCCAGGGAACGGGACACTCCAAACAGGACCGTATAATAATTATATTCCGTGAGCCCGTAATGGACCAGCATGGCACCGCTGTGGGCATCGACATTTGGCCAAGGGTTACTTACCTTGCCCAGGCTTTGCAGGATCGGGGGTACGATTTCAAACAGCCTCCAAACAATCTGAATGATGTCATCGTCAGCCAGGTATCTTTCTGAAAAACGTTTCTGTGCATAAAAGCGCGGGTCTGGTTGGCGAAGGACGGCATGACCGTAACCCGGAATCACCTGGCCTTTGTTTATCGTATCCTTTACATAGGCAGCAATTTGTTCGCCGGTGGGTTTCCGGGTTCCCAATGCGGCTACCATATCAAAAATCCATTTGATCACTTCCTGGTTGGCCAGCCCATGCAGCGGACCTGCCAGGGCATTCATCGCCGCCGCATAGGAGAGATATACATCGCTCAACGTGGAACCGACCAGGTGGGCGGTATGCGCAGAGGCATTACCCCCTTCGTGGTCCGCGTGGATGGTCTGATACAGCCTCATCATCTCATGGCATTCCTGGCCTTCAAAACCCAGCATGTGCGAATAATTGGCCGCCCAATCCAGGGAACGGTCTGCAGGTATATCCTTGTTGCCTTTAAATGTCCTCCTGTAAATGTGGGCCGCAGCAAACGGAATGCGGGCAATGAGGTTCATGGCATCTTCATAGGTCGCGTCCCAGTATTCCGATTTGGGCATGCCTTCTTCGTATCGCCTCGCAAATATAGAGTCGACCTGCAGGGCGTTGATCGCAATGCTGAACTGGGTCATGGGGTGAACATCTACCGGCAAGGCGTCCAGCGCAAGGGTCATTGCCTTCGGGATCACCGCCCGGCGTTCCCATTCGTCACTCAGCCACTGAACCTGGGCATTGGTCGGAATTTCACCCGTGAGCATCAGCCAGAATATACCTTCAGGCAGGGGTTCATGGCCGCCTGGAGCTTTTGGCAGCAACTCCTGGATCTGTGGAATTGAAAAACCGCGGAATTTGATGCCTTCCTGTGCATCCAACAGGGAAGTTTCCCAGATCATGCTCTGGATGCCCCTCATTCCTCCAAAAGCTTGTTCCAGCCTTACTTCATCGATTTTCATATTGCCATGTTCCTTGAGCATGGCCTTGATCTTATCCTTGAGCTGCTGCGATTTATCCTTAAAGATGCTTTTGAGTTCGTCCATTTCCCCTTAAAAACTAGGCGTGAATCAATTCGGTTAGATAAAAGTCTGAAGGCCAAAAATATCAGAATAAAGCCTAAAAAAATAATAATTTTAAAATTCCCCTACTTTTTTTAAGCCACCCCAACCAGCACCGAAAGATGCACTTAAAAATAGGTCGTACCTTGGAGCCGATGTTGGAAGTCCAAGGCAAGCTGGTCAGTACGGACCTGATTGAAAAAAAATTTGTCTGCAACCTGCAGGCCTGTAAGGGCGCTTGTTGCGTCGAAGGCGATGAAGGCGCACCCCTGGCCGAAGAAGAGAAATCCATCCTGGACCGGATTGCCCTCCAGGTCGCCGGTTTGCTGGATGAAGCATCCAGATCCATTTTGGAAGACCACCGATATGTACAACTTGAGAGAGGCAGTTATGCCACCCCGCTTCGAGGGGACGGCTCCTGCATATATGCATTGAAGGATGGTTCCGGTATCCTTTCCTGTGCTATTGAAACGGCATACCGCCTTGGAAAGATCGACTGGATCAAACCCATTTCCTGCCACCTCTACCCGGTGCGCATCCGGGAAGATAAAGTACTCGGATGGGAAGCACTCAACTACGATAAATGGTCCATCTGCGCTCCCGCCTGTGCCAACGGGGACCAATTGGGTGTCCCGGTCTACCGCTTTGTCCGCAATGCTCTCATAAGGAAATACGGCGAGGGCTTTTATGCAGAGCTGGATGAAGTTGCTCAACACTGGAAATCAGAAACAAACTCCGAAAAATAAAACGACCATGTTCCGACTT
The DNA here is from genome assembly GCA_964405735.1 of uncultured Saprospiraceae bacterium. Taxonomy (GTDB): domain Bacteria; phylum Bacteroidota; class Bacteroidia; order Chitinophagales; family Saprospiraceae; genus JADJLQ01. The sequence continues at coordinate 11,345 of CAYOPD010000112.1, read as the reverse complement.
TACAAAACCACAGGCCAGTTTATGATCGAAAATGAAGGCCGGTTTTTCAGCTCCTCCACCGTCGATTGGGATCAATGGATCAACCGGAAAAACCTTTTTGACGAACTTAAAAATGAAATAACCGGACGCCAGGCCCTGGATGAAGCCTCAGTATCCGCCTTGCAAAACCAGATTCTCGCTCCCATTGGCTCCCAGGAAGTATGGGCCTCAGGGGTCACCTATCTCAGAAGCCGCGATGCCCGCATGGAAGAAAGCGAACACGCCAAATCCGCCTATGACCTGGTCTACGATGCCGATCGACCGGAATTGTTTTTTAAATCGCTGCCACACCGGGTAGCGGGGCCGGGACAATCTGTAAATATTCGCAGGGACTCCACATGGAATGTACCTGAACCGGAGCTGACCCTTTTTATCAATTCATCCGGGACCATCGCCGGTTATACCATTGGCAACGATATGAGTTCGCGGTCGATCGAAGGAGAAAACACCCTCTATCTCCCCCAGGCAAAAACGTATGAAAGAAGCGCCGCACTTGGCCCCTGCCTGACCATCCCCGGCAAACCCCTAGCACCGGAAACGGAGATCGATCTTAAAATTTACCGGGACAATAAATGCGTGTTTCACGGACAAACCAGCCTCAGCGCCATGAAGCGGCGACCGGAAGACCTGCGGGATTACCTGCTCCGGGGACTGAATTTCAACACAGGCTGTTTCCTGATGACCGGCACAGGGGTCGTCCCTCCAACCACCTTTACCCTGGAAGAAGATGACGTGGTGGATATTCGCATCGACCCTATTGGTACCTTGTCCAATCCGGTAAAATGGTATTGACTTCTTTTGCTTCCTGATTGAAAAATAAGGGGATCCGCTGCAGGAATCATGGCAATTCCCTTATTTTTGCACATGGAAAAAACGACTACCTCCTCCAGTCCGGTCATTGAAGAAATGTACACCTTCGATGACGTCTTATTGGTTCCTGCCTATTCACAGGTTCTTCCCAGGGAAGTCAATACCGAATCCCAACTGACCACAGGCATCAAACTCAATGTACCCATCGTTTCGGCAGCCATGGATACCGTCACCGAAAAAAAACTGGCCATTGCCATTGCCAGGGAGGGAGGAATCGGGATCATTCATAAAAACATGAGTATCGAAGCCCAGGCCGACCAGGTCAAAAGTGTAAAACGGTCGGAAAGCGGCATGATCATCGACCCCATTACCCTCAAAGCCGGCGCCCGCGTGCGGGATGCACGCCTGATCATGGACAAATACGGCATAGGGGGTATTCCCATCATCGATGAGGACAACCGGCTGATCGGGATCCTCACCAACCGGGACCTTCGTTTTGAAACCAATTTCAACCGGCCCATTACGGAGATCATGACCAAAGAACGGCTGATCACCGCACCCAAAGGCACCACCCTCGATCTTGCTAAAGGGATTCTTCAACAGTACAAAGTTGAAAAACTGCCGGTAGTGGATGACTCCGGGAAACTGATCGGACTCATCACTTATAAAGACATCATGAGGCTGGAAGATTATCCCCATTCCTGCAAGGATACCTTTGGAAGGCTTGTGGTAGGAGCGGCCGTCGGGGTCAATAAAGAACTGCAGGACCGGGTCGACGCCCTCGTCCAGGTCCAGGTAGACGTCATATGCATCGATACCGCCCATGGCCACTCCAGAGGAGTGCTCGAAGCCATCCAGACCATCCGGCAAAGACATCCCAACCTGGAAATCATTGGAGGCAATGTAGCCACTGCAGAAGGAGCAAGGGCTTTGGTTGAAGCCGGGGTAAATGCGGTCAAAGTCGGAGTCGGGCCGGGCTCGATTTGCACGACCCGCATCGTGGCCGGCGTTGGAGTACCCCAACTATCGGCCATTATGACCGCTTCCCGTGGCATTGCCGGGTCAGGCATCCCGGTGATCGGCGATGGGGGTATCCGGTTTACCGGTGACATCGTAAAAGCCATCGCTGCCGGAGCGAGCACGATCATGGCCGGTGGACTGTTTGCAGGAGTGGAAGAAGCCCCCGGGGAAACCGTGCTTTATGAAGGCCGGAAATTCAAAACCTACCGGGGCATGGGTTCGCTGGATGCCATGCAGTCAGGCTCCAAAGACCGGTATTTCCAGGATGCCGAAGACGATATTAAAAAACTGGTACCCGAAGGTATCGAAGGGCGGGTGCCCTATAAAGGATTGCTCTCAGAGGTGATGATTCAAAACATTGGCGGGCTTCGTGCAGGCATGGGTTATTGTGGCGCGGCCAACATCAAGGCCCTCCAGCAGGCTAAAATGGTCAAAATATCCGCCGCGGGCATACATGAAAGCCATCCCCATCACATCACGATCACCAAAGAGTCACCCAATTATTCTTCCAAAGCATAAATCTTCCAATGACCAAAATCGTTCATGTCGGGCTTATCCAGATGTCCTGCACCGCGGATAAGGAAAACAACCTGGTCAAAGCCATCGGGCTTGTGCGCGAAGCAGCTTCCCGGGGTGCCCAGATCATCTGCCTTCAGGAATTGTTCACCTCCCTTTATTTCTGCGATACCGAAGACTATGAACATTTCAAACTTGCCGAATCCATTCCCGGCCCGTCCACGGAAAGGTTGAGGGAAGTGGCCAGCGAAACCGGCACCGTGATTATTGCTTCCCTTTTTGAAAAGAGGGCACAGGGCATCTATCACAATACCACCGCCGTGATCGACGCCGATGGGGCATACCTTGGAAAATACCGGAAGATGCATATCCCGGATGACCCGGCCTTTTATGAAAAATTTTATTTCACGCCGGGAGACCTGGGTTACCGGGTATTTGAAACCCGCTTTGCACGAATAGGTGTTCTGATCTGCTGGGACCAATGGTATCCCGAAGCCGCAAGACTCACAGCCTTAAAAGGCGCCGAGGTCCTGTTTTACCCTACCGCCATCGGCTGGGCCACCAACCAGGATGAGGCCACCAACACCGAGCAGTTTAATGGCTGGCAGACCATCCAGCGAAGCCATGCCGTTGCCAACGGGATTCATGTCGTGAGCGTCAACCGCGTTGGATTTGAACAGGAGGGAGCCATGAAATTCTGGGGAGGTTCATTTGTGGCAAATCCCTTTGGCAGAATCCTCTACCAGGCTTCCCACGATCAGGAAGAGATCCATATCGAAGTCCTTGACCTGGATAAAACCGATTTTTACAGGACCCACTGGCCTTTTCTTAGAGACCGGAGAATTGATTCTTACGGAGACCTTGTGAAGCGGTATCTGGATGAATAAATTCCGGAATCGGGGGTTGGTTTTATAACTCCCTTTTGAAAACGCAGGCAGAAATTTCTCGGCGATTCCACTGTGCCCTCCGCTTGCTATGCGATTAAAAATTTTGAAATTCTTTTACTCCCGAGTCACAGGATCATTCATTGAAGAAAAAGATTTTCAGGATATTTACGCGAAATGATTAGTAATCCTGCTCATGATCCATTCTTTCAAAAGATCCATTAATGCCGGAAGGCTATGAATAAAAACGACGGATTTTCCAGTTCCGGCTCCTCCGGGCTTTCGGACTATGTAGTCACCCCAAAAAAACTCGGCTACTTTTTCCCGGCCGAATTTCATCCTCACGAATCTACCTGGCTAAGCTGGCCGCATAAGGAAGCAAGCTGGCCAGGAAAGTTGCATACCGTTTACCCGCCTTATGTAAAATTTATCAAAGAACTGACCAGGGGCGAAAGAGTCAATATCAATGTCAACGACCAGGCCATGAAGGATTTTGCCTTGGCTGAGCTCAAAAAGGGAGGAGTCGATATGGACCAAGTCCGCTTTTATTTCCATCCAACCAATGATGCCTGGTGCCGCGATCATGGGCCCGCTTTCCTGATCCATCCGGAAAAAGGGAGAGGCAAAATCATTGTGGATTGGGCGTACAATGCCTGGGGAAATAAGTATCCCCCCTATGACCTCGACGATGAGATCCCCACCTGGGTAGGATTAGAACTGGAGCTACCAGTGTATCATCCCAATATCGTCATGGAAGGAGGCAGTGTGGATTTTAATGGTAAGGGCGCCCTGATCACCTCCACGGCCTGTCTCCTGAACAAAAACCGAAACCCGCACCTGAATCAGGGACAAATTGAAGCATACCTTTATGCATATTATGGTGTCGACCAGGTACTTTGGGTAGATGAAGGGATTATCGGGGACGACACGGACGGGCATATCGACGATACAGTCCGTTTTGTCAGCGAGGAAACCGTTCTTACCGTCCGGGAACACAATAAAGCGGACGAAAACCATGCCCTGCTGGAGAACAACTTGCAGCAGTTGAAAGAAATACGCCTTCTCAATGGTAAACCGTTGGAAATCATTGAGCTTCCTATGCCAGATCCCCTATTTTTTGAAGGCCAGCGCCTTCCGGCCTCCTATGCCAATTTTTACATCGCTAACCGTTCGGTGATCGTGCCCACCTATCGATGTCAGAAAGACGACCTGGCCATGTCCATTATCCAATCTTGTTTTCCAGACCGGGAGGTCGTTGGGATCGATTCCACCGACCTGATCTGGGGACTGGGCAGTTTTCATTGCCTGAGCCAGCAGGAGCCCAGGAGCATTGATGAAGAGTAATCGCACCCAAGAATTTGGTTAAAATGCGACTCAATTCTGTGAATACCTGAATAAAATAAAAAAAGTATATTTGCCCCGCCTTTTAAATAAGTTCCTTATTTATCGGCGATGGTGCCTTAGCTCAGTTGGTAGAGCACAGGACTGAAAATCCTGGTGTCCCTGGTTCAATTCCTGGAGGCACCACCTGGCTAAAGAGGTTGTTGAAAAGCAACCTCTTTTT
>CAYOPD010000112.1:4437-6412 GCA_964405735.1 uncultured Saprospiraceae bacterium | reverse complement strand
GGATGATGCTCTCCGTCTTTCCATTCTTTCCAAATTTTAGAAATTCCTGGTGTCCCTGTCCCGAGGCTTCGGGACAATTCCTGGAGGCACCACCTGGCTAAAGAGGTTGTTGAAAAGCAACCAGCAATTTTAATTCAATACTTCATGACCTCCTTCCTCTGTAACACACGGATATCTTTAGAGGTTGCCCCGGATTGGGGCTTAATGCCTGGTTCTCGGTCCGGCCAGACGCACTAAATACAATTAAAAGATAATAACTTCACAGCCGTTTATAATTCATTACAATAGAAAGGCATGGCCCCTCTTTGAAACCATAACAAGAAATAAATGAATAAATTCATATATATCCTCCTCATGACGATAGGCATTCCGGCTTCGCTTTTATCGCAAAACACGGGTATAAGGCTGTGGACCAGGCAAGACAGGCAATTCTTAGTGGATGGACTTAAATCAACCCAAAAGGAGTTAAAGAAGGAAGTTGAGAATCTGAATGCCATACAGATGGCATTCAAACCCGATAGTAACAAATGGTCAGTGGCAGAGGTATTGGAACATCTTGGGACTTTTGAGGAGATTTTGCATTGGGATGTATTTTGCAACCAGTTTTCACCCGAACAACCGGGATCGGGAAACAATTTTTCCTCAAAAGACAACCTCATGGCGGAGTATGCAACGGATACCACTAAAGGCAAAACCCCAACGGTGGCGGTTCCTTTAGGAAGATTTTCGGAACTTAAAGAATTATTAAAATACTTTGATTATCACAGAGCAGAGGTAATTAAGTTGGTAGAAAATTCGCCAGCCGATTTTAGAAAGCATTATATATATCGTCCGTCCGAATGGGGTGATTGGGCTGTCAGAGATTTACATCAATATATCCTGGTTTATATCTCGCATACAACCAGGCATACTCATCAAATAAAAAGGATAAAATCCGATAAGAAATTCCCCAAAAGCGGAAAATACTGGTCGGAAGAGGACAGGGCCATGCTTCTTAATGAATTGGAAAGAACGAAGCATGAAATAGCCAAGCAAACAGAATCTTTAACCAGTGACCAATGGGATTTTAAACCGTCTGAAAATGCCTGGAGTATCGCACAAGTCGTTGAGCACCTTGGAATTTATGAAAGAATATTTTTACAAGAGGCCTGGCTTGCCACTGAATTGGCCCCACAGCCGGAATATCATTCGGACGCCATTTCTGATAGCACCTATTTGTCCTGGATGGCGGAGAACCAATCACATAACGCCCCCGAAAACGCGATTCCGCTTGGTTATATGAAAGGGAACGACAATTTGCGTTTTTTTAATTTCGGCAGAGATTTTATTATAGATTTTATAAGAAAAACGGACAAAGACTTAAAAGCACATTTCACACCAAGAGCAGGCGAGCCAAATAACAGAAGAAGCATTCATGGCTTATTCGTTGTGCAATATGGTCATGCAGACAGGCATTTGCGCCAAATCAAAAAAATAAAATTGCATCCTGAGTATCCGAAATAAAGACCCACTCGGTATTAAAATTAAGAATGAATTATCGTCGGGACTGATGGCCTCTCCGGCAATCGGAAAGGCGGGAGCAGGAATGTTACTTCGGATCCACAGCACGATAAGCAGCCAATGCAGCAAGCTCACCCTCTTTTCCGGGTTTGCGCGTACCATGTTCCAAACCGACAAAACCCCGGTATCCTTTGTCGTAAACGTGCTGTAAGACCTTTGGATAATTGATTTCTCCGGTCGTAGGCTCTTTACGTCCCGGGGTGTCCCCTACCTGGATATATGCAATTTCGTCCCATGCGTAATCCAGGGTGGGCAGGAGATTCCCTTCCTGTATCTGCACGTGATAAAAATCGAAGAGCAATTTTACGCTCGGGCTGCCCACGGCTTTTGCCAGCGCATAAGCTTGAGGTATTGTATGCAGGAACATGCCAGGATGATCAATCTTATGGTTCATCGATTCCATCACCATGATGAG
>CAYOPD010000112.1:0-4337 GCA_964405735.1 uncultured Saprospiraceae bacterium | reverse complement strand
GTTTTGCTGATCTTTTCCTGTTCCTCGACGGGCCTGTTCTTGAGCATGGTGTTTTCCCATGCCCGAAATCCCTGATCATAACCCCATTTAAGCTGATCCACCGGTTGGTCGCCTGCCAAGTCCGCGAAGAGCCCAAAATCAGGGGAAAATTTCATTTTAAAAACAGGATCTGCATTATCCTCATTTGATTCACTGGCAAATGCAGGTGAAAAAACACCTGACGCAAGTATTCCGTTCTTAACAAAGGTTCGACGTTTCATACAAAACACATTTAATTCTTATGATTGTTTTATCTCAGCAGCTTGGCGTCGGTCTCAGGGTCCTGGTCTTGTCCCAAAAGGAAAGCCATGAGATCGGCCATTTCTTGTTCTGTGAGCAAGTGATCCAGGCCTGCGGGCATCATGGATACGTCCTGAATTTCAGTTGATACGATATCCTTTTGCAGAATCCGCACGGATTCCTGGGGAGAAATCCCAAGTTGGATCATATCATCCGTTTGTTCCTGAATGATTCCGGTGTAGGTGCCCTCCTTCGTGATGACCTGATACGTTTCATATTCTCTGACAAAACTCACACCCGGATATACGACGGCTTCGACCAAATCGTGTATAGAACGGTCGCGCTGAATCGAAGTGAGGTCAGGGCCAAACCCACCTCCTTCAGGACCGATGGCATGACAGGTATTACAAATGGCTTTGCCAAAAAACAAGTTCCTTCCGCGCTCAATGTCCCCTTTGAGGATATTCCCTTCTATGGAATGAATGCGCGCTAGGCGTGCCCCGCGAACGGCAGACCATTGAGTCATTAATTTTGCCTTGGTTGTATTCAGACCAGGGGGATATGCCGAAAATAGATCGTGCAGGGACTCTTCCGTGAAATGGTCGAGGGCAGGCGAATTTTCCAGAGCGGTCGCAAGGGCAGTTCCGATTTCCAAATCTTTCGCACCCTGAAACACGGGTATCAGTCTTGGAAGTATAAAGGCATCGGCTTTTCCGAGAAACCCCTTGGCCAGTTTTAAGAGTTGTTTGTCGGTCAGTTTGGCCTGGCCTAAAACACCCGCAGCCAGCTGACGAACACTTGCATTCATGCCGGGCTGAATTTGGGCAAAAAGGTATTCGAAATGCGAGTTGGATAGCCGGGCACTATCATGGAGCAATGAGCCGATAGCATGAATTCTGAGTATTGAAGGAGTTTGGGGTTGATCCGCCACCTGTTTGAGCGTGGTATGGAGCGACGTGACTCCGTGCAGCCGGAGAAACTTCAATATATTCAGTTTTACCGCGACGTCCACATTCGAAGTGAGTTCCTTCCCAAGACGGCCAATCCAGCCGGGAGGAACTTCTTTGATATTACACGCACTCATGGCTTCAAGAATGAAGAGCTTCTTCTCAACATGCATTACAGCCATCTGATCAACCATGAATCGCTGCACAGATGCATCGCCGCAATAAGAAACAAGAATATCTTTCAGCTGTCTTTTACCCGCATCGCTTATTTCTGGTTGATTCAATTGTTTCTGAAGATACCTGATCATGCTTGAAGCCCATTCGGGATGATGACTGACCACCCAGCGGGCCGTGCTTTCCAGGGTACTGTCCTGGCTTTCCAAAAAAGGAGTGACCTGCTCAGGCGTTAATGACTTGTTCTCCATTTGATCCAGGGCGATTAATGCCGCTTTCTTAACGTCATCCGAAGGGTCAGTCAGTCCCCTTTTTACCAGGTCTGGTTGATTCAATGTGATGAGTGAATAAATTATGGCATGTTCAATAAATCGGTCCCTTATACCTTCAGAAGCCCGAAGTAATGAGGGTATTACGCGCGAATCGCCAATCTGACCGAGTGCAGTTGCAGCCTGGCGCCTGACTGCAGGGGCATCGGACTGCATTGCGTATATCAGCCGATCAACCGAACCTTTGTCTTTAGCCAAACCAAGGGCCTTTGCCGCGGCTACACGCACCTGCAGATCCTTATCCTTCAAACCTTCCCTTAATGCTTCGATCGATTCAAGGGTATTGATCCGGTAAAGGGCAAAGACGGAACGGGTACGTGCATGTACCTTGGCCGACCCTGCCAACAAAGTTGCCAGCGGGTTAACGGACTCGTGACCGAGATCGACGAGGTGGTTTAAGGCTTTGTCAGCCACAAAAGGCCGGGGGTCTTCAAGAAACCTGGTAGCCGTCGCGACATCGAGGCGTGACCAATCCATGTTGTTTCCAAATGGATCTCCAACTTTAGGGGCGCCTTTTTTTCTCACCCGGTAAATGGATCCTTTTAATTCCGGTTTCGAAACCTGGGAGAGTGGACAACCTTTGATGAACCATCCCCCGGTTTCCACGACCAGCAGGCTGCCATCCCCGTCTTCCAGGACGTCGGTGGGATGAAAGTCTTCGTGGTCAGAAGAAAAGAAAACTGCGTCTTCTGTAAGGAATGAGGCACCATCACGAATCAATTTATGGCGAAGCACCCGATGTGTATTAAACTGGGCGCTGAATAGATTATCCTGATAGTCTTCGCCCAACACACTGCTCCGGTAACGAATGATGCCGGCAGGGGCCACTCTGGAGTATTTTGTGACGACGGGCATAAGTTCTCCCGTCAAAGGCAGCTCGTCGCGAGTGATATTGTTATTTGGCTTAGGGTAGATTCCACCTTCTGTCCAATACATCAAGGCATCCCGAAGGCCGGCCTTCGGATCGGTAAAATACGTTTGTGTTCCCAACACCTCAGATGCGGCCGTAAAAGCAAGCCCGACAGGATTATTCATTCCGCCGGCGGATATCCATTGAAGCTCTGAACCATCCGGTTTTAGTCTCCAGACCCTCGCCGTCTCTCCTTTAAGGTGCTCGCCCTCTTTCGTCATGATGTCAAAACCCTCAATAGCGCTGGTCAGATAAAGCCAGCCATCGGGAGCCATGAAGGGGCCAATTAAGCTGTTCGCATTAATGTTCAACTCCCATCCGGACAAAAGCACTTCCCGTTGGTCGGCTACCCCATCTCCATTTGTGTCCGTGAGTTTTAACAGGTCAGGAGCTGAAGAAGCGTAGAGACTTCCTTTATAAAATACACCTCCTTGAGGGAAACCAACCTTGTCAGCAAAGATCGTACCCTTATCATACTTACCGTCTCCATCCAGGTCTACCAGGAGCTTTATCCGGAACTGCGGGTTATTGATCGCTTCCTCGGTCTTGTTATAAACATTTCCGGTGGACTCAAACACAAAAAGGCGCCCTGTTTCATCTACAAATGCAAACATGGGATAGTCAACCAGGTCCGGCCCTGCGGCCACTTCGACGGCAAACCCGTCCGGAACCATAATGGGACCTGAAAATGCATGGTCTCTATTGATGCAGTTGGAAAACGTTAAAGTGGTGCTTGTCAGAAACAGGGAAAGACGGAAAAAAAGTTCGGTGTGGTGGAAGTACATGCCGCTCGGGTTGATGATTCCGTAAAATAAGAATAATTTCTAAGCCCTATAGGGATGCCATGATTGTTTGATTTTCATACGAAGATTGTTTCAATATCGTCAGCACTTCCAAATATCAGCTTAGCTTCAACAATCAAAAAAAAACCGGACATATCTTAAATGCCATTTTTGTAAATGAACCGAACCACCCGGCTATTGCTCATTACCTCATTCATAATTATGACTATCCCGAACCGGCAGGATTGGCTTTACCCGCAGCAAAAAAATATGCGTCCATTGCAGCTGCCTCCGCGCATGCACCGCATATACCTTCGCATATATTTACCCGCCTGGGACTCCGGGATGAATCCATTCAATCCAATATCAATTCTATTGCCTCTGCGCAATGTTACGCTCAGAATATAGGAGCCAAAGGACATTGGGATGAGGAGTTTCATGGATGGGACTATTTAATCTATGCTAACCTGCAAAATGGGGATGATGAAAATGCTTTGACCGGTTCCAGAACAAGTCCGCCTCTGAAAATGCCCGGATCACGTCGACCGGTTTGGCCTTTTTTTTCATGTTGGTTACAACAACTTTCATTTGTTGCTTAAATTTATCCGGATTAAAAATTATTTTAGCATACAGCCATTCGTTAAGATTTTTATCTATTTAATGCATTTTGATATGAAATTGAAATTAAGGTTCTTCCAATTACACTATGGGATCTGTTTCTTTTTCACTGCCATTTGTCATCTTCTTCCTCCGGATACCAGGGTCCTGCCCGGTGAGCGCATTATAAAAAGCGAAATTTTTCACACGGCCGCACCGGATACGGTGACGGATATGGATGGGTTTTGAGAGTTTATCAGTAAACAGTTTATCAGTTTATCAGTTTATCAGTTTATCAGTTTATCAGTTTATCAGTTTA
>CAYOPD010000111.1:0-13617 GCA_964405735.1 uncultured Saprospiraceae bacterium | reverse complement strand
AACAGGCTCTTTATAAAAACTTACCTTGAGTTGTACTTTGCAAACAAAACCAATCCATGTATGAAAGCCACAATCAAAACGAAGATTAAAGGAGTATCCAGAAGGTCCGCCTTACATTCCCTGCTTGCATTGACCGGGTCGACTGCACTTCCTTTTATTGCCCGTGGAAACGAACCCGGTGAAGGGGCAAGTCGTTTAATGTCCCGGGACAGGACCAAAATTAAAATCACCAAACTCGAAACGTTTCTCGTCAAACCCCGATGGATTTTTCTGAAAGTCCATACCGACGCAGGAGTGGTGGGTTTGGGTGAGCCGCTGCTGGAAGGAAGGGCGCTCACGATCCAAACGGCCATCAAAGAAATAGAACCCTACCTGATCGGCAAGGATCCCCGCGATGTGGTTCACCATTGGCAAGCCATATACCGGCATGCTTTTTACAAAGGAGGGCCCATTCTGACCAGCGCCCTGAGCGGCATTGATCAGGCTCTTTGGGATATCAAGGGAAAACTTTTAAACCTTCCCGTATACGAATTGCTCGGCGGACCTACCCGCGACCGGGTCCGCATTTATGGAAGGGCCAGTAACGCGGAACAAATGAAAGAAAGGGTTAAAGAAGGCTATACGGTGATAAAAACCGGGGTAGCCAAGCAGAATCCCTCCCGGGCGGTAGAGAATCCCAAGTTCATAAAACATGCCGTGGAGAATTTTGCCTCCCTCCGGGAAGCCGGAGGGGATACCATGGATATCGGCATTGATTTCCACGGGGCCATTCCACCTCAAACCGCTAAAATTCTGATTCGAGCTCTGGAGCCTTATCAACCTATGTTTATTGAAGAACCCTGCCCCCCGGAAAATGTGGATGTCCTGGCCGATATTGCCAAAGGCACCTTTTTACCGATTGCCACAGGTGAGCGGATATTTACAAAATGGGGATTCCGCCAGATCCTGGAAAAAGGAGCCGCCAGCATTCTTCAACCAGACCTTTGTCATGCGGGAGGGATTACGGAATGCCGGCTTATTGCCGGGATGGCCGAAGCCTATTACGCCGTCATTGCCCCGCACAATCCCATGGGGCCGATATCCCTGGCCTCGGGCATCCAATTGGCAGCCAGTATCCCAAACTTCCTGGTTCAGGAACAGGTTTCATTGGGAGAAGGTTATTTAAAACAAGCCTTCAAACTAGAAAAAGACGGAACGGTATTGATCCCGACTGGTCCCGGACTGGGCATTGAACTGGACGAGAACAAACTGGCGGATAAGATAGGACACGATTGGAAAAACCCTGAAACCTATGATGCTACGGATGGTTCTGTTGTGGATTGGTGATTAATCAAATCCAACACTCCATTGATAAACGTCAGCGGATGGATGGGATTGCCCGGCACATAAAGGTCAATTTTATATTTTGAAATAAACCTCCGGTCCAATGCCGGGCTGCCCTCAAAAATGCCCCCGCTGATGGCATCGGTACCGGCAAGGATGATGATCTTGGGATCAGGGATGGCGTCATAACAGACCTGGAGGGGAGCGGCCATATTTTCCGTGATGGGGCCCGTAATGACCAGGCCATCCGCATGCCGGGGTGAAGCCACAAATTCTATCCCGAAACGGCCCATGTCAAAATTTACATTTCCACAAGCGTTGAGTTCCAACTCACAGCTGTTGTCTCCACCCGCCGAGACCTGTCTCAATTTTAAGGAACTTCCAAAATACTGATGAATTTCCTTTCTCACCAGGACGGGATCCAGTTTGATTGGACGTTCTTGTCCCGATTTAATATTGAGACGGTTTCGATCATTGGTGGCCAGCAGGTAGTCAGTCGTAAAACCGATTTTGTCCGGAAAAGCAAACGCACATTCTCCGCAAAAAGTGCATTTGCCCAAATCAATGCTTAATGGATTGATGGATATGGCACGGGTCGGGCAAAGTTCCGCCAATTCCTCTTCATTCACTTCCACTTCGGTGATCACCGGCCTGCCTCTGAATATACCCGGGACGATTGCCCCGGTGACGTCGGGTATGTACTGCCTGCCCTGGTGAATCAATATTTTTAAATTATCCAACATACTATACTACCTCATTTTATAAATCATGACCGCAATAAGACAGATCAAAACTTTTATTGGAAATGGGGAAATCCGAAATTTCATTGTTCCGTACGGCCAAGGCCAGGCCCAGCCAGTTGTGAAAAGAAGGATCCTTAATTTTATAATGAATCAAATCACCCTTTCCGTCTGTAATCGCACAATGGCAGATCTCTCCCCTCCATCCTTCCACCAATGACACACAAAATGAATCCGGGGTTGGCTTTGAAGGGTTATTATCATACGATTCGGGCGCCGGTATTATTTTTATCAAACGCCGGATATGGTCTATGGATTGATTGATTTCCTTTTTCCGAAGGCGGGCTCTGGCATAGACATCCCCATAGGTTTTCAGTACCGGTTGATGACCTAATTCCTCATAACCATCATGCGGATGTGAGGACCTGATATCCCTGTTGACTCCGCTCATCCGGGCCGACAGGCCCACCGTGCCAATGGCCAGGGCCTGGCCGGTTGTCAGCACTCCGGTCTTTTCAAACCGGGCCAGGGCGCTGGGCAGGCTGAATAGTTCTTTGGAGATGTCTTCAAAATCATTTTCATATTGATCCAGAAAGTCTATCAGTTCAATGACCAGATCACGGGTAAACGGAAAATTTGTTTTGCCGGGCCGGATCAATCCCTTGGCCAGGCGGTTACCGCACCATTTCTGAAAAAAGTTGATCACCGGCGTTCTCAGCCTGCCATAAACCGCACTGCCCAATTGGTATGCCACATCCGTACACATGGCGCTTAAATCTCCGGTATGGATGGCAACCCTTTCCACTTCCAACGCGATGGTGCGGGCCATTTTTAAACCATCACCGGTTTGTTGGTTACAAAGGCTTTCCCAAAGATGGGCAAAGGCAAGGCTGTGTCCCACAACGGAGTCTCCGGCGATGTTTTCTGCCAGGGTACATCGCTGAAGCAATTTATTTTTTTCAAGGAATAAAGACTCAATTCCCCGGTGTTGATAACCCAGTTGGATTTCAAGATGTACGATTTGTTCTCCGTTACAAAGAAACCGGAAATGACCCGGTTCAATAATTCCGGCGTGGATCGGACCCACCCCAACCTCATGCAATTCTTCACTTACCACTTTAAAAAACGGATACTTTTCTATCCGGGAACCCGGATCGAATCGATTAAATGGAAACCGGACAGGCTTGAGCCAGGGATGATCCGTATAAGCTATTCCGAAATTTTCATGGATCTCCCGTTCAAATTTTTCGAATACGAGATTGTATTTGGAGAAGGAGGATAATGCTTTTGAGGTCTCCGCTGAAGTAGAAGAAACTAGAATCGTTTTTGATTCATCATTCGCGATACAACAGACCAGCCGGATCATGCCGTCCAACCGGAACCCGAAATAACTGATACAATGCGCTCCTTTTTCCCGGATCAGATTTAATACATTCAGTTCCAGAAAGGAGTCGTAATCCAGCACGGGAATTTCGGAAAATGGGATGGTTTGATGGTTGCGGACGCTGATAAAATTCATTTTAAAAGGGGTAGATGGTGAATGGCCTCTTCGATAAGCCGGACAAATCCGTCCGGCGGGTTTAAACCCAGGGAGACTGCCAGTGAAAGCAGGACAAACTGCGAGATGGATTCCACCGGATTTATTTTTTCCATGTTTTTATCATTAAACCCGACCGCCGGAGAAAATACGAGTTTAAATATATTCTTTGCAAAGGCCCAAATGATGACGGTAAGAAAAAGGAGTACGCCAGCCAGGATCAATAAATGATTGGACTCAAACAAGGAGCGGAAGATCATGAACTCACTGATGAACAATCCCGAAGGCGGCATGGCGGAGGCAGAAAAAAAGGCCAGCAGCATCACGATCGCCCCGGGAAGATTGTATTTAAAATAATCGCCGACATCATACACGTTTTTGCTTTTATATATCCGGTACACCTGGCCCATCTGGAAAAAAAAGCTGGACTTGACCAGGGCATGACATACAATATGCAGGACCGCTCCATAATAGCCCACGCCGCCAGCTGCCAGGCCAAGCATGACAATCCCCATATGCTCCACCCCGGAGTAGGCAAACAACCTTTTCAGGTTCTTCACTTTGAGGATGTATACGGTTGCGACAAACACGGAAAGGAAAGCCGTGATCAGGATGATCGTATTGACCCAGGAGTGCAATGGAGTTTGGGCTACAACACCATAAATGCGAAAAATGCCCACAAAGCCAACATTGACCAGGGCACTTGAAAACAGAGCCCCCGCCGGGGATGGAGCCTTGTCCTTTGCATCAATGCCTGCCGTATACATGGGCACCAGGCCCAGTTTGGCTGTAAAACCGGTGAAAATAAAGATAAAGGCCAGTCGCAGCCAAAACAGGTTGAGCCGGTCCGCATTTTTTATCAGGGCCGTAAAGGAAAGATCATTTGCAACTGCCTGCGGAAGCGAGAAACTTAAAAATAAAATCCCGATGAACACCAGGGTAATGCTTATGGCGCACACAAAAACGTATTTCCAGGTCCCTTCCAGGGAACGGTTGTTCCTCCGGTGGTAAATCAGGGCCGAAGCGCTGAGTGTGGTGATTTCCACAAAAATCCAGGTTACCGCTATATGATTAGCCAGGTAGGCGGCGGAGATCGAAGTGATCAAAAGAACCATGGCGCCAAAATAAATTCCACTGTGCCTGGCATTATCCTGGTTGCTGATCAAAAATACCCTGCTGTGGTACATGGCCGGGACACTGATCAGGCTCAGGACAATAAGCAATAGGACAGCCAGGGCATCAGGGGTAAAAAACTCCAATTCCGGGGTATTGAGATGGAAATACTCGTAGACGGTAAATCCGATCTGCAACAAAAGAAAACCCAGGACCAAAAAGAACATATACCTCCTGTTCCTGATAAAAAACAGCAATCCGCCTATGGTTAATCCGCCCGCCAAATACAATCCCGTCATTCCTTTAAATATCATTATTAATCCTTCAGTTGGCTCAATTGATCGACATCCACGTCCTGCAGGACATCGCCGATCCGGTTGACAAATATCCCCAGCAGGAATATGCTCGCAAAAATGTCGAGCAGGATGCCCAGGTTAACCAGTACCGGCATTTCCGTGCCCACAGCCAGGGACAGTATAAAAACCCCATTTTCAATCACCAGGTATCCCATGACGTGGGTGATGAGTTTGTTTCTGCTTGCAATAATGAAAAGGCCGGTAAAAAGCGTGGATAGGGCAACCACAAAATATATTTTACTGATCCGGACATCGGGAATGGTGTTGGAAAGCAGAAAGGTGGAAATAATGATAAGAGTGATGATAATGAGTGAAATAAAATTGGGCAGGTAGGGTTCTGCGTCACGGGTAATCCGGTTTCTTTTCATGACATACTTTAAAAACAGGGGAATGGCGATCGTCTTAAAAATGATGGTCTCCAACAAAACAAAGGACAGATTGGCAAGATCAATTTCAATCAGCTCTATAAACGCGATGCCAAAAAGCAGGATACCCTGGAAGGCAATAATTTTAATATAGGTCAACAGACGGTGGGCAATGCCCAGGTAAAGCAGGGTAATGGTAAATATGATCAGCAGGACATTGGTCATGAATGTTTTAATTGAATTGTCCTAAAATCAGCAAAACGCCCAGCAGAATCAACAGCGAGACTGAAGACAGGGTAAGAATATATTGCGCATTGTGATTCATGCGGAACCGGGCCATGAAGGATTCAATGATTCCAACCGTCATGGCAAAAGCGACCTGAAGCGCGAAAAAAATGGGAACAGTAAGGTATAGTGGAAAGTCTCCCATAAACAAGTTGGCGATCAGCCCGCCATACATGGCCAGTTTCAACTGGGTTCCATATAAAATCATTCCCAGGTCAAATCCGCTGTTGTCCAGCACCATCACTTCATGGACCATCGTCAACTCAAGATGGGTTTTAGGGTCGTCTATGGGCATCCGGCTGTTTTCAATCAGCGCGATCATGACCAGGACATAGGTGGCAAGCACCATCAGTACATAAGAAACGGAGGATCCGAAATGCAGGGAATAAAAAATTTGTTGAAAGGAGGTATGTCCGGTGAGCAGGGCAAAAGATCCAAGCAGCAGGAAAAAAGCGGGCTCTGCATACATAGAAAACAGGGCTTCCCGGCTGGCGCCCATTCCCTCAAAACTGCTTCCGGTGTCCATGGCTGAAATGATGGAAAAAAATTTGCCTGCGCCCAGCACATATGCGAAGAAAACAAAATCTCCTTCAAAAGACAGAATGCCCTTGTACCGTCCCAGCGGAATGACCAGGACCGCCATGAGAATGGAAGCCAGGTAGACACTGGGTGCAAGCTGGAAAATAAAACTGGTCGTTTGACTGTATACGGATCCCTTTTTGAACAAACGGACGAGGTCTTTCAGGGGCTGGAAAACGCCAGGCCCTTTCCTGCCAGAAGTGATGCTTTTAGTCCGGATAATGATACCGGTAAAAACCAAACTCATCAAAATAATTAAAATAAAACTGATCATGACTAAATCGAATTCAGGAATTGAATCAATGCGCTGATATAATCAATGACCAGGGGCAATACCAATACCACAGTTATAAAGACCACGCCGTAAAGGATATAAAACTGAAGTTTCCCGTTTTGCAAAAAGATAAACCGGTTAAAAAATTTTTTGAGCCCTTGTACCGGCAAATCAATAAACCATTCTTCGATCTTATCCTGAGGATGGGTTTCCTGCCCTGCGGTGACCGGAAAGATTCCGGTGATTTCCTTTTTTTTCTTTTTAATGGATAAAACGGGTTCCATCAATTTGCGATAGGCCCTTACAAACGAGCTGGCGGTATATTGCATCTTGCCCATATCGCCTTCATAACCGCAAGCCCAGGTCTGGTTATAGATTTGTATTCTATTTATCACAAATCGGGTACGCAACCAGAAAATCAGGCCGGTCAAGACCAAAAAAAACGCTGCGCCCCATCCAACGCCGGTCAGGGTTTCAACTATTGGAAAGATCCCGGGAAGGCCATTCCCTGATGTATGAAGGTTGAAAAGTTCAACCGGTTTTGAAAGCAAAGAGACAAAAAAACCTGGAAACAAGCCTATGCCTAACAACAATGCCACAATGACATACATCGGTACTAGTTTAGCCTGACCGGCTTCCCCCGTAGCATAGGCAAAATGGTGCCTGGGTGATCCCAGGAAAACGGTGCCCACCGCTTTCGTAAAACAAAACACCGCCAATCCGCCAATCAGCGCCAATCCGAAAAATCCCCAGACCAGCAGGGAGAGGAGTGCGAAGTCGGATCCCGGCAAACCGCGAAACATACCGGTATAAATCAGGAATTCCGAAACGAAACCATTAAATGGAGGAAGCCCGCAGATGGCAAGGGATGCCACCAGGAAGACCAAGGTCGTATGAGGCATTTTTTTCACCAGTCCGCCCAACTTTTCAATATCCATGGTATGGGTAGCCTGGTACACATTGCCGGCAGCATAAAATAAAAGAGACTTAAAAAGCGAATGGTTCAGGGTATGCAGCAAGGCCCCGGAAAAACCCAATACGATCAACATGTTGTTTCCCTTTCCAATACCAATGCAGCCAAGCCCGATGGCCATTCCGATAATTCCGATATTCTCAATGCTGTGATAGGCCAGTAATTTTTTCAGGTTATGCTGGATGATCGCCAACATCACCCCGTATACCCCGGATATTACCGATAAAAAAAGTATGAGGTATCCAAGGACCAGGAAATCGGTCCTGATCAGTAAAAGCATGCGAAGCATCCCATATATGCCAATTTTGATGATCACGCCGGACATGACCCCGGATACATGGGCCGGTGCGGCCGGATGCGCATAGGGCAGCCAGGTATGAAAGGGCACAAAGCCCGCTTTAATGGCAAAGCCACAGAAAAAACTTAAAAACAAGGCAAGGCCCACGGAGGACGATCGATTTGCGGTGAATTGGGCAATGGCATGGAAATCGTACGAATTCTCATTCATCGCAACCCATATAAAACCCATGGTCATAAAGATGATGCAGACATGGGACTGAATCAGGTAGTTGATTCCGGCCTTAATGACTTCCGCCCGATGGCGTTCAAAAATGATCAGAAAGAAGGAAGAAAGTGCCATGAGTTCCCAGGCAATCAGGAAAACAATCGAATTCTGTACTGAACATATGGTGATCAGACCGGCGAATACCAGGATATAACTGACAGCATGAAGGGATAACATTTCCCTTTGTTGGCGGTAGGCTTTCATGTACTGTAAGCCATACCAGGCGCCCGTGATAAAAGTAAAATTGAGGACCAGGATAAACCAGCCAGATAAGGCATCGATGCGGACCGGGATCCTCCCTGTGCTCAGAGAGCCCTGGAATGAATATTCAAAGGGATTACCGGTCAGACTAAGTAAGGCGGGAATGCTGCTGACAATACTTATTCCAATCACCGTTGCCAGGGTAAGTATTCCTTTACGTTCCACCGTTACAAAAGGAATAAACACGATGGCTATACCTATAAGTAGCATGAACACACCTATTGGGTTCATGCTATAAATTTAAAAAATAGTCGTTAAGTAGCCTGGAATAATAAAAAAGGATCAGTAATGTATAATCATCAAGCTATCGTTCCGTGCTCTCTGCGAGCTCCGTGCGAAACACTCCGGGTATACTTCCCTGCTTAATAAAATACAGCAACCGTCCCTCAAACTCCGAATTGACGATCCGGTACCCTTTCGGCGCTTCATACTCCAGGCTGTGAAAGGCCCCAAGCCGCGTCCCCTGGGGCATGCCTTCCAGTTGCTGGTTTAGGCTGCGGTTGTATTGATTATAGAGTTGACTGGAGAAGGAGACGCGGTCGTCAATTTTGTCCTTGCCAAACAGGTTTTCATAAAAGGAATTGTAAAAATAAAAATGGTCGTATTGCCTCAAGTCAAGGTCCATGAAATTTCCGTGGATAAAAGAGGCATTTTCCAGTTTCAGGACTTGTTTTGCTTCTTCGGCATAAGCCACCAGGTCATCTCTTTGTTCTACGCCAATAAACAGCGCCTGGGGATAATAATAAGCAGCGGTCAAACAAAACTTGCCAATGCCGCTGCCAATGTCCAGTACCCGGACCGGTTTATTATTCGTCAAAAAACCGGCGGCTTTGCGTGCGACGACCACAGGAGTCCAGTGTTTGATGGCCAGGATCTGCATGGAAGAAGGGAACAGGCGGTTAAAGTCGCTGTCGGACGCGAAATATTTTTGTATGGGTTTAATTTCTTCCAGGTGGGACATGGTCTTTGGTTCCATGGATTTAAAATGGCCCCGTTTTTTTTAATTCTTAGACAAAGTTACGGATACATTGAATTAGCTTCTTCCGAAGTCACTGTACTGTGTGCCCACAACGAGGTTCCACCACGACACAGCGAAGCGAAGGACTCAAAGAAAAATTAGAACCCAAAGTCGGAAATGCTTAATCTTTGTGGTTCGTCGTGTCTTTGTGGGAATCTTTGTAGACGTTGCCCGCAACGAGGTTCCGCAACGACACAGCAAGGCGAGGGACAACTTAATCTTTGTGGTTCGACCGTGTTTTAGTGGGAATCCATACCACCTCCGTGCTCTCGGAGTGCTCCGTGCGAAGCCACCCCGTGCGAACCATCTCCCCCCACATAAGAAAAACCCAAATAATCTTAACTTGTTCCACCATAGTCCCCACCAATTTTATGACAATGAATTCATCCCTCCCCACCTCCTTGATATATCTTGGTCTAACTCTGGTCCTCCTTGCCGCCTGCGGTCCTCAAAAGAAAAAGGAAGCGGCACAGGAAGGCCCGGTAGTATTATCGATCTCAAAAGCCGGAGATTCCAACTCCCTTTCCGTACATCGCAAAGGAGGAAAGGAAATACTGCTCACCCAAAAAGCCCTCCCCAACTTCCGCCCCTACCTCCATCCCATCGCCGCACCCGATGGAAAAGGCCTGCTCACTGAATACAGCCCGGGCCACCATAAACACCAGACGGGACTGTATTGGGGTTTTACCCGGGTCAACGGCAAAGGCCTCCCCATGGATACTGTCCGCAAATACTTTTACCAAAAAGATAAATTTCCCAAAATGGCGGAGGGGATCGGCCGGGATTTTTTCCACCATCCCGACGGAGACTACTGGAAGCGGGTGTCTTTTGATATCATAACTGCAGAAGGCCCCGAAGTTTCCTGGCAAACCCTATACGATATGCTCGATGCAAGTGGCAAGCCTATCCTCCGGGAAACCCAGATATGGATCATGAAGGAGAAAGATGGAAAATTTTTACTCAGCCTGGAATGGCAGGGCAAGGCGATCACCGATATCACCATTGGCGAATATGACTATGGCGGTTTGTTTTTACGCATGCCCTGGAAAGAGGGAATTAAAGGACAGGCCATCAACGCCGCCCGTCAACGAAATGAAAAAGCCGAAGGCCAACGCGCCATGTGGGTCGATGTCGGCATGCAAGTGGAAGGCAGGGACGACCTGGCCCATGTCGCCATCTTTGACCATCCCGAGAATGGCGGTTTTCCCCAGCCCTGGCGGGTGGATGGCCAATTGGGCATAGGCCCGGTGCGCGCGCGCATGGGGGACTGGAAGATCAAGTCGGGTGAAACTGAAATCATACGCCACCAGATCGTGGCCTATACCGGTGAATTGAACGATGTAACCATGAATGCATTATGGGACGATTACATCGGCAGCAATTCAATGTATTCCACGGCTTCGTTATGGAACATCGCCCAGGAGGAAGCCCGTTCTGCAAAATTTCTCAACCCGGAAGAGGCCGTGGCGGAAATGACCCTGGTGGAAGGTTTTAAAGCCAATGCCTGGGCCGGAGAACCTATGGTCACCCAGCCCATCGCATTTTGTTGGGATGACCGCGGTCGGTTGTGGGTGGCGGAAAACCGCGATTATGAATCCAGGGGCAGTGGCTTTTCCAATTCCGGGGACAGCCGTATTGTCATCCTTGAGGATACCGATCGTGATGGCGTGGCAGATAACCGCAAAATATTCCTGGAAGGCCTTCCTTTTCCTTCCGCCATAGCCGTTGGTTTTGACGGCTTGTTTTTAGGCACTCCCCCCAACCTGCTTTTTGTGCCGGATACAAACCAGGATGATGCCGGTGAACAGGAGGACATTGAAGTTTTGCTTACCGGTTGGGGCATCCGCGACCGGCATGAAACGATCAATAGTTTTCACTGGGGGCCGGATGGTTGGTTGTATGGGTTGGAAGGATTTGCCACCCCATCCAAGATCCGGAAACCGGTTGGCAAAGGAAAAATCTACAGACACAAAGAACCTTTCCCGGAAGACCTGTTGGAAGCTGAGGGGGTTGATATCAACGGAGGAGTCTGGCGTTACCATCCCCTCAAAAAAAGGTTTGAAACCGTAGCCCATGGTTTCAGCAATCCCTGGGGCATAGACTATGACCGCAAGGGCCAGTTGTTTATCACTGCCTGTGTGATTCCTCATTTATTTCATGTCATACCCGGAGGAATATATCACCGTCAGGGAGGCCAGCATTTTAATCCCTATGTATACAGCGACATCACCACCATTGTGGATCACCGGCACCGGTCCGCTCACGGAGGCGCGAGGATTTACCAGTCTGATGCCTTCCCACCCATTCACCAGGGGCGATTGTTTATGGCGAATATCCATGAACATGCGGTCTTGTCTGATGTACTGGAAAACAAAGGTTCGGGTTTTGTAGCCCGGCACGGGGAGGATTTTTTGATGGCCAACAATGCACAATGGATCGGGTTCAGTATGGAAATCGGCCCTGCCGGAGATATGTATGTCCTGGACTGGCACGATGCCGACATTTGCGGCAAGGAAGTGCTCAATAAAGAAACCGGCAGGATTTACCGGATCAGCCCGGAAAAATCCCTGGCTGAAAACTGGGAGGGCCGGTACGCGGATCTTAAAAAGATGACGGATGAACAATTGGTTGCCTTGCAATCGAATGCCAGCGACTGGCATGCCCGGCGGGCGAGGGTCATTCTTCAATACCGGGCCAGCAAAGGACCGCTGAGTCCCTCCTCGCTCATTCAGCTCAATAAGTTATTTAAGGAAACTAAAAACCCGGATCATCGCCTCAGGGTCATGTGGACCCTGCATCTCACCAATAATCTGACGCCGGAAGATTTGATAAAATCCCTTTCGGATAAGGACGAATATGTCCGGGCCTGGGCGGTCCAGATGCTCTGTGAAGACCAGAATGCCCCGGCTCAAGCCCTCGACCGAATGATCAGGATGGCTAAAAAAGATCCCTCTCCCGTGGTCAGGCTTTATCTGTCCGCCGCCTTGCAAAGGGTGGATACCGAAACCCGGTGGCGTTTGGCCGAGGCTTTGATTTCGCAGGACAGGGACGAGGAAGATCACAATATCCCTAAAATGATCTGGTATGGAATGGAGGGACTGGTGGCGCAATCCCCGGAAAGGGCCATTAAAATGGCTTCAACAGGTAAACTGCCCCTGATCGCCGGGTTCACTGCACGACGACTGGTGGACGCGAATGCCTTGAGCTTACTGGTCGCCGAACTTGGAAAGAAACCTAAAACCTTGGTGGCGATGCTCGATGGAATCCTGGCTGGTCTGGAAGGAAGGTCGGATGCCGTCGCGCCTGCCAACTGGGAAGCCGTGTATGCCGGGCTGAAATCAGATCAAACCTATGGAGCAAAGGCACAGGAAATCGCCCAATTATTTGGCAATACGGAAGCAGCAAAAAAGTTCTTGCTCACCCTGAAAGACCCGTCTTCAGCCGTTGAATCCCGGCTCGATGCGATTAAAAGCTTGTCAGCCAGGCAAAACAAGGAATTATTACCGCTATTGTCAATCCTGCTTTCTGAACCTTCATTACGGGTAGAGGCCATTCGTGCCATCGCTGCTTTTGATCACGAGCCCCTTGGAAAATTTTTAATCGATGAATTTCACCATTATACCACGCCGGAAAAAGCCGAGGCCCTTCAGACCCTGTCCTCACGCTCAATATACGGACGCCTGCTTACCCAGGCGATTAAAACGGGAAGGATCAAAAAAAATGAGGTTCCGGCTTACGTGGCACGCCAGTTGCGCCGGGTTGTCGGCAATGGTTTTGTAGAGGTATGGGGTCCTATTGATCAACTTTCCGGTAATGCAGCTCTGGCTTATAAGCGCTATCAGCATTTACTCGGGGATCAGTCCCTGGCCTCGGCCGATCTGAAAAACGGCAAGCAGTTGTTCCAGCGTACCTGCGGGGCCTGCCATAAATTATACGGCGAAGGCGGTATCCTGGGCCCCGATCTCACCGGTTCCAACCGGACCAATCTCAATTATCTCCTCAGCAATCTGATCGAACCCAGCGCAGAGGTCCAGGACGACTATCGCATGGTGGTCATCACCAGCCAGGACGGGCGCACTTATAGCGGCAATGTAATAGCCGAAAACGACCGGCAACTGACCATGAGGGTCATCGGCCAGGATCAACTGGTGATCAATAAATCGGATATCCAGTCGAGGGAGACGGCGGCGGGATCCCTGATGCCCGAAGGATTGTTGCAGGCCCTGAG
>CAYOPD010000110.1:0-13728 GCA_964405735.1 uncultured Saprospiraceae bacterium | reverse complement strand
ACCTCCCTCCCTCAACTTTTCATCCCCCCAATTGTTACCATCTTGTATTTTTGTGATATCTAAATTCTACCAGGAATGGATACAGTAGTAAAAAGCCCGGTCATGCTCTATACGGAGCAAACGCCAAACCCGGAAACCCTGAAGTTTGTGCTCAACCGGATCATTTACAAAGGAATAGCCGATTTTAAACAGGCGGACCTGGCCATGCATTGGTCCCCCTTTGCCAGCGCTCTTTTTGAATTTCCGTTTGTGAAAGGGGTGTATATCTGCAACAATTTTATCACCGTCACCAAGGAGAACAGCGTCGATTGGAACGACATCATGCTGGAGCTCAAGGAATTCATCAAAGCCTATGTGGCTGAAAACAAACTGGTGATCAAGGAAGGGTACCAGGAATACATGGAACAACAGGAAAAGGAAAATTCCACCATGGAATACAGTGAAGCGGATGCAGAACTGGTCAAAAGGATCAAAGACCTGATCGAAACTTATGTAAAGCCCGCCGTGGAAATGGACGGGGGGAATATTGAATTCAAAGCCTACGATCAGGGAACCGTATATGTCATCATGCAGGGCGCCTGCAGCGGTTGCCCTTCCTCCACCGTGACGCTCAAAGCCGGTATCGAAGGCATGCTCAAACGAATGATCCCGGAAGTGAAAGAGGTAGTTTCCGAAATGGGTTAGCGGGTGGAGACTGCATTATTGCCTGAAGTAGAAAAACTGGTGCGGGAAACGGGTGATTGGATCCTTTCCCAGCAATTGATTTTTTCCGCCTCCGACATCGAAGAAAAGAGCCTCAACAACCTCGTGTCCTATGTCGACAAGACGGCGGAAAAAAAACTGGTGGAAGGTCTTCGGGCCCTTTGGCCGGACGCGGCTTTTCTGACGGAAGAAGGCACCGTAAACTATCAGCCCGCTGAATGGGAATGGATCATCGATCCGCTGGATGGAACCACCAATTTTCTGCACCAGATCCCGGTTTATTGCATCAGCGTCGCTCTCCGTCGGCGGGAAGAAATCGTCCTGGGAGTCATCCACGATCCCAATCGCCGGGAGTCATTTACCGCCCTGAAGGGAAGGGGAGCACATCTTAACGGCCACCCGATCCGGGTCAGTACAACCCCGTCCCTTCAATCTGCCCTGATCGCAACGGGTTTTCCCCACCGCAATTTTGAAGGCATGGATGCCTATATCCGTTCTTTGGAATATTTTTTCTACCGTACGCGCGGACTCAGGAGGATGGGTGCGGCGGCCATTGATCTGGCCTATATCGCCTGTGGGCGGATGGATGGTTTTTTCGAACTCAAGCTCAATCCCTGGGATATTGCCGCCGGGGTTTTGTTGATCCGGGAAGCCGGAGGGATG
Organism: uncultured Saprospiraceae bacterium; assembly: GCA_964405735.1. Lineage (GTDB taxonomy): Bacteria > Bacteroidota > Bacteroidia > Chitinophagales > Saprospiraceae > JADJLQ01. Next base: position 12,363 of record CAYOPD010000110.1, on the reverse strand, counting down.
ATCAGTGATTTTACCGGAAGCGATGATTTTTTATTCAAATCCGAACTCCTTGCCGGAAACCCCGGGGTTTACCGGGATATGAAAGAGGTCCTGGCCAAATATTTCTGAAACTTCCCTTTTTTGCTGGTCTATTTTTTTTCCATATTAATCGAATCCCGTCCCGGTGACCCGTTGCAAAACCGTAAGTTTATATTTTTAAGCCGTCAATACCCTCGAAATGCTTTTGTTTGAAAACGTCCGGATGGCCCTGTCCTCCATCAAAGCCAACCTCACCCGGGCGATACTTACTCTCATGATCATCGCGGTGGGCATTATCTGCCTGGTGGGTATCCTGACCGCTATAGATTCCCTGATTTTTTCACTGAGCGACAATTTTTCCAGCCTGGGCGCCAATTCCTTCAGCATCAGTCCTTCAGGTGAAGCCATGCAGTCCAGGCGGGAAGGCGTAATGGAAAAAAGGGGTGAAGAAATCACTTTCCAGCAGGCGATGGATTTTAAAGAAAAACTTAATGTCGACGGCAGGGTGACGGTACATTTTAATGGTACAAGCCGGGCCGCTCTCAAATTTGAAAATGAAAAAACCAATCCTACCATTACCATCATCGGCGTAGATGAAAATTACCTGGCTGTAAACGGTTATGACATTGAATTCGGGCGCGGATTTACCAATCTCGAGATTCAAAACGGGGCTCCCCGTGTGATCCTCGGGACCGAACTGGTCCAGACCCTGTTTAAAGGACGGGCCGCGGCCGCGCTCAACCAAACCATCCAGGTGGGCAATATCCGGGTGCAGGTGGTGGGTGTGCTTAAGTCCAAAGGCTCTTCCCTCAATTCCTCCAGCGACCGCGTCGTCCTGATGCCTTTATTGCAGGCAAAACAATATTATGCTTCCCCGAATGAGAACTTTAGCATTGCCGTCCAGGTCAATAAGGTCAGTGGCATGGAAGATGCCATTAACGAAGCAACCGGTACCATGCGTGTTGTGCGGGGGCTCCGGGCCAATGAGACCAACGATTTTGAAATTCAAAAAAGCGAGGGCCTCGTAAACATCATCAAGGAAAATACCGTGAAAATCCGGCTGGCTACCATTGGCATCGGCCTGATCACCCTGCTCGGAGCTGCCATCGGCCTTATGAATATCATGCTGGTCTCCGTCACCGAACGCACCCGTGAAATTGGGATCAGCAAGGCCATTGGCGCCACCAGCCGCAACATTATGGTTCAGTTTCTTACCGAAGCCATCCTGATCAGCCTGATGGGCGGGCTCGTCGGGATCATCCTGGGCATACTCGTTGGAAATATTGTCACCCTGCTCATCGGAGGTAAATTCCTGGTGCCCTGGAATTGGATTTCACTCGGGGTATTTGTATGTATTGTGGTCGGAGTTTTCTCGGGCCTTTATCCCGCCCTCAAGGCGGCCCGGCTTGATCCTATTGAATCCCTGCGTTACGAATAAACTCAATGGTTCGAATCACGATGGATTCGTCATCGCTCGATCACTTCTTCCCGTCCCACTCCGACGGAGATCATGCTGAATTTCCGTTGTAGCAATTTTTCCAGGGATTCGATATAGCTTCTTGCGGCGGCCGGGAGTTGGTCAAAAGTCCGGGCTTCTTGCAGGTTGGTGCTCCATCCGGGAAAAGAAAGGTATTGAGGCTGGTAACCGGAATGGTCCAGGTCAAAGGGAATGGTATTCGTTTTTTCACCCTGTCCGTTCAAATAGGAATCACAGGCAAGGATCGTATCAAATTCATTCAGTACATCGATCTTGGTCATGATCAGTTCGCCAACCCCGTTGATCATGATGGAATAATTGAGTTGGACCAGGTCGATCCAGCCGCACCGTCTCGGCCGCCCTGTAGTGGACCCGAATTCATGGCCGGCTTTACGCAGGTGGTCCCCGGTTTCATCAAACAGTTCCGTGGGGAAAGGCCCGCTGCCGACGCGGGTACAGTATGCTTTGGTGATGCCGATGACTTTTCCGATTTTGCCCGGCGGTACTCCAACCCCGGTACATACCCCGGCGGAGATGGTATTGGAGGAGGTGACATAAGGATAAGTGCCAAAATCAATATCCAGCATCGAACCCTGGGCGCCTTCAGCCAGGATATTTCGCCCTTCCTTCAGGGCCCGGTCGATATAATATTCGACATCCACTTTCCGGAAAGAACGAAGGTTTTCGAGGCTTGCGAACCATTTTTCTTCCGCTTCTTCCAGGTTGTAGTCTACCTCGGGATAAATGCGGGCCAGATTGAGATGTTTTTCCTTCAGGATCTGGTATTTTTTATCAAAATCGGCGAGTTCCAGGTCTCCGACACGGAGTCCGTTGCGGCCTGTTTTATCCATATAGGTTGGACCGATGCCTTTCAGGGTGGAGCCGATCTTATTCAGCCCCTTGGATTGTTCGGAAGCGATGTCCAGAAGCTGATGGGTGGGCAGGATCAGGTGGGCTTTGCGCGCGATGATGAGTTTGTGTGCGATCTCATAGCCCAGAGCCCTTAATTTACCCGTTTCTTTTTCGAAAGTTACCGGATCGATCACGACCCCGTTGCCAATGAGATTGTCAATGCCTTCATGCAGGATCGCGGAAGGGATGGTGTGGAGCACGATCTTCTGATCTCCGGCATAAAGGGTATGACCCGCATTGGGCCCCCCCTGGAAGCGGCAGACGACCTGGTAATCCTTACAAACCTTGTCTATGATTTTACCCTTTCCTTCGTCTCCCCATTGCAGTCCCAATAATACATCGACTCCCATGTGTCTTTATTCAATAGTGAGTGGCAAATATAGGGATTCCGGAATGGAGGCTATAAACGGTTACTCCCTGTTTGATATTCATTTAGGATCTCCGGTGGCAGAATCACGGTACTAAAAAAAATTCTAAAAACGTTTGGCATCCCCGATGCTGATTTTTTTACCTTAAACAGATAAAATTCTTTTTAGTCATCCCCAACCACTTTCGCGCCGGATCGTGTAATCATTGAATATTATAATTCTAACACATTCCAAAATCCCGGAACCGCCACTAAACGGCCACAGGGTCCACCTTTGTCCTCAGCAATTGCCCGCTCTTTTTCCTTTCACAATCTACCTGGCAGGTCCCGTAAAGGTTCAGGGAATGGTGTTCGATTTTAAAATTCAGCAATTCAGCCATGGTGGTTTTGATCTGCTGAACCCTGGGATCACAAAATTCAAGCACCTTGCCGCAATCCAGGCAGATCACGTGATCGTGTTGTTTGTAGCCGAACGATTTTTCATACTGGGCCAGGTTTTTGCCAAACTGGTGTTTCTTCACCATTTCACAATTGACCAGCAGCTCCAGGGTATTGTAGACCGTTGCCCGGCTGACCCGGTAATTTTTATTTTTCATCTCGATATAGAGGGCTTCGGCATCAAAATGATCCGACCGGTTGTAAATCTCTTCAAGGATGGCATACCGCTCCGGTGTCTTTCTGAACCCACCCTTGTCCAGATGGGCTGAAAATATATTTTTTACCTGGTCAAAATTCATAATCAATAAATTCGTTCTGTCGGATCACTCAATTCTTTCCACCGTAGAAATCGCATCGAGCTTTGACAGGCTGGAAACCGCTTTCTGCAGTTGGTTTTTATTTTTAACCATCAGACTTATCTTTCCTTCAAAATAACCTTCTTTCCCTTCGATACTGAAAGAACGGATGTTGAGGTTGAGGTCGTTGGATATTGCTTTGCTTATTTTTTCTATCACGCCCGGCCCGTCATCGATGCCGGTGATCATCAACTTGGCAATGAATTCGCTGTCGGAATATTCACTCCATTCGGCCTTGACTACGCGATAACCATAGTTCGCCAGCAGATGGGTGGAATTGGGGCAATTGGCCCGGTGGATCTTTAAGCCGGAAGAGGAAGTCAGATAACCGAATATATCGTCCCCGGGCAGGGGGTTGCAGCAACTGGCAAAACTGTATTCGTATTGTTCCGCCGGCTCGCCGTTGATATACAATTTGGTCTTGCCGGTTGAGGTCTTTGCGGTAGAAGGTTGCGGTGCCGGTCCTCCTTCTGCAGGCACACCCGGGGCACTTGCCGGTTCGGCCTCCGTTTGACTGAATAACAGTTTACCGTTTTCAACCGGGACCTGGTTCAATTCCGAAATATCCACCTCCCCGGAAGCAATTGCAAAATAGAGGTCCATCCGGGTTTTGTACTGATAATGTTTGACGAGGGCGTCCAGGTTTTCCTCGAGGTCAAGCTTGAGGTTTTTGAATTTCCGTTCCAGCGCCTCCCGGCCGAGGTCGGCCCTTTCTTTTCTTTCCTCCTTGAGGGCCTGCCGGATTTTTGCTTTGGCTTTGCCGGTCACCACCAGTTTGAGCCAGCCCTCAGAAGGTTTTTGTTTATTGTTGGTGACGATCTGCACCTGGTCCCCGTGCTCCAGGTGGTAGCCCATAGGCACCAGTTTGTTGTTTACCTTGAGCGCAGTGCAATGGTAACCGAGATCGGTATGGATGCCAAAAGCAAAATCCAGGGCAGTGGCCCCTTTGGGCAGGATTTTTACGTCTCCTTTCGGGGTATATACATAGATCTCCTCGCTGAAAAGATTGGATTTGAATTCATTCAGGAATTCTATGGCATCGGCGTGGTTGGACTCCAGCACCTCCCGGATATTGTCGAGCCAGCCGTCGTATAGTTTCTGCTGGTTTGAAATGCCCTTGTATTTCCAATGAGCGGCAAATCCGCGTTCGGCGATCTCATCCATGCGTGCGGAACGGATCTGAACTTCCACATAACGCCCTCCCGGGCCAATTACCGTGGTATGAAGAGATTCGTACCCGTTGGCTTTTGGTGTCGTGATCCAGTCTTTGAGCCTTTCCGGGATAGGGGTGTGCACGTCGGTCACGATGGAGTAAATCTGCCAGCACATCGACCGTTCCATTTTGGTCGGTACATCCACGACGATGCGGACGGCGAAAAGATCGTAGATCTCTTCAAACGGGATTTTTTTCTTGCGGATTTTGTTGAGGATGCTGCTGATGGATTTGGGCCTCCCCAGGATTTTATAGGGTACATTCAACTGGTCGAGTTCCACCCTCAGGGGCTGGATGAACCGTTCGATGTATTCATTTCTCGCACTTTCCGATTCCTGGAGTTTGCGGACGATATCTTCATAAGCTTCCGGTTCCTGGATCTTCAGGCAGATGTCCTGAAATTCGGATTTGATATTATAAAAACCGAGCCGGTGGGCCAGCGGCGCATAGATGTATTCCGTCTCCGCCGCAATCTTAAGCTGCTTGTGCCTGGGCATGGCACTGATGGTGCGGAGGTTGTGCAGGCGGTCGGCCATTTTGATCAGTACCACGCGTACATCGGTGATCAGGGTGCTGAGCACTTTTTTATAGTTCTCCGCCTGGGCGGTCTCCAGGTTGTACAGTCCGTCCAGTTTGGTAAGGCCGTCCACAATCATCCCGATTTTGGGGCCGAATTCTTTGTGGATCTCCTCCAGGGTGACATTGGTGTCCTCCACCACATCGTGGAGCAGGGCGCTGATCACGGCGGTCGGGCCAAGGCCGATTTCTTCCACACAAATGCGGGCCACTTCGATGGGATGCAGGACGTATGGTTCTCCGGCTTTCCGGCGTTGCGAACGGTGGGCCATCACCGCCATTTCATAAGCTTTTCGGATATTGATTTTATCCGTTTCTTCGAGCTCTGTCTTTAAGGTTTTTAACAATCGCCGGTAAGCGGACTGGATCAGGTGGAGATCCTGTTCATCCTCCGTATTTACACTGGTCGTAAGCGTTGTTTCATGAGACATATGGCTGCTTAAAGATAACGTTTTAAAAGTTTATTCGTTCACTTAAAATCGTCTACCTTTGCGCTCCCAATTTTAGCGGGTATGGCGAAATTGGTAGACGCGCCAGACTTAGGATCTGGTGCCGAGAGGCTTGGGGGTTCGAGTCCCTCTACCCGCACCGGGATTTCTAATTAAACCGCATTTTGATGTCAGTTAACGCGCAGACCACTGAACACCTTCAGGCCATCCTCACCGTTCACATTCCTGTGGAGGAATACCAGGCCACCTTGTCCAAAGAACTTCAGAATTACAAAAACAAAGCCCAACTCAAAGGATTCCGGAAAGGCAAAACCCCCGTGGACCTCATCAAAAAACTTTATGGCAACGCCATCCTGAAAGAAGTGGTGGAAAACAGCCTTCAAAAACAATTGTTTGACCATATCCGGCAAAACAACATCAACCTGCTCGGTCAACCCCTGATGAATGCCGAACAGGCCGAAATCTATTACAACATCCAGGAGCCCTCGGATTATACCTTCCGATTTGACATTGGCTACGCACCCGATTTTGAAATCCAGGGACTCGACCATGAATTCGGTTTTTATAAAATCATCCCCAGCCAGGAATCGATCGACAAGGAAATTGAAAACCTCCGTACCCGGATGGGTGAACTCAAGTCCGTTGACCTTCCTGTAATGGAGAACCATCTGGTGGATTTTGCAGCCGCCGAATTGGATGATCAGGGATTGAAAGAAACCGGTGTCGCGGCTGAATTCAGCCTCTGGATCTCCCAGGTGGACGGCCCTGCAAAGGACTCGATCCTCGGTAAACAGAAGGGGGATGAATTCGAGCTTGACCTCCGGGAACTGCATGTCGATAAGGATGATGAATTTATCCGCAAAAGATATCTCACCAGCCTGGAGGAAGGACACCCCGTACCGGCCCGTTTCAGGCTGACCATCAAGGACATCCGCACCAACGAACCTGCCGAAATGGACCAGGCCTTTTTCGATAAAGCTTTCGGCCAGGACAAGGTGAAAGACATCGATCAAGCCAAAACATTTATCCAGGGCATTCTGGCCAACCAATTTATATCCAGGTCAGAAGCTTTGTTGTTCAGGGACATCCAGGACCATTTGCTCAAAACAAACAAACAGGACTTGCCGGATGCTTTTCTGAAGCGGTGGCTGAAGTCCCAAAACCCTAAGCTCTCCGACGAAAGCATCGAGGCCGATTATGGTGACTTTGCCCTCAATCTGCTCTGGACCATCATCAGGGAAAAATTGATCAAACAATTTAATATCACCGTCAGCCCTGATGAAATAAAAGCGCGTTTCCGGCAACAAATCCTGAGTTATTTCGGTGGTATGGCCATGGGCGATACATCCTTCCTGGAGCCGCTGATCCAGCGCATGATGCAAAGGCAGGACGAGGTGGAAAAGCAGCACGATGAAATCATGAGCGATAAGGTCTTTGATTCCCTGAAGGCCACGGTACCCCTGGTGGAAAAAGACATCTCCGAAGCGGATTTTGAAGTACTGATGGAACAGGCCCGCCAGGAGACGGCTGCCCGCCGCGCCAAAGCCAAAACAAACCCTGCTGACCACGACCATGACCACGACCATGACCATGATCATGACCACGATCACGACCATTCGGGGCACAGCCATTAAACTTTAATTCATTATTATTGTTCCTGTATTTTTGAGCGACAATTACAAACAATGAAAGAAAATCAGGAATTCAGAAAATATGCAACCGGGCATCTTGGAATGAGCGGCATGCACCTGGACCGCTACATGAGCCAGGTGACTGTCCCGGATATCAATGGTTTTACACCCACCGTCATTGAAGAAAGGTCAATGAACGTAGTCGGCATGGACGTCTTTTCCCGGCTCATGATGGACCGGATTATTTTTATGGGGGTACCCGTGAATGATTATGTGGCCAATGTAATCCAGGCGCAATTATTGTTCCTGGAATCCATGGATCCCAAAAGGGATATCCAGATTTTTATCAACAGTCCCGGGGGGTCCGTGATCGACGGCATGGGGATCTACGACACCATGCAATACGTTTCTCCGGATATCGGCACCATTTGCACCGGACTTGCTGCCTCCATGGGAGCCGTGCTCCTGGCAGCAGGGACCAAAGGAAAACGCACTTGCCTGCAACACAGCAGGGTGATGATCCACCAGCCTTCAGGGGGCATGCAGGGAGCCTTCAAGGATATGGAGATTTCCTACAAACTCATCAAAACCATGAAGAGCGAACTTTATTCCATCCTTTCCCACCATACCGGCAAAAGCATAGATGTCATTGAAACAGACTGTGACAGGGACAACTGGATGACCGCCCTGGAAGCGAAAGAATATGGCCTCGTGGACGAAGTTCTCAACCGGGACAATCCCCGCAAAAAGGTATAAGCTGCGTTTTAATAACCACCCGCCAGATGGCAAAAAACAGTGAAAACCAGGCGCAATGCGCCTTTTGTGGCAAACACAAAAACGAAGTAGCCATTCTGGTGGCCGGCCTCGACGCCCACATTTGTGAAATGTGCATCGAACAGGCCCATCACATCATCCGGGAAGAATTTGATACCAAAAGGAAAAAATCCAAGTCTTATACCATCCCCAAGGATCTTACCCCTGCCAAAATCAAAGCACACCTGGATGAATACATCATCGGGCAGGACGAAGCCAAAAAATGCCTGGCTGTAGCGGTTTACAACCATTACAAGCGCTTGCAGTTCGGCTCTTCCAACGATGACGTGGAAATTGAAAAGTCGAATGTTATCTTTATAGGCCAGACCGGCACCGGAAAAACCCTGATGGCCAGGACCATCGCCAAGATTCTGAACGTACCCTTTTCCATTGTCGACGCGACTGTCTTTACGGAAGCCGGATATGTAGGCGAAGACGTCGAAAGCATGCTCAGCCGGCTCCTCCAGGTTTGCGATTATGACGTGTCTGCGGCCCAGAAAGGCATCATTTACATCGATGAAATAGACAAGATCGCGCGTAAATCAGACAACCCTTCCATTACCCGCGATGTTTCTGGCGAAGGAGTCCAGCAAGCCCTTCTTAAAATGCTGGAAGGAGCCGAAGTCAACGTGCCCCCTCAGGGCGGACGCAAACATCCGGAGCAAAAACTGGTAACCGTCAATACCCAAAACATCCTTTTCATCTGTGGAGGCGCCTTTGACGGCATCGATAAGATCATCGCCAAAAGGATTAATACCCAGGTGATCGGATACAGTTCCAAAGACAAGGAATGGGTAGACAAGGACAACCTGCTCAGTTATATCACCCACCAGGACATCAAGGCATTTGGCCTCATCCCCGAATTGGTAGGCAGGCTTCCGGTGCTCGCCCACCTGGATCCGCTTGATAAAGAAACCCTCGTTCGGATCCTCACGGAGCCCAAAAATGCCCTGGTCAAACAATATAAAAAGATCTTCCAGCAGGAACAGGTGAAATTGGAATTCACCTCAGAAGCCCTTGATTTTATTGCCTCAAAGGCCCTGGAATTCAAATTGGGAGCCAGGGGATTGCGGTCCATGCTCGAAGCCATTCTAATGGACGATATGTTTGAAATGCCCTCTTCAAAAGACAATAAGGGGAAATTGTTGGTCGATTTGTTTTTTGTTAAATCCAAGCTTGAAAAATCGAAATTATCTAAGCTAAAGGCTGCTTAATTCAAAGTCCGATTTTTTTTTACATTTCCGGTTGTGTTTATTATCTTAGTAAGGCCGGTCTGACATATCCATTTGTTGGGTAACGCTAATCCTTAACCTATAAACTCTTTTTGTATGAATGCAATTTTCGGGCTAGGCCGTTATCTTTTTGCAGTTCCTATTGCCGTTTTTGGCATCATCCACTTCATTAATCTTTCTGTCTGGTCGACCTGGGCTCCGGGTGGCAAAGCAGGGGTCATCCTCGCGGGCTTGGGACTGCTTGCAGCCTCCCTGTCTTTTTTCCTTAGGAAGTATGATAAACTGGCAGCCGTACTGTTGGCCCTCTTGCTGATTCTTTTCATTGCCCTGATTCATTTTCCCGGCTATCTGAATGCAGCGGATCCGATTGACAAGATGAACAACCTGTCCAGCCTGCTCAAAGACCTGATCATTTCAGGAGCATCCCTGATCTATGCCAGGCATGTTGCCGCAGACAATGCCTTGATCGGCTGAGGCTTGGTTATTTTTGCGCATGCGATTTTTCATCGAATGTTCCTTTGACGGCACTCCCTTTCACGGCTGGCAAAAACAAACGGGCCAGACCTCCGTCCAGGAAATCATGGAAAATACCCTCAAGATCCTCCTGCGGGTGCCTGCATTGGAGATCACAGGCTGCGGGCGGACCGACAGCGGGGTCCACGCTTTACAATATTTTGCCCATTTTGACCACGAAGCAGAATTGCCTCCCGGCCTGGAGTATCATTGGAATGCCATCCTCCCCCGGGAAATCGCCGTTCAGCGTATCCGGCAGGTCCACCCCACCGCGCATGCCCGATATGATGCCATTTCCAGAACTTACCAATACCATCTCCACCGGTCCAAATCCCCCTTCCTGATGAACCGTTCCTTTTGTTACCGGCAGTACGACCGGATAGACCGGCACCTTTTGCAACAGGCTGTAAAGCTTTTACTTATGTATAATGATTTTTTCCCATTCTGCCGCAGCCACAGCAGTGCCAGTCATTATGGGGTGAGCATGAAGCAGGCGGAATGGAAGGAGGATCCAGGCCATGCACTCGTGCTGACGGTGACCGCCAATCGTTTTCTCCGGGGTATGGTGCGCCTGATTACCGGCATGTGTCTCCAGGTCGGTACCGGGGCCCTTTCTCTGGAGGAAGTAAAACAAAGCCTGGATGGCCAGACGCTTTTGCCCAAAAGCTGGAGTGTACCGGCTCATGGATTGTATCTGACAGCTGTGAGCTATGAGCTGTGAGTAATGAGCGGAAATCTCCAAACTTCCAGCTTCTAACTTCCAACTTCCAATTCAGGATATAGTGGAAATCCCGACATCATCTCATTGACCTTATTTTTTATCCGATGAATGACTTCGGTTTTGTCGGGATGGGTGATGATCTCGTCGATCCAGTCGACGATCTGGATGCATTCCGGTTCCTTCAGGCCGCGCGTGGTGATTGCCGGGGTCCCCAGCCGGAGGCCCGAGGTGATTGCCGGGCTTTTTTCGTCGAAGGGAACCATGTTTTTATTGACGGTGATTTCAGCTTTCCCTAATGCCTCCTCCGCGTCTTTTCCGGATATGTTTTTATTGCTCAGATTAATCAACATCAGGTGGTTGTCGGTACCTCCCGAAATGATATTATAGTTCAGTTCGGTGAAACGTTTGGCCATCGCACGAGCATTTTGTTTGGTCTGTATCGCATAGGCCTTAAAGTCGTCTTCCAAAGCCTCATTAAAAGCGATGGCCTTGGCGGCAATGATATGTTCCAGTGGGCCGCCCTGCATGCCCGGGAAAACCCCGCTGTCGAGGATGGAAGACATTTTTATCGGGTTGCCCTTGGCGGTGGTCCTGCCCCAGGGATTATCAAAATTTTTCCCCATCATGATCACCCCGCCTCTTGGCCCCCTCAGGGTTTTGTGGGTGGTGGACGTCACGATATGGCAATGGGGCAGGGGATCGTTGAGCAATCCTTTGGCGATAAGTCCCGCCGGATGGGCGATATCGGCCATGAGCAGGGCTCCAGCCTCGTCGGCTATTTTCCTGAAACGGGCGTAATCCCAGTCCCTGGAGTAAGCGCTTGCGCCGCAAATGATCAGTTTGGGTTTGTGTTGCAGGGCTGTTTGTTCCACTTTATCCATGTCAATCCGGCCTGTATCGGGTTCCACTCCGTAAAAAACCGGCTTGAAGGTCTTGCCGCTGTAATTGACCGGTGAACCGTGCGTGAGATGGCCGCCATGGGAAAGGTTGAATCCAAGGATCGTGTCCCCGGGCTGCAGGCAAGCCAGGAAGACTGCACTGTTGGCCTGGGCGCCTGAATGAGGCTGCACATTGGCATAAGCAGCACCAAAGAGGGTCTTGAGTCGCTCGATAGCCAAGGTCTCAATTTCATCCACGACCTCACAGCCGCCGTAATACCTTTTTCCGGGATAACCCTCAGCATATTTATTGTTGAGGCAGGTCCCCATGGCCCGGATGGTATTGTAGCTTGCAAAATTTTCACTGGCGATGAGTTCTATACCATTCCGCTGCCTCCTGAGTTCCTTATCGATGAGGGAGAAAACCGGGTCAGTCATGTTTTTATTTTTTGAAAGATTGCTTGCACGAAGATAGGAAGTTTAGGAGTCAGTCATCAGCAATCAGCAATCAGTCATCAGCGATGAGTGGTTCCGGAAGATGGGGATTGGTCATAAATCAGTAGTAAGTAAAAATATAGAATACATTGCTTAATTATTGATATTCATGGTATTGATTCATATTCGTTAACTTGTTAATAAACTGATTACGGATAAAAAAATGAATAGATGAATTTTCTAATCTATTATCTATCCGGCGATAATGAACTTCCCTGTATAAAATTAGTTCATAAGCTGATAGCTGATAGCTGATAGCTGATAGCTGATAGCT
>CAYOPD010000109.1:0-14032 GCA_964405735.1 uncultured Saprospiraceae bacterium | reverse complement strand
TAAAAAAAAATGAAAAAAATTTGCGCAGTCAAATAACTGCATTATATTTGCAGTCAGATAACTGCATAAATGGAAGCCCGCCGAGACATCTTTCAAGCAATCGCCGACCCGACGCGGAGGGCAATTTTGAGTTTATTGGCTATTCAAGCCATGACCCCGGGGGCCATTGCAGAAAATTTCGATTCCTCAAGACAGACCATTTCAAAGCATATTCAGATTCTGACCGAATGCCAACTTGTAAAGCAGGAACAAAAAGGAAGGGAAATATACTACCACATCAATGCAAACAAGGTCAATGAGATAGACCAGTGGGTTAAGCAATTCAAAAAACTTTTGGAGAAACAGTTCACTCAGCTCGACAAAGTATTGATAACACTAAAAAAACAGAAAAGATGAAAAATAATTTGCTATCCGACAGCCATCGGAATGACTTTACCGTTGACAAAGCCATAAAAACGGTATTCATAACCCGTGAATTTGATGCTGACCTTGCTTTGGTGTGGGACGCTTTTACCAAACCGGAAATTCTTGACCAGTGGGTGGCCCCTGCACCGTGGGTATCGAAAACAAAATATATGAATTTTGTAGTTGGCGGAAAAAGATTCTATGCGATGGTAAGCCCGGAAGGACACGAACGCTGGGCAATCCAGAAATACCTTTCCATAAGCCCAAAAACCCATTTCAAAATGTTTAATGCTTTTGCGGATAAAGATGAAAACCCCGAATTACCGGGTTCTGATTGGGATTACACGTTCAGCGAACAGAACGGAAAGACGACGGTGCGCATTGTAATTTATAACGAATCTCTCGCCCGTATGGAGAAGATGATTGAAATGGGCTTTAAAGAAGGGTTCACCATGAGCATGACCAACCTGGAAAATCTGCTGGCATCCCGGAACCTGTCGGAATTCTCCAAAACATGACAGGATTACATACGCTTCATAAATTTTACATCATAGAACCGGAAGAAGCATGAACGTATCAACACAAATTTTAGAGTATATGGCCAGTCAGCCGGAACCCAAACGCTCGGACCTGCATGCGTTGCACCGGCTCTTGCTGGAAATAATGCCAGGCTGTAAATTATGGTTCCTTGATGGTAAAAACAGTGAAAACAAAACCGTTTCCAATCCCAACATAGGGTATGGACTTCACGCCATAAAATATGCTGATGGAAAAACCAGAGCGTTTTATCAAATTGGGATAAGTGCAAACAAAACCGGAATCTCGGTCTACATCCTGGGTATCCGGGATAAGACCTACTTAGCCGAAACGTATGGGAAAAAACTAGGCAGGGCAAGTGTAAGCGGGTACTGCATCCGATTCAAATCCTTGAAAGATATAAATATGGATATACTCGAAGCGGCAATACGATATGGAGTGGAGGTCACCGGACGGTGACAGGCGCGGGCAAGGATTTGGAAAGTTTTTTTTATTCCAAAATAAAAGAGGTTCCCAGCTCCACCCCCGAATCCCCCCCAATCCCCAACCTGAATTCACCCGGTTCAGCAACATGAGCCAGCCGGTAATTGTAGAACTTCAGTAGATCGGTATGGATCTCAAATTCAACGGTCCTTGCTTCCCCCGCGCGCAGGAAAACCTTTTTAAAGCCTTTCAGTTCCTTCACCGGCCGGGTCACGCTGGCGACCACATCGCTGAGGTATAATTGTACGGTTTCTTCTCCGTCATAATTGCTTGAGTTTTTCACCGAAACCGAGGCGATGATTTTTTCCCCGGCCTTCATTTTGTTTTTACTCAAGTTTACCGCTCCATACTCAAATCGGGAATAACTGAGGCCGTAGCCAAAGGGCAGCAGGGGCTCGTTGCTTACATCCAGGTAATTGGATTTGAATTTGCGGAAGGGTTCGCCCCGGTAAGGCCGTCCGGTATGCCGGATGCTGTAATAGATGGGGATCTGCCCCACGTTTTTTGGAAAGGTCATACTGAGTTTGCCGGACGGATTGTATTTACCAAATAAAACATCGGCTACGGCATTACCGGATTCCACCCCGCCAAACCAGGACTGGAGACAGGAAGCCGAAGCCATAAGTTCAGGTTCAATGGTCATCGGGCGCCCGATCATCAGGACTAAAATCAGGGGTTTGCCGGTTTGTACGAGCGCCTCCACCAGTTTTTTCTGGCTTCGCGGCAGATCAAGGTTTGACATGCTGGAAGCTTCGCCGGTAAATTCGGAGGCTTCACCCATTACCGCTACTACCACATCCGAGCGCATGGCTGCAGCGACGGCTTCATCGATCATGGCCTGTGGGTTGCGTTCGTCGCGGGTCACCCTTTCGCCAAAGACATTGGCCTGGGATGCCAACGATACATCATCGGTGATATTGCAGCCTTTGGCGTAATGGATCTGGACGCTGCCTCCGGTCAGGTTGCGGATGCCCTCCATCACGGCTACCGAATGTTCCCAGTTTCCGCTGACGGCCCAGGTGCCAAGCATGTTTCTCCGGTCATCGGCCAGGGGCCCTACCAGGGCAATGGATCCGCTTTGTTTCAGGGGCAGGATTTGATTTTCGTTTTTAAGCAGGACCATGGAACGGGCGGCAATGGACCTTGCCTCTGCACGGTTAGCGGCGGACAGGATCCTGACCTGCCTGTTTTCATCAATGTATTTATAAGGGTCTTTGAACAATCCGAGTTTATATTTTGCTTCCAGCACTTTCCGGCAAGCTTCGTCGATCATGGCCTGGCTGATTTTCTTTTCCTTCAACGATTTTTGCAAAGTAGTGAGATAACCTTCTCCTACCATGTCCATATTGAGGCCGGCTTTGAGAGCAAGAGCCGATACCGCCTGCAGGTCGCCAAGGCCATGGTTTGACATTTCATTGATGGAAGTATAGTCGCTGACGGTAAGGCCTTTGAAGCCCCAGAGGTTCCGGAGCACGTCCGTAAGCAACCACTTGTTGCCGGAGGCGGGAATGCCCTCCACATCATTAAAAGAACTCATCACACTGCCCACTCCGGCTTCCACCGTGGCTTTATAAGGCGGGAGATAATCGTTGAACATCCTGCCCCGGCTCATATCCACCGTATTATAATCCCTGCCTGCCTCGGAAGCTCCATACAAAGCAAAATGTTTTACACAGGCCATGATTTCATCATTTCCGTTCATATTTTTTCCCTGGTAGCCCCGCACATAGGCTTTTGCGATTTCACTTCCCAGGAAGGGATCTTCACCGGCTCCTTCCGCCACCCTTCCCCAACGGGGATCCCGGGCGATATCCACCATTGGTGAAAAGGTCCAGCAGATGCCATCCGCGCTTGCCTCCATCGCCGAAAGTCGGGCCGCCTGCCGGATGAGAGCCGTATCCCAACTGCAGGACATCGCCAGGGGTATGGGAAGCACCGTCTTGTATCCATGAATCACATCCAGTCCAAAAATCAGCGGAATCTTCAGCCGGCTTTGCATGGCCAGGCCCTGGGCCTGTCTGACTTTCTCGGGACCCGTGAGCCCAAAGATGCCCCCAACCTGGCCCTTTTTTATCTTGGCCTCCACGTCCGTACTCACCGCGGCACCGGTTGGAACGGTTCCACCCTGTGTCAATAAATTGAGCTGGCCGATCTTTTCCTCCAAGGTCATTTTGGCCATGAGGGAATTGATAAAAGTTCCCATGGAAGGGGCAGGAGACTGGGAAAAAAGAGATGAGTTTAAGACTGAGGTTAAGATCATGACCTGAGCAAAGGCAAGGCCTGATCTGGATAAAAATGGTTTCATACTTGTAAATTCTTTGACTATAAACTTAGCTAATATTAAAACAACTGAAGGAAGGATGCTGATGATTTTAATCTGCAAAGTATTGATAAAAGGACTTTAATCTCCTGGTCAAAAAGCTTGAAAAATTGCATAAGCCACTTGCGGAATTGGAGCTCAATATGGATAAATGCCTCCAATATTATTTGGAAATTGCAAATGGAAGTCAATCAATTCCTTTTTCAGCCCAGGTAACAGGTATTTTGGCCCCTGATCCCGGAAGGCCGGCCTCTGGAAGAAACCGGCTGTTTTATATTCAGATTCATTTATGACAATGAGATCAAATCCATGCGGAATACCCTTCGAAGTCTGAATAAAGGAATACCCTGGCCTTATTACCGGACATCATCGAGGAATATAACGGACCACGAAACTGGATCATACAAAAAATGGGAATCAAAGCCTGACCACTGACCACTGCCTAACCCGCCAATTCAAGCCACTCATCCTCCTTCTTTGACAACTGGTATTCTATCTCTTTTAATTCCGCCGACCACTTGATGAGGTCCTCGGTGGCGACCTGCGGGCGGTCAAACCGGTTCTGAATTTCCTCCTTTTTTTGATTCAACTGTTCCAACTGTTTTTCAATCCGCCGGATCGCTTTCTGGGTCTCATGGTCCTGCCTCGATGCAGTCAGAGGTCCTGATTCTTTGGGCCTGAGGTCATCGTATTTTTTTGCTTCCTGTTCCAGCCGGTATTGGGTATAATTCCCATTGTAATCACGGATATGACCATTGCCTTCAAAAATAAAAAGATGGTCCACCACCTTATCCAGGAAAAACCGGTCATGGGATACGATGAGCAGGCAACCCGAATAATCCATCAGGTACTCCTCAATCACCTGGAGAGTAAATATGTCCAGGTCATTGGTCGGCTCATCCAGGATCAGGAAATTGGGTTGTTGCATCAGGATCGTCAGCAAATACAATCTCCGTTTCTCACCCCCGCTGATCTGGCTCACATAGACCTGTTGTTTTTTCCGGTCAAAAAGGAAACGTTCCAGGAGTTGGGCTACCCCGATGACGGATCCATCCGGTTGCTTCCAGTTGTCCGCAATATCGCGAACCACTTCGATGACTCTTTTGTCCCCATCCAGGAACAATCCCGATTGTTCATAATAGGCAAATTTTACGGTGGAACCGGTTATGATTTTGCCATGATCCGGTTGGATCTTCCCCATGATGATGTTGAGCAGGGTGGATTTGCCGGCGCCATTCGGGCCGGCGATGCCGATGCGTTCACCCTTTTTAAACATATAATGGAAGTCCTTGATGACGGGTATGCCATTAAAAGACTTATTGATATAGTGCAGTTCGAGGATCTTGGAACCCAGGCGGGCCGAAGAAAAATCGATCTTTATTTTTTGTTCTTCCCTGGATTGCCGCAGAGCGGTTTCAATCACTTCAAACTGGTCCACCCGGCTCTTGGCTTTGGTGGTCCGGGCTTTGGGCTGCCGCCTGACCCAATTCAGCTCCTGCTTATACAATTGCCGGAGTTTGTCATGGCGCACCTGGTCGTTCTCCAGCATAAGGTCCTTTTTCTCCAGGAAGGATGAATAATTGCCTTTGTACCGGTAAAGGGCGCCGTTGTGTATCTCCAGGATGGTGTCGCATACATTATCGAGGAAGTACCGGTCATGGGTGACCATCAAAACGGTCAGCGAATCCTGCCTCAGGTATTCTTCCAGCCATTCGATCATGTCCAGGTCCAGATGGTTGGTCGGTTCGTCCAGGATGATCAGCTCTGCCTGGGCGAGCAGGACATGGGCGAGAGCCAGTCGTTTGACTTGTCCGCCGGATAAGGTTTTTACTTTTTGCTCGAGTTGCTGAAGGTTGAGTTTAAACAGGATTTCTTTGACCCTGGCTTCCACGTCCCAGGCTTTATGGACGTCCATTTCATGCAGGGCATCCTCCAGGGCTTTGGGGTTCTCCGCGGCATGAAGTTGGGCCAGTTCATAGATACGTACCGCCTTTACCGCCGGAATATCAGCATCCAATACACTATCCAGTACGGTAGATTCCGGATCGAAGCCAGGGTCCTGGTCCAGAAAAGCCAGTTTGACCTGTTTGGAAAGCAGGTAGGTTGCATTTTCCCCTTCCGGCTTGTCTATACCCGCGATCATGCGCAGCAGCGAACTTTTCCCGCTCCCGTTCGGTGCGATCAGGGCGATTTTCTCCCCCTTATTGATCATCAGGGAAACATCCTTAAACAGGATTTTTTCACCGAAGGATTTATTGGCATGTTCGAGGGTAAGGTAATGCATCGGGGTGCAAAGATAAGATTTTGAGAAGCTATGAGCGATCAGCGATCAGTGGTCAGCTTATGCTGATGGAAGAACCGAATAAAATCAATATTTAATCAAATTCCAGCCGTCAAATTATCTTCGCCGGACGTTCTTTTCTTAACTAAAATCCATGCATTTTTATGAAACCAGCACTACAAGCTCTGAAAAGCATTATGCTTCTTTTCCTCCTGTGCATCCCCTGGATGTCCTGGAGCCAATCCAATGTCAATTTCACCCTAAAAGGGCATATAGAGGATGACGAGGGGTATGCCCTGATTGGCGTTTCCGTGCTCCTTGATGGTACTACCCTGGGTACCGTGACGGATATAGAGGGGAATTTTGAATTGCGTGGAACGGCCCAGGCGGGGGAATACAACCTGATTCTGAGCTACATAGGCTTTAAAAATTTGGTTCAGATCGTTACCCTTCAGGAAGGGGATATCCAGCTTAATAATTTTACCATGACCCAGGACGTCACCAACCTGGACGAAATCCTAATTGTAGGATCCACGCTCAAACAAAGCCGGAGAGAACTGGGCAATTCCATCAGCGCCATCACAGCCGATCAGCTTAAAAATACCGGAAGCAATAATGTGCTTTCCTCCTTGCAGGGAAAGGTGCCGGGGGCCCAGATCACCCAAAACTCGGGAGACCCTGCCGGCGGAATCACCATTCGCATGAGGGGAGTAAAATCCATCCGTGGAAATTCCGATCCCCTTTATGTCATTGACGGGGTGGTCGTCTCCAATTCATCAGCCAACGTATCCCAGACCGCCCTCGGCAACCAGGTCGGGGATGCGGTGATCGGTACCAACCGCCTTGCAGACATCAATCCCGCGGATATTGAGAGCATCAATATTCTGAACGGAGCCGCCGCAGCCGCCGTTTATGGTTCAAGAGCGAATAACGGGGTAGTCATCATCAATACAAAAAGGGGTAAGGCCGGTAAACCCCAGATTACGCTGAACACTTCCTTCAACATCAATGAACTGAGGAAAAAAGTATTCATATCCACCTATCCCAAACAATTTGGCTTTGCCAGCCTTCGCCTGCACACCATCGGGGCTCCTACTGCCGCGCAGATTGCCGCCAACCCGGGAACCACGGTCACCGGCATCTTCCGTGACGGCACTACAACCAATCTGGCGACCAACCTGGTCGACGTGACAAGATACGACTACCAAGATGACATCTTCCGGCAAGGGACCGGTACGGATAATTCGGTTTCCATCAGTGGCGGGACTGAAAAATCAAAATATTTCATGTCCCTGGGTTATATGACGAATGAAGGCATTATCAAAGGAACAGACTTCAACCGCTACAATGCCAGGGCCCGCATCGACCAGCGCCTGAATGACTGGGCGAAGGTATCCATCGGCCTCACCTATACCAACAGCCTTTCGAATGAAAAAGCAAACGGAAACGTGTTTTACAGCCCCATCAACAGCGTAAACATCACCAATAACATATACGATATCAACCAAAGGGATCCTTTCGGGAACCTCAAAGCGGTAGAACCTACCCGTGTCAATCCACTGACCACCATTGAAGCCATGAAATTCAAACAAAGGGTCAACCGAACCATCAATGACCTTCAACTCAACCTGACCCCCATACCCAACCTGAGCATCGACTGGGTAGTGGGTATCGACGCCTTCAACCAATTGGGCACCAATTTTATCCCGGCCTATCCATACCAGGCGGAAGCCGGGCTTCCCGCGGAGCGGTATCCTTTTGGGTACACCTCCAATGTGAATGCCGTCACTTCACAGTTCAACAGTGACCTCAACATCACCTATGAATATAAAATTAACGAAGATTTTAAACTCAACGCGGTAGCCGGCACCAATTACCAATACCGCCGGTCTGATTTTTCAAGATCCAGCGGAGAAAACCTCATTCCCTTCATCGAAACGGTAAACGGTGCGGCCAGCACCACCATTGGAGCCGGTTACGGTGTCGGACAATTCAGTCTGAGCGGCATATTTGGACAGGCTACCCTGGGGTACAAAGGCCTGGCTTATCTGACCGGGGCTGTGCGCCGCGATGGGGCGAGCCCCTTTGACAAAAGCCAGACGAATCAAATCTATCCCAAAGTCAGTGCCAGTTTTATCCTCTCCGATCTGTGGGCCAAATCAAGCCTCGCTAAAAACCTGAGCTCCGCCAGAGCCCGTTTTTCATGGGGAGAATCCGGTGGCCTGACCGCAGTGGGGGATTATGACCGTTTCTGGAGGTTTTCCTCCGTGCCTTACCTGGGTAAAAGCACTTTCTTGCCCAGTTCGACACTCGCCAATATCAATTTAAAACCAGAAAGAATGACAGAGACCGAAGGGGGCGTTGACCTTGGACTCCTCAACAATAAAATCAGCCTTGGCCTGACTTTATACAAACAGACGATCAATGACCTGGTGGTCAACCGGCAGCTGGCTTCTTCCAGCGGAGGTACAGGCACCATTGACAATGTGGGAGTCATGGAAAACAAGGGAATCGAAATCGCGCTTTCCGCCAATGCGGTCCGTTCAAAAAACTTCAACTGGGATCTTACCCTTCTGTATAATCAAAACAAAAATAAAATAGTAAAACTCGGAAGCCCGACAGTGGCCCTTAATAATTCCGGGGGAGCTCCTATATTTTTGATCGAAGGACAACCTGCTTCGGTCATGTATGGCTTCTTTTACGCCAAGGATGCCAATGGCAATCTATTATTGACCAGCCAGAACCAACCCCAGCGGGAAAAAGGAATACAATCCACCGTGACCACTTACCAGGCTCAAAGAGCGGCTGACGGACAACCCAGCGGCACTTTCCTGCGCAAAATCATTGGGGACCCCAACCCGGATTGGACCGGATCCCTGGTATCCAATTTTAGTTACAAAAAACTGGCTTTCCGGTTTTTGCTGGATGCGGTGCAAGGGGGGGAAGTGTTTAATGCCGACAAACGCACCCGCAATAATGTCGGAATCGGTGACCTTGCCGAGGCTGAAATGAGGGGGACGGTACCCAGGGGATATGTTTTTTCCCTGGTCAATATCGAAGAATACCGCGTCGATGAAGGATCTTATCTCAAATTGAGGGAGATTGGCCTTTCTTACCAATTGCCGAAACTGGCTAAAGGTCTGGAAAATCTAACCTTGTCGCTGGTCGGCCGCAATTTATTTTCCTGGGACCAATACACGGGTTATGATCCGGAGACCAATGCCGGAGGAAACAGTGATTTGCTCCGCGGCTATGATTTCGGCAACGTGCCCATCCCCAGATCGTACCAAATACAACTGACTGCGAATTTTTAAGAAAGCCCCTATCAAAATCCAAACACAACATCATGAAAAATAAATTAATATATAGCCTGATGGTTCTCATCCTTTTAGGTGGGAGCTCTTGCGAAAATGAATACCTGGACCCCTCAGCGGCGAGCGAAACCCAGGTGACCAACGACATCACCGGCCTCATCGCCTTAAGCAATGGGTTGCCCTATAGATATTCTGTCGGTCGCGGAAGCCTGGGATATACCATGCCGGTTGCCAGCGGTCT
Source organism: uncultured Saprospiraceae bacterium (assembly GCA_964405735.1). Classification (GTDB taxonomy): domain Bacteria; phylum Bacteroidota; class Bacteroidia; order Chitinophagales; family Saprospiraceae; genus JADJLQ01. Next base: position 4,451 of record CAYOPD010000109.1, on the reverse strand, counting down.
TTCGACCAAAGAACTTCGCGTCCTGAACGCCGGAAATGCGGATGAAGACTTCCTGGAAAAAGGGGCAGCCAATGTGCAAGGCAACAACAGCATCGTCCGCAACATCTGGGAGCAAAGCAACCTGATCAAAGCGAATGCGGACATCATTTTAAAAAACAGCGAATCCATTACGGACCCAGGGACCAAAAGCGGGATTCAAGCATTTGCCCATCTCTTCAAAGCCATGGCACTGGGAACCATGGGCCAGTTTTTTGAACAAGTGACCCTCAATACCTCTGCGGGGGCAGGATTCATATCTCGCACGGATGCTTTGAAAGAAGCGGTACGGCTCCTGGAACTGGCCGCAGCAGCCCTGAGCGCAAACGCGCCTTCTCCTTTTTTTACTTCCCGAATTATCGCCGGTATAGACCTTCCGAATACCGTTCAGGCACTGATCGCACGATACAGCCTGATGCTGGGTGAATACGATAAGGCCCTGGCGGCAGCCAATAAAGTGGACCTGACCAAAAAATCCTTCTTTAGTTTTGACGATGTAAGCCGCAACGCGCTCTTTGACGCGGTCATGAGCAACCGCAACGTAGTGGAACCGACCAATACAAACCTGGGTTTACCGGATGCGCTCAAACCGGATCCTGCGGACAAAAGGCTTGCCTTTTTCCTCAACACAACAGCAGGCGCCAACCTGGGAAGGGCAAGTTTTTACACAGCCAACAATGCGCCGGTACCGGTCTATCGGCCCGGAGAAATGATTTTGATCAAAGCAGAATGTTTCGCGCGTAAAAACCAACTTGATGAAGCGGTCACAGAACTCAATAAGATTCTGACCAAAAAAGCATCCACAGATGTCTGGGGCATAGGAGCTGACCTGCCTGCTTATGCGGGACCTGTTTCCGGGGAGGCCTTGCTCACCGAAATTTACCGGCAACGATGCATTGAGCTTTTCCTTACCGGATTGAAGCTGGATGACAGCAGGCGTTTTGGCAGGCCCAATCCCGCAGAGAGAACCAGGAATTTTTATCCTTATCCTTTGACTGAACGGGACAACAATACCAATACCCCTGCGGATCCACAAGGCTGATTCCATTATTAAACGTTTCATGCCTGAAAAAAAGACACCATGCCTCGTCGTGCTGGTGTCTTTTCTTTTTTGTTTACTTATCCGGCAATTTCTTCATTCTTAAAAATTTAAGAGATCTTTAATGATCAAAGTGTACGATTTTTAGTTAAAGAGATAGAAGTCATCTTATGAAAAAATCCATTTTATTCCTGTCGCTGGCCATTTTGGGGTTGGTTCAGGTCAGCACTCCTGTGAATGCCCAGTATTTCGGCAGGAACAAACCGCATTACAAAAGATTCGATTATAAATTGTACGAGACCCCTTATTTCAGCATCTATCATTACCTCGAAAACAAGGATGCTCTCAACAGGATCGCCCTCTGGTCCGAACAATGGTACAAGATGCACCAGCATGTACTCCGGGATTCTTTTTTTGTTAAAAACCCGATGATCATTTACAACGACCATGCTGACTTCCAGCAAACCAATGCCATCACCGGCGAGATCGGAGTAGGTACCGGGGGGGTCACGGAAGCGTTCAGAAACCGGGTGATTTTCCCGTTTACCATGACCAACCAGCAAACCTGGCACGTGCTGGGCCATGAATTGGTCCATGCCTTCCAATACGATATCGTGATCAACGGCGACTCCTCCTCCATCAAAAACCTGGAGAATTTTCCACTCTGGATGGTGGAGGGGCTGGCAGAATATTTGTCCATCGGCCGCGTGGATCCGTTCACCGCAATGTGGATGCGCGACGCCGTATTGAACAATGACGTTCCCGGTTTCAAACAGCTTGAAAACCCGAATTATTTTCCGTACCGGTACGGTGAGGCTTTCTGGGCCTTCCTGGCCGGATTGTACGGGGATGACATCATCCGGGACATGTATACGAATACGGCCTTATACGGCCTGGAAATCGCCGCTCCGGTAACCCTGGGCCTGTCCATGGAAGCCTTGTCGGAACGGTTTCAGAACGCGATTCGCACTTATTATGAACCCTTCCTTGGTGATAAAAAAGAAAAACTGGTCGGCAGGGAACTGATTTCCTCCAAAAACGCAGGCAGGCTCAACGTCTCCCCTTCCCTCAGCCCAAACGGCAAATACATCATCTTCCTTTCCGAAAAAGATTTGTTTTCGACGGACCTTTACCTGGCCGATGCCGCTACCGGCAATATCATCCGGAAAGTGCTCAGTACGGTAAGGGACGGACACCTGGACGACCTGAACTATATGGAATCCAGCGGCACCTGGAGCCCGGACAGCAAACAGTTTGCCTTTATCGCCTATAAAAAAGGCACCCACAGCATCGTCATCAAGGATGTGGATAACGGTAGAACCGTAGACGAAATCCATTTCAACGAAGTGCCTGCCCTGGCTAATCCGGCCTGGAGCCCCGATGGTAAAAGCATTGTCTTCGCCGGCCTGGTGCAGGGACAATCGGATCTTTATCAATACGATCTCCGGACCAGAAAATTAAAAAGGCTGACGAATGATCTGTACAGCGACATACAGCCCAACTGGTCGCTCGACGGCAAATCCCTGGTTTATGCCACCGATAAAATCAGCATGGATCGCGGACGGCAACATGGTAAATACAATATGAACCTGGCCATCTTCGACCTGGCTTCAGGCCAAAGCCGCCAGCTGGATTTCTTTTATGGTGCCAATAATCTCAACCCGGAACACGACGACAACGGGAATATCTATTTTCTCTCTGACCGGGACGGCTACCGCAACATATACCGGTATGCCCTGGCCACGGATTCTATTTTCCAGATGACGGATTTCATGGTCGGGGTGAGCGGGATCACAGAATGGTCACCGGCACTGAGCGTTGGACGCAAAAGGGATCGGATCGTCTATTCCTATTATGCCAAAAACAGTTTTACCATTTATTCTGCAGGTGAGGAACGTTTTTTGAACAAGCCGGTCGCCCCGGATGATGTTGACCTCGAACCAGGTACCCTGCCTATGACCAACCTGGGTCAGAAAGATATTGTAAGCAATAACTTATCTAAAGCCGATGGTTATACTCAATTGCCACAGGATGCCGCCACCTACCTGAAAAAATTCGCTGAAAAACCTGTAAAAAATAAGTTTAAACTGGATTATATCGGGGGAAGCACCGGCCTGGGAGTGGGAACGGGAAGTTTCGGCACCCGTACCGGCCTGGCTGGCGGGGTCCAGATGCTGTTTTCAGACCTATTTGGCGACAATCAGATCTATTCGACGCTGGCTCTCAACGGGGACATTTATGACTTTGGCGGGCAAGTAACCTATATCAATTCAAAAAATAAAGTGACCTGGGGAGCCACTCTTTCCCATATTCCTTTTCAGACCGGGGGGGTGAGCTACAGGCTGGATACCATTCGGTTGGGTAACCAGTTGTGGGAAGTCTTGAGGGAAGACCTGGATATCCTCCGGATTTTCGAAGACCAGGCCGGGGTATTTGCCCAGTTCCCTTTGTCCACGACCCGTCGGTTTGAGACCAGTATTTCAGGCAATTACCGTTCTTTCCGGTTGGACCGCTATCCCACCTATTATGATCCATTCACCGGACAATTTATTGCGGAGGACCGAAGGGAGCGGATCCCGATCGAGAGTGACATCATCAACATTGGAGGTTTTCTAATTAAAAAAACCGGATTCTTCAACACCGGATTGTCTTATGTAGGGGACAATTCTTATTTCGGTATGGCTTCCCCAATGGCCGGATACCGCACCCGCGTTCAGGTGGAAAAATATTTCGCCGGTTACGATTTTTGGGCAACAACGGTCGATTACCGCAAATACTGGTGGAAAAAACCGGTAAGCCTGGCCGCCCGTTTCCTTTATCACGGCAGGTATGGGAAAAGCTCCAATGAATTCAGCCCGATCCTGATCGGCAATATGGGATTTGTCCATGGTTTTTATTATACCCAGCTCGACCGCATCCGCGAACGATATGGCCTGACTTTCGAACAACTCAGCGGCCAGAAACTCCTGATGGGCAACGTAGAAGTGCGCCTCCCGTTCACCGGACCCGAACGGTTAGCTGTGATCAAATCCGGCTACCTGCTTTCCGAACTGGCCCTCTTCTTTGATGGCGGTGTGGCCTATAATGATTTGAACAATATCATATTTAAAGAACCCAGCGATCCAAACTATATCGGCCTTTCCCGCTTTGTCATGAGTACGGGAGTCTCCCTGCGCGTAAACCTGTTTGGCGCCTTCATCATCGAACCCTATTATGCATTTCCTTTACTCAAAAACAGCAAGGCAACCTTTGGGCTGAACCTGGTACCGGGATGGTAAATCAGGTTTGAGGATTGAGGATTGAGGATTGAAGGATGGGTCTGCACCAACCACCATTCACTGCCCACCACCCACCAATTATGTTCCCCCGAGTCAAA
>CAYOPD010000108.1:0-14207 GCA_964405735.1 uncultured Saprospiraceae bacterium | reverse complement strand
TGCCTACTGACTGCCAAATGTTATACGGTGATCTTTTTTCTTTCAAAAATCCCCTGGTGTATGGAATGGGGGCTGAGGCATTCAAAAGCATATCCCTGCCTGGAAAAATAATCCAGGACCTTGGGCAGGACAAAACAAAGATTGCGTTTGGCTTTGAGGCTGTCGTGGAAAACGACGATGCTGCCTTCACTGGCATTGTCCAATACATTTCTAAGGCATTGTTCACGGGTGATTTCCTGGTCGAAATCGCCGCTAAGCACATCCCACATGATGATCCTGTAATGGCGCTGCAGAAACTGGATCTGGCCCGGTTTCAGGCGGCCGAAGGGCGGACGGAACAGGGAAGAATGCACCAGCTTGGCACAGTGCCTGACATCGTGGAAATAAGGAATGTTTTCCGAAGTCCAGCCATTAATGTGATTGTAGGTGTGGTTTCCCACGGAATGGCCTTCGTCCAATATCCGTTTAAAAATATCCGGGTGTTGGCGGACATTGTTACCCACCGTGAAAAAAGTGGCTTTGGCCTGGTGTTTTTCAAGTTCATCAAGGACCCAGGGCGTTACCTCGGGAATTGGCCCGTCATCAAAAGTCAGGAACAGGACCTTCTCCCGCGTAGGAACCTGCCAGATGAAATTGGGGAAGAAATTTTGGATTACTTTTGGAGTCTTAATTAAATACATAACCGTCGTCTATGTTCATGAGAAAATGGGATCAACTGCGCATCTTGTCAAAATGCATCAGCATATAAGATAACGACAGGTTATGAATAACCGTTGCCTGCTGACGCCATTTTAATAGATGAACAAAAATAGAATGGATATTTCATATTATATATTTTTTTAATATAATTATTTAACCAATCCTGCGCTTATGTCCGTACGTGTCCGTTTTGCCCCCTCTCCCACCGGCGCCCTCCATATAGGTGGTGTAAGAACGGCCCTCTATAATTACCTGTTTGCAAAAAAAAACAGAGGCATTTTTATACTAAGGATCGAAGACACCGACCAGGCCCGGTATGTCCCCGGCGCTGAAGGATATATCCTGGAAGCCCTTCGCTGGTGCGGGATCGAACCCACCGAAGGATTGAACTATGGAGGCAAACTCGGCCCCTACCGCCAATCCGAACGCAAAGCCATCTACCATGAGGCCGCTCTTCAACTGGTTGAAACCGGCAAAGCCTACTATGCCTTCGATACGGAAGAGGAACTGGATGCCATGCGGGCCCGGCTGGCCGATGCGGGGGTGGCTGCTCCAAAATACGATGCCTCCGTCCGGATGGAGATGAAAAACAGCCTGAGCCTGGATCCCATGGATACGACTGCCCTGCTCAAGGCCGGTACGCCCCACGTGGTCCGACTGAGGGTGGAACCGAATCAACAAATCGGTTATAAGGATATTATCAGGGAAGAGGTCCGTTTTGACACAGCCGAACTCGATGATAAGGTGCTGATCAAGGCGGATGGAATGCCGACCTATCACCTGGCCAACGTCGTGGACGACCACCTCATGGACATCTCCCACGTCATCCGCGGTGAAGAATGGTTAAGCAGCACCGCCCACCACCTCCTGCTCTATGAAGCCTTTGAATGGTCTCCGCCCCGCTTTGCCCACCTTCCTCTGATCATGAAACCCGATGGAAAAGGGAAATTGAGCAAAAGGGATGGGGCACGGTTCGGAATCCCGGTATTCCCAATATCCTGGTATGGGGAAAGCCCTGAAGACCGGTTTACTGGCTTCCGTGAATTTGGTTTTGAACCGGAAGCGGTCCTGAATTTCCTCGCCTTCCTGGGCTGGAATCCCGGAACCGACCAGGAGTTGTTTTCCCTGGATGAACTCGTCGAAGCTTTTGATCTCGGCCGCGTACATCGTTCGGGCGCCCGGTTTGATATGGACAAAGCACTTTGGTTCAATCAGCAATACATCAAAAAAATACCTGTTCAAGATATAATCACCCGGTTAAAGCCAATGGTTGAGGCCCGGGGTTGGGCCTGGGACGAACGGAAATGCCTGGAGATCATTCCTTTATTTATTGAAAGAGTCAACCTGGTCAGCGAGATACCGGATGCCGCGGGCTATTTGTTTTCTGACCTCCGGACGATGGACGAAGAATCGGTCCGTAAACATTGGAAACCTGAACTGGGACCTAAAATCACCGGGCTGGTTGAAATCCTTGCAGCCGTTGAGCCCTTCGAAGCCCAGGCCCTGGAACCAGTGGCCAAAGCCGGGCTCAAATCGCTGAATGTGAAAGCGGGCGAAGTCCTTCCCTTATTGAGGCTTGCCCTGGCAGGAAGTCTCCATGGTCCTGGGGTATTCCAGATGCTACAGATTCTGGGAAAACCAGGTCTCGGAAGGATCAGGCAGTTTCTGGAACGGGCGATGGACTGAGCCCTTCCCAGGCTGTAACTTTATGCTTAAATTTGGTAAATGAAAAAGAAACAGGGCTCGAAGGTGCATAAAGACATTAAGGGCTTCGATATCCAGATCAACCAGTTTGGCGAATTGAGAAGCAATCTCAAGGTGGAAGATATCAACCGGTTTCTCGACCGCCATGTTTCAGATAAAAAAGTCCGGGACCAGGCCCTCGGTCAGGAAGGAGCCTCAGCGCAGGACGAAGAAGAATAAAAAAAAAATTCCAGGCCGTGCAACCTTTTCTCCGGCCATTTCTCTTTAATTTATATCAATGTCCACTTCTGACAGGGAAGATAGACCGGAAGAACGGGCTCTCGTCGAAGACTGTTTAGCCGGCAAACGATCAGCTCAGTCTGCGCTCTATGAACGTTATGCGCAGGCGATGTATCAGATCTGCCTCCGGATGCTCAATGCGCCGGAAGAAGCGGAAGACCTGCTGCAGGAGGCTTTTGTGGATGTTTTCTCCCATTTGCAATCCTACCGCTTCGAGTCCACGCTCGGCGCCTGGATCAAACGCATCGTGGTCAACCGCTGCATCAACAAGCTAAAGAGCCGGAAGTTGCAGCTGGTGGAACTGAGCAATCATGAACCTGTCGTCCCCCGGGTCCATGAGACGGATTTTGAAGAACAGGAATTAAAAATCCACCGGATCAAATCAGCCATGAAGGCCCTGCCCGATGGCTACCGGTCCGTACTGAGTTTATACCTGTTTGAGGGATACGACCACCAGGAGATCGGGGAGATCCTGGGCATTTCGGAGGAAACTTCGAAATCCCAGTATAGCCGGGCCAGGGTGAGACTGAAAGAATTGTTGTCGATACACTAACCAAAAAAAAAATAAAAACCAGCATGAGCGAGGATAAACTGAAACGATTTATAGAAGAGCACCGGGCGGGTTTCGAAACCGAAAAACCGCCCCGGCAGGTCTGGAACCGGATCGAAGCCGAATTGCACCGGGACAGCAAGGTGAAATCCCTTTGGGGTATCCTTCCTGCCATTGTCAAGATCGCCGCCTCCGGACTTATCCTAATCTCCCTGGGCATTGGGGTAGGTTACCAAATACAACGGCAAAAGGATTTTACCTATGCCATTCAGAATAAGGACACCCGCCAGGAATTCCGGGAAGCTGAAGCCTATTATACCAGCCAGATCGATGACAAACTCACGGAGCTAGGCAAGTATAAATCCAGTGCTTCCATCCTGGATGACCTCAATCAGATCGACCAGGTCTCTGCGGAACTAAAACTGGAACTCCTGAAAAACCCCGACCAGGACCAAAGCATCCTGGTCAAACAAATGATGCAGCAATACAATCAAAAACTAAATATCCTGAATAAGATACTTTCCAAACTCCAACAAACAGAAAATGAAAATCCTTCCTTACCAAATAACAAACCTGAACATGATACGCTCGATTTATAGCCTCCTGTTGTCCCTGCTCCTCCTGCCGGCTTACGCAAGCGACGGGGACTTTACCAAAAACTACCATAAAGAATACGATGTTCCCAAAGACGCCACGGTCGAACTGATCAATAAATACGGTTATGTCAAAGTGCACTCCTGGGAAAAACGCATTGCTTCCATCGACGTGAACATCATCGCCAACACCAGTTCCAAATCCGAAGCCGACGAGCTTTTTGAAAAGATCCAGATCCAATTTACCAACACCAGCAATTACATCAAGGCAGAAACCGTAATCAATTCCACCTCCAAAAACTGGTGGGATATCCGCAACTGGGTGGGCAGCTGGAATAAAAATTCCTCCTATAAAATCAACTACGATGTATATCTCCCGGCGGACCTTTACCTCAAACTCAACCATAAATACGGCGATGCTTTTGTGGACCGGCTTGACCGCAATGCTGAAGTCAAAATATCCTACGGCAACCTGCGCATGGATGGCCTGAATGCCGACCTTGACCTGGAACTGGCCTACAGCGACGGCACCCTGGGTTCCATCAAAAGAGGAAATCTCAACCTGAGGTATTCCGATGTGAACCTTTCCGAAATGGAAGATGGCACCCTTAATTTCAGGTATTCCGAGATCGACCTCAAAAAGGCGGGCATCCTCAAAGCCGAGAGCGCTTACGGTGAACTCGATGCAGAATATATTGCCAGCCTGGACCTTCAAAGCCGTTACGATGATATCCGCATACATTCGGTCGGAGACATTTATGTCAACAGCGCTTATTCGGATTTTGACCTGGGCAAGGTCGGAAAGCGGACCAGTTTCTCCTCTACTTATGGCGATATCATCATCAGGGACCTCGATGCCGACTTCCAATCCCTCGATCTGAAAACCTCCTATACGGACGTGCGGATCAGCACGGGAGGAGCACCCTACCGCCTGGATGCCAGCGGCTCTTATGCCGATATTAAAACCCCTTCCGATTTCACCAGCACTTACCAGGTGGAAAAATCAAACTCCAAGTCGGTAAAAGGGTATACCAAGTCGGAAAACACCGGTGGCCTGATCAAAGCAAACCTGAGTTATGGGGGATTGAGGGTGGATTGAGCTATGTATGAGCTATCAGCGATCAGTTATCAGCTATCAGCCATCAGCTATCAGCTGTCAGCAGTGAGCACAACTCGACAACCAGCTAACTGCCCACCGACCACTGACCACTGACTACTTATAAGATATCCGATAAACCACATCCGCCTCATCATCCGAAACCAGAAGGCTGCCATCGGGCATATGTTCAAGATCGACAGGGCGCCCCCAGGCCTTGCCGTTCTGCAGCCAGCCTTCGGCAAATACGGTATATGAAATACTCTTTTGGTCCTTGTCGAGTTTAACGAGGGTGAGCCGGTAACCCAGGGGGGACTGGCGGTTCCAGCTTCCATGTTCCGCGATGATGACTTGGTTTTTATAAGAGGCGGGAAACATATTGCCCTGATAAAATTTTAGGCCGAGCGGAGCCACATGAGCCCCGAGTTTTTGGGCCGGAGGGGTGAATTCACTGCAATTCCATTTTTTCCCGAACTCAGGATCGGGAAGGTCTCCCTGGTGGCAATAAGGATAACCAAAGTGCATTCCATCCTTTGAGGCATGATTTAGTTCGCAGGCCGGCTGGTCCTCGCCCATCCAGTCGCGGTTGTTGTCGGTAAACCAGAGGTGTTTGTTTTCAGGATGCCAGGTGAATCCGACGGTATTTCGGATGCCCCGTTGCACGACCTCCATTTTTTTGGTATCCACATCGAGCCGGGTGAGAGAGGCATAGATCTCTTCCTTTCGTTCGCAGATATTGCAGGGAGCGCCTACCGGTACATATAATTTTCCGTCGGGTCCGAAGGCGATGTATTTCCACCCATGATGGGATTCGGTGGGATACTGATCGTAAACGACCTCCGGCTGGCCCGGGTTGTCCAGGCGGTTTTCAATATCCTTAAACCGTAAGATCCTGCTGATTTCAGCCACATAAAGGTCTCCATTCCGGAAGGCCACGCCGTTCGGGCTTTTGAGCCCCCTGGCAATGGTATACACTTTTTCGGCTGTATGATCTTTATTTTCGTCACGCACCGCCCATACCCGGCCGTCGTCCCGCGTGCCGATGAAGAGAGTGCCTCGGGGGCTGAGGCAGAGCGAGCGTGCATTTTTAATATTTTCAGCATACAGTTCAATCTTAAAACCAGGCGGAAGTTTGATTTTTGCAAGATCTACTGCGTTAACCGGCCTTTCCCGAAGGCAGGAAGCAAGGAACATTACCAACAGGTATACCATCTTAATCTCCATTTTGGCCAAAAATAAAGGGAAAGCGATAAAAGGAGTTAATCGGATGAAACCTGCCCGATCCTCCTTGAAATGATCTTTATGCGTTCCGGTCCATTTTGGAATCCCGCCTTGCCCCCGCCATATTGACACGGGTGAGCAAGGCAATGCCAATGGCAAAATACACGATCAGGATTAGCACGCTGTTGCGCATGCCTCCGCTGAGCAGGTCGATGTATCCGAAACTGAAGGTGCCGATCACGATGGCCAGCTTTTCAAGGACATCGTAAAAACTGAAATAGGAGGTCAGGTCCGTTTCATTTTCATCCAATAATTTTGAATAGGTGGACCTCGACAGGGCCTGGATGCCCCCCATGACCAGCCCTACCCCCGCGGCAATCAGGTAAAATTGGAATTTAGTATAGGTATAATAAGCGGCGATGCATACCAGGATCCACATGCTCAGCATGGTAAGGAGGGCAAATTTATTACCTTTCACCCTTGATACGCTGGCAAAGAGATAAGCCCCGACCAACCCCACCAGTTGCAGGATCAGAATGATCACGATCAGCTCGGAGCCCCCGAAATCCAACACCGTGTCGGCAAAGGTTGCAGCCAGGTACAATACCGTCTGCACTCCCGCGCTGTAAAAGAAAAAGGCGAGCAGAAACCGTCGCAGGTGGGCCTGCTTTTTAAGTTTATGCCATACCGCCAGCAGTTCATGATACCCTTTTTGCCAGATGCCTTTGCCAAATTTCTCCCTGGAATCGGAAGGCAACCGGTTGAAAGGGATCTGGGCAAAGAGCAGCCACCAGCAACCTACGGTGATAAAAGCCAGGCGAACGGCAAAACCGGAATCCTCGATACCAAACCATTCCTTCTTCTGGATGATCACGAGGTTGAATATCAACAGGAGCACACTGCCAACATATCCATAAGCAAACCCCTTGGCCGAAGTCTTGTCGTAATGTTCTTCCGTAGCGATGACCGGTAAATAGGAATTGTAAAAAACCAGGCTGCTGGTGAATCCGATACTTGCCAGCATAAAGCCCGCCGTGCCGAGCCAGAGGGTTCCCATCCCCTTGAAAAAAAACAGGGACATGCAGGACAGGGAGCCCACCCAGGTAAAAAAACGCAGGAAAAACAAACGTTTGCCGCTGTAATCAGCCATGCCGGAGAGAATGGGCGATCCGGCCGCAACAAAAATATACGCAATGGATATGATGAATGAATAATACGAACTGTTGGGCATGCTGTTGCCTCCGACAGAAATGGACGCATTCGTCACACTGAGAAAATAGGCCGGAAAAATAGCGGCCGAGATTACCAGGGCATAGGATGAATTGGCCCAGTCAAACATGGCCCAGCTCCGGACGACCCGGGGATCATTTTTTTCAACAAGAGGATGCATGGCCAAAGATAATGACGAATGAAGCGGTAAAGTCATAGTTTTGCCCCCAGATTTGTCATAAGTCAATCTCCGTTCGCCTTATGGTCCTCGCCATCCTCTCCCGCAACCCCGGCCTTTACTCCACCCAGAGCCTGGCCATTGCAGGACGAAAAAGAAATCACCGGATGCTGGTCCTGGACCCTTACCATTGCAGCCAGCTCATCGTGGGCGGTAAACCTAAACTTTATTATGCCTCCCGGCCGCTGATGCGGGTCGATGCCATCATCCCCCGGATCGGGGCCACGGCAACGGATATAGGAGCTTCCGTCATTGATCATTTTACTTCCATGGGGGTGTACACGACGACGACCTCGGAAGCGCTGCTCAAGGCCCGGAACAAATGGAGTTGCAGCCAGTTCCTGGCGGCACGGGGCCTTCCGGTGCCTGAAGCCTGCCTGCATTACAATGCCGAATACAATGAAAAGGTCCTGCAAAAATTCAAATATCCCCTCATTATCAAACTGCTCAAAAGCACCCAGGGCATGGGTGTATTGAAAGCAAACCACAAAGCCCAGGCCCTGAATATCCTGGAAGCTTTTCAGCGCCTGGACGAACAAGTCATCATCCAGGAATTTATACCGGAAGTGAATGGCAGCGATATCCGGATCATCGTGATTGATGGCCGGGTGGAAGGCGCTATGAAAAGACAGGCCAAAAAAGGCGAGTTCCGCTCCAATTTGCACCGGGGAGCACGTGCCCAGCCTGTAAAACTGACCCCTCAGGAAGAATCCATTGCTATCAGCGCCTCCAGTTTGCTGGGTCTGGATGTGGCTGGTGTGGACCTGCTCCGATCCAACCGTGGCCCCCTCATCCTTGAGGTCAACGCCTCGCCAGGGCTGGAAGGCATTGAACAGTTTCTGAAAACAAGCATTTCAGAAAAAATCATCCAATTGACTGAATCCCGCAAACTTACGGCCTGATGGAGCGGAAAGTCCTGGTATTCGGTGATCAGTTTGTGGAACCCGGAGAGAAAAAAATCCTGCGCCTGCTCGTCGGCCACCTTCCTTCCGGGACGCGGATCTATATCCATATTCATGTAAACAGGGCCATGGACCCTGGCCCTGTCATCCTGCTGATCGGAGGGATGCACGGGGATGAGATCAATGGCATAGAAATCGTAAGGCAGGCCGGACAAAAGTATATACAATCGGCCCTGCAACAGGGAACCCTGATCACGATCCCCCTGCTGAACGTCTACGGCTTTATTCATTTTACACGTGAAGTCACCGATGGCAAAGACGTCAACCGCAGTTTCCCCGGCAGCACCAAAGGGTCCCTGGCTTCCCGGATCGCACGCATGTTGTATAAAAAGGTACTCCCTCAGGTGGATGCACTCATAGATTTTCACACCGGGGGCAATCAGCGATACAACTATCCCCAGATCCGGTTTACCAAAAACGACCTGCCCAGCATTGAACTGGCCGATGTTTTTAAGGCCCCCTTTACGCTTGCCTCCACGGCCAAGCCCAATTCCCTCCGTCAGTATGCCTCGAAGATGAAGATTCCCAACCTGGCTTTCGAAGGGGGTGAATCAGGACGTTTTGACGGTTTTAGCATTGAAAAAGGACTGCAAGGCATCCGGTGCATCCTGGAACATTTTCAGATGGTCATCCCTGCTGTCAATCCCATCAATCCCCATTGCCATACCCTTACCGGCGATACCTGGATAAGAGCAACCTACAGTGGTATTTTCATGTGGCAACGTGCATCCGGCGTGTATGTCAACAAAGGGGAAATTTTGGGTTCCATTTCCGATCCGGACAACATGAGGATTGAATACATCAAAGCCAAAACCTCCGGCTACATCATCGGGCACAACAATGCCCCAGTGGTCCATGTAGGTGACGCCCTTTTCCACATTGGCTGGTGATCCTCCCAGCAGGCAGCATCATATTCCATTCTGTTTGTACTTTTGACCTTCTCTCATGCGCATGTTAAAATTCCTGATCATTCTTTATACCTGCATAGCCATCTTTTCCTGCAGGGAAACCCGGGAAGAAACACTCCCTCTGCCACACATCGTGGACAGTACTCCCCCCAGGGAAACCATCAGGACCGAAGTCCCTGAGGTGCCACCCGGATTGATGAACCGGGTAGCCTGGCAGAAGCCGGACCTCATCCTGCAAAAGACCGGCCAGGAGCTTGCCGGCAAAGTGGTTGCTGACATTGGGGCGGGCCCGACGGGTTTTTTCAGCCTGATGCTTGCAAGGCAAGGAGCCAGGGTCATCGCGATCGACATTGATCCGGCTGCCCTTTCCTATATCGAAAAAGAAAAAGCAAAACTGGACAGCACGCAGCGAAACCTGATCAGCACCAGGCTCGCCAGGGTGGAAGACCCCAGGCTCCATAAAGAAGAAATCGATGCCATCCTGATCGTCAATACCGTCGCTTACCTTGGAAATAAACAAACCTACCTGGCCAATCTTAAAAACAACCTGAAACCGGGAGGTAAGATCGTGATCGTTGACTTCAAGATGAAGCGGTTGCCGGAACAGATCGCACCCCCCAAATCCGAACGGATTTATGCGGATGTGGTGGAGGAATATTTATACCGGGCGGGATACCGCAACATCCAGGTCGATGACCAGTCCCTGGACTATCAATACATCATTACGGCTGAAAAATAATCGGCGACTTGTTTTATATTTATCGGCATATTTATCTCTATACCTAAACCATCATGAGCAAACTGAAAAACGTCAAAGGGCCCGCCATTTTCCTGGCCCAGTTCATGGGCGATCAGGCCCCGTTCAATTCATTGGAGGCGGTTTGCCGCTGGGCTGCCGACCTAGGTTATCTGGGTATCCAGATCCCTTCCTGGGACGGACGCCTGATCGACCTGCAGAAAGCCGCTACCAGCAAAGCTTATTGCGACGAACTGAAAGGAAAGGTTTCCGCCCATGGGCTAGAAATTACTGAATTGTCCACCCACCTCCAGGGCCAGTTGGTTGCCGTACATCCGGCATACGATGAATTGTTTGACGCCTTTGCCCCGGATGCCGTCAAAGGCAATCCAAAAGCCAGGACGGAATGGGCCGTGCAAACGCTTAAACATGCTGCCCAGGCCAGTAAAAACCTTGGCCTCAGGGCACACGCAACCTTTTCGGGAGCCCTGATCTGGCATACGGTCTACCCCTGGCCCCAGCGCCCCAAAGGGCTGGTTGATGCCGCTTTCAAAGAACTGGCCACCCGCTGGTTGCCGATTCTCAATGAGTTTGAGGCCTGCGGGGTCGATCTTTGTTATGAAATCCATCCCGGGGAAGACTTGCACGATGGCATCAGCTTCGAACGTTTCCTGGACGCAACGGGCAATCATAAAAGATGCAATATCCTCTATGACCCCAGCCATTTTGTGCTCCAGCATCTCGATTACCTGGAATACATTGATCATTATCATCCTTATATCAAAATGTTTCACGTCAAAGACGCCGAATTGAATCCTTCAGGACGCAGTGGCGTCTACGGAGGGTATGCCGACTGGGTAGACCGGGCCGGACGATTCAGATCCCTGGGTGATGGACAAGTCGATTTCAAATCCATTTTCAGCAAACTGGCCCAATACGGCTATGAAGGCTGGGCCGTACTGGAATGGGAGTGCTGCATCAAAGATTCCGGACAGGGAGCCAAAGAAGGTGCACCTTTCATCCGCGACCATATCATCAGGGTGACCGAAAGGGCTTTTGACGATTTTGCAGGAGGAGGGGCCGATGAGGCGTTTAACCGCAGGGTGATGGGGATCTGATGGAGAATTGTTGAATTGTGAAATTGTTGAATTGTAGTACGGAAGTAATTGTAACCTCAAACCTCAAACCTCTTCCCTCAAACCTCTTACCTCAAACCTCTTACCTCAAACCTCTAACCTCTAACCTCCCACCTCTAACCTCATTGAAAAAAGAATACACCAACGGCGAAATCACGGTAGTCTGGAAACCAGACCTATGCCGTCATTCTGCCATTTGTTTCCGGGGCCTGCCTGAAGTTTTTGACCCCCTTAAAAGGCCCTGGGTCAATATTACGGGAGCTGATTCTGAGCGGATCCGGACACAGGTGGCACGATGTCCGAGTGGGGCCTTGTCGATTAAGCCGGGTGTTGATACCACTTGATTCACTAGCCTACTTGCTAACTTACCAGCTAGCTGACCTGCTAAAGATCTGACCCCTGTCTACTATAAGCTTACCCCATAATTTTCTATTAATCCCCTGACATGATGCCTCTCATGGCCCGCAATGATAAAAGCAAATGCCCTGGCGGAGATTTTTTTATTGCTGGCCGTACCGGTATGGTCGAAAGCTTCATGCGGCATATATTCGAAGAGCGTGATGGTGGCTTCCCGGACCGCGTCGAATTCGTGAATGATCCCGGCGATGCTTCGCTCTTTGGCTTTGGAAGGGAGGATGTATTCGTCCTGGTCAAAACCGGGCAGGGGCGTCTGGTCGTTTCTGGCGATGCGCAGAGCCCGGTAAGCGAAAATGCGTTCTGTATCCAGGATGTGTTGCCAAACTTCTTTAATGGACCATTTGCCTTCCCCATAGGAATAATCCCATTGTTCCAGGCTAAGACTGAACATCAAAGCGCGTGAACTTTGGCGGGCGTCCTTCAGGACTTGCAAGGCGTCCGTTTCCCGGACCAGGTTGGCGTAGTGGATAAAATGGCCTTCCATTTCGTCATCAGCGGGCCGTCTCCATTTCATATCGTTTATTTTTGTAGCGCTAAATTGCAGCAATTTGAAGAATGTTTTGACCTCTGCATTGTCTTTTCTCCTGACCTTTTTCTTTATTCAATGCAGGTCCGTTCATCGAGATCAAAAGGAAAACATCGGCCATCCTGAACTCACCGCCCTCGATGAAGACATCCTGGCCAATCCCTTCGAAGACAGCCTCTACTTTCTCCGCGGCGCCTATTATTATCAACAGGAAAATTACGAAGACGCGACCCGGGACCTGGAATATGCCATTTCGCTGGATTCGTTGGAGCCCGCCTACCATCATCTGCTGGCCGACGCCTTGCTCGATGGCAACCGTTCCTACGACGCCTTGCTTACCCTAAAAAAAGCTGTTGCCCTTTTCCCGCAAAGGATCCCCACCCTGCTCAAACTCTGTGAATTCCAACACATCCTCAAACAATATGAAGCATCCCTGCAATCCTGTCAGCTCATTCGCAACCAGGATCCGACCAATGCCGAAGCCTGGTTCATGGCCGGACTTAATTACCGAGAACTTAAAGACACTGTCCAGGCCATTTCCTCCCTCCAAAGGGCCACCACCCTGGATGACCGCCATACCGATGCCTGGATCATCCAGGGAAAACTGTTGCAAAGCCGGCATCAGGAACAGGCACTTAAAGCATTTGAAAACGCCCTCCTGGCCGACAGCACCAATCTTCAGGCCCTGCATAGCCTGGCGGGTTATTGGCAAGACCTGGGACAATTGCAACGGGCACTGGATATTTACCATACCATCATCCAGCTTGACCCATCTTATACGGGCGCATTGATCCAGGCAGGGCTGATCTATTTCCAGCAAGATTCGTTTTTAAAAGCCCATGAATATTTTGATATCGGTTGCAGGCAGGAACCCGCCAATGCGACCTTATATTATTACCGTGGGACCAGCCGTGAAGCCCTCGGGGATCCTGAAGGTGCAAGGTCTGACTACCGGCAGGCGCTACAATTGGATCCGGATCATAAAGAAGCCCGCAAGGCCCTGGACCAGCTCAATTAAAACCGGAAACGGCAAGGAATTTGCCTTATTTTTGAAAATTAATCCATTGTAGTGAGACTGCTCTATTACTTATTCATATTCATATATGGGTTATCATGCAAACCCACGGCGGCTCCGGAAGCCCCTTTACCAGTCGCAGGGCCAGAGATTAAAGCCAGGCCGGTAAATGCCAACCTCCTGAAGGAGTATCCCTTTGACGTCAGCCTGAAGGACATTAAAGCTAAAACCCACAACTCGGCATCCGTTTTACCAAAATCCGGAAAACCTACCATGGTGCTATTCTGGCTCACCACCTGCGGGCCCTGTGCCCGGGAACTGCAGGCCATGAAAAGAAACTATGAAGCCTGGCAGGCCGAAGTCCCCTTCCATCTGGTTGCCGTTTCGGAAGACTGGGAGGATAATTTCCCCGCCTTTGTTGAGCGGGTTGAAAAAGAACAATGGCCTTTCCCGGCATATTGGGACCAGGATCGGCTGTTCAAAGAAATCCTGCCCGGAAATCTGAATGGACTTCCCCAGACTTTTATCTTCGATGAGCATGGCAAAATGACCTGGAAAAAAAGAGGTTTCCTACCCGGTGACGAGGAGGTGTACTTTGAAAAAATAAAAGAAGCCTCCGGTACGTAAAATCTGAATTCATCACTTATTTAAAACTATATTATTATGGCAATCCTGAAAGTCATCGAATTGTTGTCCAGCTCACCCAAGAGTTTTGAAGACGCTATTGAAAAGGCGGTAAAAAAAGCAGACAAGACCCTCAAGAATATCCGCTCAGTCAATGTCCAGAACATGAGTGCCACCATAGAAGGCGGTAAAATCAAAGAATACCGGGTCAACTTGCATCTGACCTTTGAGCTGGAGTAGCTATCAGCTATCGGCTATCAGCTATCAGCTATCAGCTATCAGCTATCAGCTATC
>CAYOPD010000107.1:0-14320 GCA_964405735.1 uncultured Saprospiraceae bacterium | reverse complement strand
TTATGAGGATTTGGTGGCTAAGTATTTGCCGGCGACGTTGAAGTTTTAGGGGTCGCTAGTCAGTAATCAGTAGTCAGCAATCAGTAATCGGTAATCAGCAAAGAAGTAAAAGTGCTGCCTGACATAGAATTTATATAGCCCTAGGTCACTCAGCAGGTTTTCCCCAATGCATATCTCTAAATTGTTTCGCTCTATTTTATTCGCTGTGTGGCTGTGCTTAAAAAAAGAGATAATCTTATTTTTTTATTGCCTAAAATTTACTGTGGTAACAACTCCTTTTATCACACCCGACTATGTTTTGGCATGAAAAGCTTCCCTACCCCTTAAAAGATATCCTACTCCCACTTTGGCACATACAGATCCTTATACGTAATCCCTGCCGATTTCACCACATCCATTACATAGGTCGAGGCCTCCATCTTGGAAGCCGGGACCAGGTTGGAAAAAGTGAACTTGAGGCCGTGGACTTTTGCTTCTTTGATCATTTCAAGACTTGGCGTTTTGGTTTCATTGTTGATCTCGATGGCGGTATTGTGGGTCTTGGCCAGCTTAAGTAAGGGATGGAAATTTTCAAGAGGTCCATTATGTGCCCAAACCTGGAGTTTGCCTGAATGGACCAGCTTCCAGGCTTTGAGAACGTCTGAACTTTCACCTATCACATAATCAAAACCACGGGTCATTTCCGGGCTGAGTGAGGTGAAATTGTCCTGGTTTACCCTTAGGCCCTTAAATACCGGCAGATTGGATGCGCGGGCCAGGGCTGCGGTATGGCTGCCCGCGGTCACCTCATCCAGGCCCAATACCAGGGAAACGTTGATTCCGGACTGATAATAACATTTAAGCATGGAATCCAGGCCAATTTCCGTTTTGGGATTGAGGTCAATGAAAGCATATTGCCGCGACTGCATCACCCGCAGGCTGTCGTGCCAGGCCCCGAAATGCGAAGCGACGCCCAGGGAGGGGGCGTCATCGGGCAATCGTTTGACCCGGATGCTGCGGTAGTGCACTTTGCTCAGGGGGTCGTGGCATTGAAGGGCGAAAGTGCCTTTGTGGATGAGGCGGGATGCCGGCACACCCCGGGCTGCCATATCATCCGGTTCGGTATAATCCACCGTCATCATGCTGTCGACCCAGATGCGGACCGATTTGCCCTGGACGATAAACCGCAGGGTAAACCAGGTACTGTCCGGGGTAAAAGTCTGATATATGTTGCGGGTACCATAGAGGCTGCCCGTCTTTTTCAATTCTTTAAAATCCCCTTCGCCGGGATGGCTGTTGTTGACCTGGACTTCAATACCCTCAGAAGGCCAGCCGTCCGGATTAAAGGAGGTATGGAAATAGACGCCGGAATTGGCCAGTTTGTGGGTCTTCACCTCGGCGATCAGTTCGAAATTTTTAAAAGTATCCCTCCTCAGCTCTTCTCCAACATAAAACAAATGGGCCCTGGGGCCAACACCCTGGAGTACCCCATCCATTACCGTCCAGGAGGAATCGTGCTCGCTGGCTTTCCAGCCGGTGAGGTCTTTGCCATTGAATAATTCCACGAATACGGGTTCTTTATTTTCCGGTTTGCAGGTGATGATCAGCAGCAGGGAAAAAATCCAGGGGAGGAGGCGGAGGACTTGCATGGTTTTGGTTTTTGTCTAAAATTAAGATTTGTCTGGCATTCCCGCTAAATGTTTGGGGCTGACTAAGAACAGGGACGCAGAGTGTTCGAATAGTTTTTCCCGAGAGGGGTCGGAAAATTAAGCGACCCGGTTCGAACGATGTCCGGAACATGCCAACTAGCCAACTTACTTCCTAGCCAACTTGCTAACTTGCAAACTAATCAATATTTTACTCCACTAAGCAGCATTTGATCATGAAATCCTTATTTGTTTTTATTGCCTTATTCACTTCCGTTTTTGCCTCTGCACAACTGCAGGTGTACGACCTCCGTGTAGAACAATTGGTCAATCCGGTCGGCCTGGACGTCGCCAAACCGAATTTCAGCTGGAAAATCAAAAACCCGGCGAAAAATACCATGCAGACCGCCTATGAAATCACCGTAGCCTCTGCACCGGACTTCAATAAAAAAAGCCTACTCTGGACCAGTAAACAGGAATCGGACCAATCCACTTATGTGCCTTATGGTGGCCCTGCCCTGACTTCCAATACCCGGTATTACTGGAAGCTCACCGTATGGGACAACCATTCCAATATGGCAGCCGGACCTATGGGCCAGTATTGGCATACCGGCCTGCTTGACCACATGGAATGGACGGCTTCCTGGATATCCGCGGGACCGACCGCCGATACCGCCGGACCCAGCCCCATGTTGCGCAGGGCATTCGAGATCAAAAAAGACATCAAATCGGCGACTTTATTTATCTCCGCCAGGGGATTGTATGAAGCGCAGATCAATGGCCAGCGGGTGGGACAGGATTACCTGACCCCGGGATGGACAGCCTATCAGAAAAGAATACAATACCAGGCCTACGATGTCACTTCCCTGCTCCAAAAAGGCATGAATGCCATTGGGGTCACCCTGGGCAATGGCTGGTTTACCGGTGAAATCGGCTTTGTAAAAAACAATAAGTTTTACGGAGAGGACCTGGCCTTAATCAGTCAGTTGTATATCACCCTCAAAAACGGAACGGTTGTAAGAGTGGATTCGGACAAGGACTGGTTGTCTTCCACTGGTCCGATCAGGTATTCGGAGATTTACCACGGCGAGACCTATGATGCCCGCAAAGAATGGGCCGGTTGGTCCCGGCCTGATTTCTCTGCTTCCGGTTGGGCGCCTGTCCAGCTAAAAGACCATCCCAAAAACCTGGTCGCCACCTATAATGAACCGGTCCGCAAAAGGGAAAGGATCAAGGCAGTAAAATTAATCGTCACTCCGAAGGGGGAGCAGGTCCTTGATTTCGGCCAGAACATGACTGGCTGGGTGGAAGTCAAAGCCAGCGGACCGGCCGGTACGCAGATTGAGCTAATCCATGCGGAAGTCCTTGATAAATTCGGTAATTTTTATATCGAAAACCTCCGGAGGGCAAAACAGTCTACCAAGTTTATACTTAAAGGTACCGGGATGGAGGTCTTTGAACCACATTTTACTTTCCAGGGATTCCGGTATGTAAAAGTCCTTGGTTATCCGGGTACGATAAACCCTGAAAATTTTACCGGGATAGTCCTTTATTCCGATATGGAGCGGACCGGCCATTTTGAGTGTTCCAATGCCCTGGTCAACCAGTTGCAGCATAATATACAGTGGGGCCAACGTGGCAATTTTGTCGATGTACCCACCGATTGTCCCCAGCGGGATGAAAGACTGGGTTGGACCGGGGATGCCCAGGCCTTCGCCCGGACGGCGGCTTTCAATTTCGGAGTGCAGAACTTTTTTGCCAAATGGCTGCAGGACCTGGCCGCGGATCAAAGACCGAACGGGGCGGTGCCCTTTGTGATTCCCAATGTCCTGAGCCCCACTGCCGTGGCTTCGGCCGGTTGGGCGGACGCCGCCACCATCATTCCCTGGGATATGTACCAGGTATATGGCGACAAGGGTTTGCTGGCGAGGCAATACGAAAGCATGAAACATTGGGTGAAATACATGCAGGACAGCAGCACCAATCACCTGTGGAATAAGGGATTTCACTTCGGGGACTGGTTGTTTTACAGCCTCGGCAACGATACGGATGGCCGGTCGGCCGTGACCGACAAATATCTGATTGCACAGTGTTTCTTTGCCCATTCAACCCAGTTGGTGATCCGGGCAGCTGAGGTCCTGGGAAAAAACGAGGATATCGTTTATTACAAAGACCTGCTGACCAAAATAAAAGAGGCCTACCTGAAAGAATATGTGACCTCCAACGGCCGTCTGGTTTCAGGCACCCAGACCGCTTATGTCCTGGCCCTGCAGTTTGATATGCTGCCGGAACACATGAGGGCGGACGCGGCTAAAAGGTTGGCTGATAATATCAGAGCTTACAACCGGCATATAACAACCGGTTTTCTGGGCACGCCTTATATATGTCACGTGCTCTCCAGGTTCGGCCATACCGATCTGGCCTATACGCTTCTGCTCCAGGAAACATATCCTTCATGGCTTTATCCGGTGAAGATGGGAGCTACCACGATCTGGGAACGCTGGGACGGCATCAAACCCGATTCCACCTTCCAGTCTGCCGGGATGAACTCTTTCAACCATTATGCCTATGGGGCTATCGGCGACTGGATGTACCGGGTGGTCTGTGGCCTTGAAGTCGAAGAACCGGGCTATAAAAAAAGCATCATTCAACCCCGGTTGACGGATTCCCTGCAGCATGCGGCAGCCTCAACGATGACACCATTCGGACCCATCTCCTCTGGATGGAAAAAACAAAATGGTGCGTTGATATATGAGGTTGAAATACCGGCCAACACCACTTCAACCCTCATACTTCCTGCTATGGGGACGGCGAATATCATGGTGGATGATCAGCCCCTGGCGGATCAAAAAGATATCCGTTTACTGACTTCGGGACAAGGAACAGTCAAATTGGCCCTGGGCTCGGGCAAATACCGGATAAAGATTGGCTGAGTATTTAACCATCTGAGGGAAGGCATGCTCTCATCCAATTTGGAAACTCTGCGGTTCTCGGGGTTTTTGCGGTTTAAAACTGCATTAACCGTAAAGGGCGCGAAAGGCGCGCAAAGCAGCCACAAAGTCATACACTCCATTGAATGGAAACTGGAAACAAGATGACTGAATTTTCCGATCTTTAAACCGGAAACTATTATTCAAGAACCCTAGGCCCGAGATGGACGTATCAGACCCTGTCTTAATTATTAAAATCGGTGGGAATGTATTGGACCACCAGCCGGATACCTATTCTTTTTTAAAAAAATTTATTAGCCTTCCGCATAAAAAAATACTGATACATGGCGGGGGTAAGATCGCCACGGAACTGTCAGCCAGGCTGGGCATGGAGACCAAAATGGTGGATGGCCGTAGGATCACCGATTTTGAAACCCTCAAAATCGCCACCATGGTTTATGCCGGATGGACCAATAAAAGCCTGGTGGCAGAACTGCAGGCCCTGGGGGTCAATGCACTTGGCCTGAGCGGAGCGGACCTCAACCTGGTACAGGCCCAGAAAAGGCCGGTCAGGGATATCGATTATGGTTGGGTCGGGGATGTGTCCAAGATTTTTGTCAAACGCTGGTCCTTTTTACTCGAAAACGGCATACTCCCTGTCCTATGTGCCATCACCCACGACCGCCAGGGCCATTTGCTCAATACGAATGCAGATACCATGGCTTCTGAACTTGCATGTGCCCTGGCCGAAAAATACCCGGTCAAACTGATTTATTGTTTTGAAAAAAGAGGGGTGCTCATGGACCAGCACGACGAGCAGTCCGTCATACCTCAATTGGATAAGGAGGAATACCACCGGCTGAAAGAGGCCGGCATCATCTCCAAAGGCATGATCCCAAAGCTGGACAACGCTTTTAAAGCCTCGGCCAAAGGCATCCAGGATGTTTATATTTGTGCTGCCCAGAATATAGATCATTACCAGACTTCAGGCACACATATATGCCCATCGCTGATACCGAACTCCACCAGCTGACGGATAAAGCCATCGCTCTCCTGACGGACCTTGTCCGAATTCCGGCCTACAGCAGGGAAGAACATGCCAAAGCGGATAAACTGCAGGAGGAACTGTCCCAATTGGGTTTGCAACCACAAAGAGTGTTGAACAATCTTATACTGGGACAGCCAGACGGTTCATCCAGGCCCGTCTTATTGCTCAATAGTCATATTGACACGGTCCGCCCGGTTGAAAGTTGGACCCTGTCTCCGCACGAACCGGTATTGAGGGATGATAAAATCTACGGCCTCGGTACAAACGATGCAGGTGCTTCGGTGGTATGCCTGGCCATGGCTTATGTTCATCTCAGTAAAAAACAACAAACTTATCAATTGATCTTCGCCGCATCGGCAGAAGAAGAAATCTCCGGACAAAACGGAATCCTCAGGGTATTGGAAGAAACCGGACCCGTTCAGCTGGCCATCGTGGGCGAACCCACGGGCATGGAAATGGCCATTGCTGAAAAAGGACTGATGGTGATCGATGCGGTAGCTAAAGGCCAGTCGGGACATGCGGCCAGGAACGAAGGCATCAATGCCATCTATGAAGCCCTGCCGGATATCGAATGGATCCGGAATTACCGGTTTGAAAAAATATCGGATCACCTCGGGGCAAGTAAGGCCACGGTCACGGTCATCCAGGCAGGGAAACAGCACAATGTGGTTCCCGATGCCTGTCATTATGTGATCGATGTGCGGAGCAATGAATTGTATACCAACGAGGAAATCCTGGAGATCCTGCAATCCGGAGTGAAGTCGGTGCTTACTCCGCGTTCACTGCGGCTGAAGTCATCCGGTATCCCTCTAAGCCATCCCGTGGTGCAGAGGGGTTTAATCTTAGGCCTGGGTACTTATGGGTCACCGACCCTTTCAGATCAGGCGCTCATGCCCAACCTGTCATTAAAAATCGGGCCCGGGCAATCTTCGCGTTCCCATACGGCGGATGAGTACGTCCGGATTGGGGAGATCAGGGAGGGAATCCGGACGTATATTAGCCTTCTTGATGGATTGGTGATCTGAATGGCAAATCATGAAACTCTGGGATAAAAACAATACGACGGACCAACTGGTTGAAATCTTTACGGTGGGCAACGACCGGGAACTTGACCTGGTGCTCGCACCATACGATGCGCTGGCTTCCATTGCCCATGTGGATATGCTGGCCGCCACCGGCCTGCTCAGCAAAGACGAAGGACTTCTCATTCGTAAAGAACTACAGATGATCTACCAACAGGCCATCAATGGAAAATTTATCATTGAACCTGAAGCTGAGGATGTGCACAGCCAGATCGAAATGGTACTCACCCGGAAGCTGGGGGAGACTGGAAAAAAAGTACATAGTGGCCGGTCGAGGAATGACCAGGTGTTGGTGGCCCTGAAATTGTATTTCAGGGCGGAGATCGAACAATTGGTGCTTGGCACCAAATCCCTTTTTGACCTTCTCCAGGAGCTGAGCATAAAACACCAGGAGGTCCTGATGCCCGGATATACCCATATGCAGGTAGCCATGGTCTCTTCGTTTGGTTTGTGGTTTGGCGCCTTTGCCGAGGCCCTGGCCGATGACCTCCGCACCATGCAGGCCGCATTTCAAATGACCAATCAGAATCCGCTTGGATCTGCTGCCGGATACGGTTCTTCCTTCCCCCTGGACCGAACATTGACCACCAAGGCCCTGGGCTTCCTGGATATGCATTACAATGTGATCAATGCCCAGATGAGCCGGGGAAAGACTGAATTGACGCTGGGTTTTGCCATGGCTACCCTGGCGGCAACCCTCAATAAACTGGCCATGGACATCTGTCTGTATGCAGGACAGGACTTTGGATTCATATCTTTCCCCGATGACCTGACCACCGGTTCGAGCATCATGCCGCATAAGAAGAACCCGGATGTGTGGGAACTGATCCGCAGCCATTGCAACCGGATTGCGGCTTTGCCCAACGAGGTGCAACTCATGATTCATAATTTACCAGCCGGGTATCACCGCGATTTCCAATTACTCAAAGAGGTGCTCTTTACCAGGATACAGGCTTTGAAATCCGTGCTGGACCTTTCGACCTTCATGCTCCGCCACATCACCATCAATACCGGGCTCATCCTTCAGGAAAAATACATTTACCTGTTTAGCGTGGAAGAAGTCAACAAGCTGGTCCTGCAGGGAGTGCCTTTCCGGGATGCCTATAAACAGGTAGGTCTTGCCATCGAAAAGGGCCAGTACAAACCTGATTATAACATTCACCACACCCATGAAGGCAGCATTGGAAACCCCTGCACCGATGAAATCCGGGCCAAGATGGAAGGGGTGCTTTATGGCTTTGATTTCGAGACGGTGAAAGAAAGTATGGAGAGATTATTGATGCCCCTGTGATGTTGAATTGTGGAATTGTAGAATTGTCGAATTGTTTTAGAAATACGATACTCAATAACTCCTCAAGCGGGTAAAAATAAATCGTGAATAGATTTGTTCTACCTTAGGCGCGTACGCCTAAAGTGACCTGGAAATACAAAATCGATAAATCCACCTTCCCAACCTCACAAGCCTTCGCCAAACTTCAACTCTATCCGGGAGGGAATGAGCATACCTCCCTGGGCAGTGGAATCAGCGGGTGTATAAACGATATAAAGTTTGTGCGCGTCTTTTGTAAACTTAAGGTTGATATTGGCCGTCATGATTTTCGGTGCGGCCTGGATATCGCTGGGCACGAGTTCTGCCTCGCCAATCAGTTTACCATTTTCCGGATCATCAATATAGATCATGGCCCTTCCGGCCTGGCTTGCGAGGTAGGTGAGGTCCATCCCTTTGAGGTCTGTAAAATCAATGTCGTCGAAACCAATATAACCCCCGCTGTTTACAAGGGAGACTTTCATACCATTACCTTCGTAGGCGGAAACCCCCTTTGACTTAAAATCAGGAGCATACGCTTCCAATACGGGGCTCCTGAGATTAAAAGTCGTTTGTTTGGACAAAGGGGCAATCCCGTTATAACCGCGGTCGGTGTATCCGGCGGAGATGACATAGGTGCCAGAACCGCTTTCTTTGACATCGATAACACCGCTGAGCATATTGGAAACGGCAGCCCCCGCTCCTCCCTGGGGAGCCGTGAGCGAAAGGATATAGCTGATCATTTGTTTCACTTCGGCCTCGCTCAACTGGGGGTGGGCTGCCATGGCCCGGTCACCCCAATTGCCCAGGCCACCGGCAATGACTTTCTGAGCCAGGATATTTTCTATGCCCGCTTTACCCTGGTAACGCTGGGAAATCTGGGTATAGGAGGGGCCATTGATGGCCTTGTCTACCGTATGGCAGGTTTTGCAGTCTGATTTTTCAATCAGGAGGCGGCCGGTTTCAAAGGGGGACCGGTTCATACCGGCCAGGTGTCCTTCCGCTGCGAGTTGGGCCATGTCCTGTCCTTCTTTTATATAGGTTGAGGCAACCTGGATATTTTGTGGACTGAGTGTACCCGTTTCACTGGTTCCATCCTCCTTGTCTTTGATGGTGATGGCATAAGGAATCTTTCTTCCTGGCCAATAGAAGGATTTGTTGCCAAACACCTCAATATTCACTTCGGGCATTTCATTGCCGACGAGCACTTTTTCATGGGCGATGGATTTGGCGCCTGCTTCATCCATGACCTCCAGGGTAATGTCATAAGTTCCCGGAGTTTCAATCATCAGTTTGGCCTGTGAGCCTGTCGCCCGGGCCCTGCCATTGATCAGCCATTGGTAAGTAAGGTTGTCCTTGTCGGCGTCAACAGATTCCGCCGCGCTGGCCGAAATGGTGAGCGGGGCACCACCCGTCATTTTGTCCAGGCTCATCTTTGCCAGTGGCGGGCGGTTGCCTCCGTTGAAATTGATTTTGAACAACTGGGCGTCTGCGTTTCTTGAAAACCAACCGGTCCCGTAGTTGAGTACATATAATGAACCGTCCGGGCCAAAATCCATATCCATTGGGTTGGCAAATACGGTCGAGGGCATGAAGGGATCAAATTTGATGAAATTATTATCCTTGTCCAGGGTCACCACATAAATCCATCGCCGCATCCATTCATAGATAAACAACTTGCCGTCATAATAGGAAGGGAAGGCATTGGGTGCGTCTTTAAAGTCTTCACTATAAAATACCGGACCTGCCATCGGGTTTTTACCGCCGGTGCCTACAAAAGGAAATTCACGGGACTGATCGTAGGAGTACCAGACCTTGGGTGATTGGTAAGGCGGCAGTTCGTTAAGGCCGGTGTTGTTGGGTGAATTGTTGACGGGATGGGCAGGGTCAAATTTATCACCGCTGACCCCTGTGGCAAAATCATAATCGTGATATGAATGACCGTTGCCCCTGATATAGGGCCAGCCGAAAAAACCACCACCCGGGCCCGCCTGGCCGAAAAAGTCATAACCTTTTGGGCCGCGGCCAACGCTGTCTTTTCCCGCGTCGGGCCCTACATCTCCCCAATGAACCAGGTTCCTTTTGGCATCAATGGAAAAACGGAACGGGTTGCGGCAACCCATCACGAAGATTTCCGGCCGCGTTTTTGGAGTTCCTGGTTTAAACAGGTTGCCTTCGGGTATATCGTAGCTGGCATCCGGATTGATTTTGATGCGCAGGATTTTACCGCGCAGGTCATTGGTATTGGCAGAAGATTTCTGGGCATCCCAGGGCATGCGTCCCGGCCGTTCATCGATGGGGTTAAAGCCGTCCGAAGCAAAAGGATTGGTGTTGTCCCCAACGGAAATGTACAAAAGGCCATCTTTTCCGAATTTGATATAACCTGCGCTGTGGCAACACTGTTCTCTCTGAACGGGGATTTCCAGGATCAGTTTTTCACTGGAACGGTCCAGTTCTTTATTCTTAAAAACAAAGCGCGATACATGCTGAACGGATTTTTCACCAACCGGGGAATAAAAGAGATAGAGGTAATGGTTGTTTTCATAATCCGGGTCAAGGGCCATTCCCAGCAGGCCATCTTCGTGTTTGCTGTGGACCGGCATGCTGGACACGTATTCGATCAGTCCGGTATTGGGGTTATACATTTTTAAATTGCCTTTGCGCTCGGCGATCAATACACTGCCGTCCTTCATCGGAGCCATTTGCATCGGTTCGTCCAGGTTGGAAGCAAGTACGGTTTTTTCCAGGCGGCTTTCTTCCGGGTCGTCCAGGGTATATGATTTGCTGTAATCCAGTTTTTTGTTTGAAATGGCATACTGGATGCCGCCGAGAATATGTTTGAGGAAAGGCTCTTCCACGAAAGAGGAATCGGTATGGCCCAGGCCGGTATAAAAGGAGCGGCCCCCGTCGTATTCATGGTACCAGGAGATGGGATGCTTGCCATTCATATTGCCGCCTTCATAACTGCTTTCATTTAACGAGGCAATGACCTTGATGTCCGGGGACAAATCGCGGTAATTGTACCATTCATCCCATCGTTTCCATTCGCTGGGAAGATGAGTGCAGGAAACATGGCCATCGCAGAATACGCTGATGGTAGCGTTTTGTTGTTTGGGGTGGCTGTGGAAATACGCTCCGACCAGTTTGCCATACCAGGGCCAGCTGTATTCTGTATCGGCAGCGGCGTGGATGCCTACAAAACCTCCCCCCGCCTGAATATAGCGCATGAATGCTGCTTCCTGGTTGCTGTTCAGCACATCACCGGTGGTACTTAGAAAAATGACAGCCGAAAAGTTTTTGAGGCTCTCATCCGTAAACAAACCCGGGTCTTCACTGATGGTGACCTCAAAACCATTTTCGGCACCGAGCTTTTTAATCGCTTCCTGTCCTTTTTCTATGGAAGCATGCCGGTAGCCTTTGGTCAAGGAAAAAACCAGGACATGGGCTTTCCCGGCCGGGGTGCAGGATTGTTGTACCGGAATTAATAAGATCAGGCAAAAGAGAGTATAAAAAAATGGACGCATATTTTTTGTTTAAAGGCGTGTAAAAATAAGGTTTTATCGGGGAGGGGGCCACGGAGATTTCTTGCAAAATCCTATGGGCTCGCACGGGGATAAGGCTTGGCTCGCACAGAGAGCAGGAGAACACAGTGCCAACCGGTAATATCAGGATTTAATAAAATCTCCGTGGATTCCATGTGCTCCATGCGAGTAAAGTGGTGCTTGTCGATGCCGTAGCATCAACGTGATTCCCAAAGAGCCTCGGATTCGGAAGGAGGAAAGGAGAGCGCGGAGAATGATTTTTATTCAAGGCTCAAACAATTAGGAGACTCCGTAGGCAAAATACCACCAAGGGTGTTTGCCGTCCCGCGCTAAAGACAATCCCACCCGGGACAAATCAATAAAAACAGGCTTTTCATAAAAGCCCCGTGGACGCCGCGTGCTCGTGCGAACAACTCCTCACATCCTCCCCTGATCCACATCCCGGATAAACCGGATCAGCCCTTCGAAATACACCTCCTGATCATCCCACATGGCCAGATGGCTTCCATTGGGGCAGAGTAGAAATCGGCCTTTGGGCATTTGGGTGCTCATCCAGCGCATGTGTTCCGGATCCATGGTATCGTAGGTGGCGCCGATGGTCAGGGAGGGCACCTTGATCTTACTAAGGTCAGCGGAACGGTCCCAGTTTTCCAGCCTGCCACTGATGCCGAATTCGGAGGGTCCCTGCATAAGCACATAGATGGAGCTGTTTAAATGAGCGAAGGAACGGTTGACGGGGTCCGGCCAGTCTTCCAGTCGGCAAAGGTGTTTTTTATAGAAATTCGGCATGAGCAGTTCCATGTATCTGGGATCGGTATACAAACCGTTGGCTTCCATCCATTTTACGGAATCCACCACCTTCTTATCCATCTGGGGTGCCAGGACCTCCTCCGCATAGCGGTCGTAAGCCCGGCAATCCGACATCATGTTGGAAATGACCAGGCCTTTGAGGTGCTGCTGGTATTTGAGGGCATATTCCAGGGCCAGGATGCCTCCCCAGCTTTGCCCAACCAGGAAAAAATTGGTACTGTCCAGGTTTAAGGCTACACGTACCTGTTCAACCTCCTCCACAAAGCGGTCGATGGTCCAGAGGGCGCTGTCGGTGGGCTGATCAGAATAAAAAGAGCCCAGTTGGTCATAGAGGATGAATTCAATGCCGGCGGCGGGAAAAAAACTTTCTGCACATTCCCAGTATTCGTGGGTTGCGGCCGGGCCTCCATGGAGCAAGAGGACTTTTATCTTTGGATGGTTGCCAATCCTTTTGGTCCATACCTTAAATTCCCCTTGGGGAGTTTTGATGGGGATCATTTTTATTCCCCCGGTCTGGATCCCCGCTTCATGCGGTCTGTGATATTGTTCAAGGGTAATGAAATTTTCGGGCTGCCGTTGCTTGCAGGAGAAGAGCATGAATAAAACAAGTCCCAAGGGTGAAGAAAGGCGGAAATGGTTAGGCATTGAGATTAGGATTTATATTTTTAACCAAATTTAACATCATTTATCCGTTAGCAGCTATGTACCCCCAACGAATAAAACGGATGTACCGTCTTAATGATTGTAACCAAAAGAATATGAGAAACTGGATCCTGGCTCCCTTCTTTTTTTTCATGGTCCTGTCCATGCCCAGCTGCGACAAGAATGAAACAATCTATAAATACAATGGTGAAATCACCGGGCTCGATTTCCGTAAATGTGCCTGCCAGACTCCGCGTTGCGGTTGTTGTGGTGCCTGGGTGTTGGAGATTGATAAATCGGCCTATTATTTCTTTGAGCTGCCGAAGGAAAGCGCGATTACCCTGAGCCAGGACGGCCCTTTTCCCATTCCGGTGTCTCTTAATTTCATCACCGATCCCGAGTCCTGCGGGCCCCAGGGCCACTATATCCTGATTACGGAGATTGAACGGCGTTGATTGGAGGGATTTGGGCTTTGGCTATATTTTGCATTCATCGTGTAACTTTCCTGTAATCGGCCTCCGTTAAATAACCGTTAAACAGTATTGCAGATCATGATCCTGCTGACCCGGGCCATTGGCAGATATGGATTATTCCGAGTATTTTGTAGCCGAAATGAGGATCAGGTTTTTACTGGCATTCGGATGGTTCGTTTGGGCCGCTTCCGTCATGGCTCAGGGTTTCGCAGACAGCAACCTGGTGCAATTCAGCGGCATGGTCGTGACCGACCAGAAAAACGAACCATTGCCCATACCTTATGCCCATATCGGCGTGGAAGGTACGCGCCGGGGCACCTATGCCGACCGCAATGGTTTTTTTTCCCTCGTGGTGGTCAAAGGGGAAAACCTGGTCTTTTCAGCCGTTGGTTTTAAAAAGGCCCACTTCAAGGTAGCTGAAGATTTGCCAGATAACCGTTATTCTATTTTTCAAATCCTGTATGCCGATACGCTTACCCTGCCCGAAACCGTGATCTATCCGTGGCCCAGCCGTGAAAATTTTAAAATGGAATTCCTGGCCCTGGATGTATCCGATAAAATGAGGGAGCTCGCCGCCAAAAACCTCGCAGACAATGCCATGGCCAATCTTCGCAATTCCCTGCCCCGTGACGGAAGGGAGACCTATAGCACTTATCAGCAGCAGGTGGTCCAGAACTATTATTATGCGGGCCAGTACCGTCCCATCAACCTCTTCAATGTAGTTGCCTGGAAAAAATTCTTCGATGCCTGGAAAGAAGGCAAGTTTAAAAAGAAGAAAGAAGAGGATTAGTTTAGTTTATCAGTTTATCAGTTTATCAGTTTATCAGTTTATCAGTTTATCAGTTTATCAGTTTATCAGTTT
>CAYOPD010000106.1:0-14374 GCA_964405735.1 uncultured Saprospiraceae bacterium | reverse complement strand
CTGAAATACACCCCCGAACATGAATGGTTCAGATTGGAATCCGGAAACCGGGCCGTGGTCGGAATCACGGATTTTGCACAGGGAGAACTTGGAGAGTTGGTTTTTGTCGAAGTTCCGACAGTAGGTAAAAGCCTGAAAAAGGGAGATGTATTCGGTACGGTCGAAGCAGTAAAAACCACCTCTGATCTCTTTATGCCCGTCGGAGGAAAGGTACTGGAATTCAACGAGGCCATCAGCGAAAGCGGGGGCGATAATCCGGGGCTGATCAATGAAGACCCTTACGGAAGCGGCTGGATCATCAAAATGGAAGCCGCCGACATTTCGGAAGTAGAAGCTTTGCTCGACGGGGAAGCCTATCAGCAGCTGATTCATTGATCCGGAGGAGACACACACCAAATTGTTTTTATCCTGCATCTTGTTTTATAGGAAGTATTTCTATTCGGGGATCTGGATCTGTACGATCCTTTTTCTCAGTTTGCTCCCTAAAAGTTCTTTGCCCGAAATGAAGCTTCATATCCCCTATTTAGACAAATTCATCCACTTCGGTATGTATTTTATCTTGCTGGTTCTTGTATCCTTGGAAAGTGGGGAAGTTGAATCAAAGTCTCTGGTTTTCAAAGGATTGATGCTTACCCTGCTCTTGAGTATCTGTACAGAGGCAGGACAGTGGTTTTTTTTTGCGGGGAGGAGTTTTGAGATATTGGATATTGTTGCTAATATTATCGGGTCAATCAGTGGTATTTATTTTTTCAGAATCATTTTAAAACCGTACAAATGAATGTGACAGAGATAGACGGTAGAGTTGCATTGATTTTTGTATTTGCCATTTGTGTGGCCGTGGTGGCGATCATCTTTATCCTGAAATCCATTTTCAGGAAAAAAGCGACAGAAGATTTGTCATCCAAATACAAGGATAAAAAATGGGCTTCACCAATCGAGGGTATGTACAAATACCCGGACGTCGATGTCTTTGGCATGAGTGGGCCGATCTGGCGTTTCGGACTTGCAGCCGCATTAGGGCTGTCTGTTCTGGGCCTGAACTGGACTACCTACGACAGGAAAATCGACATACCGACAGACGCTCTTGCCTTCGACGATGAAATTCAGGTCGAAGTACCGCGTACTGCAGAACCGCCACCCCCTCCTCCTCCACCCCCGCCTCCGGTCGTCCAGGAGATCAAGGTGACAGAAGAGAAAATAGAAGAGAAGGTGGAATTTGTGGATCAGTCCATCCAGGAAGAAACAGTGGTAGAAGCACCACCTCCACCAGAACCCAAGAAAGCCCCGCCACCACCCCCTCCTCCACCTCCTCCAAAAGAAGAGCCGGAAGAGATCTTTAAAGTAGTGGAAGAAGCGCCTCGCTTCCCGGGTTGTGAAGACAAAGGTTCCACGGATGAAAAGAAAAAGTGTGCAGATGAAAAGATGCTGCAATACCTGTATAAAAACATCAAGTACCCCAATATCGCCAAAGAAAACGGGGTGCAGGGCAGGGTAGTCGTCACGTTCGTAGTTGAAAAAGATGGACGGATTACGGATGCCCGGGTAGTCCGCGATATTGGCGGTGGTTGCGGGGAAGAAGCCCTTCGAGTGGTTAATTCCATGAACGAAATGGGTGAACGCTGGAAACCCGGCAAACAAAGAGGCAACGCGGTAAGGGTGCAGTTTAACCTGCCCGTGCAATTCAAACTCAATTAAAGATCCAGCCGTTCTGAAAGCTTATAAGGCCGCTTGTATTACAGGCGGCCTTTTTATTTAGTTTTGTGCCCATAACGGAACAGATTAAATACGAATCCATGAACATCCGAATTACAACATTCCTGCTTTTCTGCCTGCTGACTTTGTGGACCGCATGCAAAAATGAATCTCCCACAACTTTGGGGTCTCCTGAACCGGATGCTTTGGATAGCATTTATCAACTGGCTCACGAAAGCCCCATGTTCCCTGGTTGCGAAGACCTCCAGGGTGATATCGCGGATAAACAAAAATGTGCAGAAGAGAAACTCCTGAAGTACCTCTATGGTAAAATCAAATATCCGGAATATGCACTGGATCACAATATCGAAGGCAGGTGCGTAGTCAGTTTTATCGTTGAAAAAGACGGATCCATTACCCAGGCCAGGATCGTAAAGGATATCGGCGGCGGTTGCGGGGAAGAAGCCATCCGTGTCGTCCAGTCTATGAATGAGTTGCCCCAACGCTGGTTGCCAGGCAGACAGGATGGCAATCCGGTAAGGGTACGTTTTAACTTGCCGATAAAATTCCAGATCAAGCAAGGGGAAGACCAGGGAGAATCCCAATCAAATTAATCGCGGAAAGCCATCCGCACTTGAGCCATTCTCAAAGCACCTGTGATCCTAATGCTCCAAAGGTTCCTTGCACCCATTTGAATCCCATATTCTATTGATCATGTACTCCTACAATCCTATAACTCCTATACCCCTAAAACTCCTGTAAATCCTAAAACTCCTAAAACTCCTAAAACTCCTAAAACTCCTAAAACTCCTATAACTCCTATAAATCCTACAAATCCTACAAATCCTATAACCCCTACTGCCCCAACTGCATCGTATTGTCCAAAGGAATTCTTTCTTCCTCCATAGCCAGGTAAACCGCATCGAGAAGGCGGGTGCGGTATTCAGATTTGTGCAGTTTGTTGTTTTCCATGGAAGGGAATGTCCGGTTGCATAAGAATACAAAGACCAGTTCCTGGTCGGGGTCCACCCATGCCGAGGTGCCGGTAAAACCGGTGTGGCCGAAGGTATTTGGGGAGCAAAAGTGCCCGGCAGGTTGGGTTTTCTCGGTATTCAGTTCTTTCATATCGAAACCAATCCCCCTGCGGGTAGATCCAAGTTGGCGTGTTGCGAACTGGCTGATGGTGGAGCCGCGGACCAGGTAATCCCCGCCATAACGGCCTCCGTTCAAAAGCATCTGAAACAGGGTTCCCAATTCATATGAATTGCTGAACAATCCGGCATGGCCGCTTACCCCGTCGAGCATGGCAGCACCCATATCATGTACATATCCCCGAACCACCCGGTTTCTCCAATAATTGTCCTTTTCTGTCGGTGCGATATGTTGGATGGGAAAGGATTGATAGGGATTATACAGGGTGTGAGTCAGGCCCAGCGGTTCATAAAAATACTTTTTTACAAACTGGTCGATGCGCATCCCGGTCTGGTAGCGCACCAGTTGGGCGATCATATAAAACCCCAGGTCGCTGTAAACATAATTGTTGTTTTCTCTCAGACTGGATTCAAGGATGCTTTTCCAGATCAGGTTGTCATATCCGGTTTTTAAAAACAGGCCCGGGGCCACGGGCAGACTGAACTTGGAACTGCTGGTGGATGCATAGAAGGCCGGATCGGGTTTGTAAACATGCCGTTTTACCCGAAGCAAGGTTTCTTTGTAAAAAGGGATCCAGGCTTTAAAACCGGCCTGGTGGCTCATGATTTCAGTAAGGGTTGCCCTGGACTTGTTGGTGCCTTTCAGATCAGGCAGGTAATCTGACAAAGGCTGGTCCAGTCTGATCTTCCCTTCGTCATACAACCGCATGACGGCCAGGGTACTGGAGGCTACTTTAGTAATGCTGGCCAGATCATAAATGTCTTCGGTCCGGACCGGTGTTTTTTTTTCGTAATCCAGATAACCAAAGGCTTTGTGGTAGACGACCTTGCCTTTACGGGCCACCAGCAACTGTCCTCCTGGTGCAGCATGCACGTCTACGATTTCACGGCACAGGCTGTCCAGTGAACCAAGGAGCATGCTGTTGAGGCCGACCCGCTCCGGTATGGTAAATCCAAAACGCATCAGGCTTTCGGAATTCAATCCGGATCCGGCTGGAAATGCCGGGCCGGAATTGACCGGAAGCCTGCCCTTGCAACCGATGGCCCCGAAAATAACCTGGGCAGCCAGATCCTGCATCAGGGGATCATCTTCATAGGCCTGAAGGACCCAGGAAGCACTTTCAAAATTCCTGAGGGCATAAGGGCTTCCGAAAGAAACGAGAATGACCCGGCTTTGCTGTTCCAGCTTTTTGATAAAATTCAGGGTACCTGGGGCCAGGCCAAAATTTTGTTTGAGTGCTTTGTTCAACCCCTGCAGGCTTACAATCACGATATCCTTGCCTTTCAGATTATTGAGCAGGGTGGCTGCCTTTGTATCAGGAATATTGAGTTCCGCCTGATGATGGCTCACTTTAGCATAACTGTCCATTCTCCATTGCAGGGGACTTTTTTCGGTAGCTCCAAGGGAAACCGAAGCAAGCTTGTGCTGATCCAGT
Source organism: uncultured Saprospiraceae bacterium (assembly GCA_964405735.1). Taxonomy (GTDB): domain Bacteria; phylum Bacteroidota; class Bacteroidia; order Chitinophagales; family Saprospiraceae; genus JADJLQ01. The sequence continues at coordinate 10,095 of CAYOPD010000106.1, read as the reverse complement.
TCGGTGAGGGGGATCAGGTTGTCTTTGTTTGCCACCAGGGTAAGCGCCTGTTCGTACAATCTGATTTTAAGGGCCAGGGCTTTAGTATTATTCACATCCGCAGGAAGGTTCTCCATCGAAACGGCTGTGTAAGTGTGCAGGCCCATTTTGTATTTGGCATGCAGGATCTTGCGGACGGTTTCGTCGAGTTTGGCCGTCAGGAAGGCATCTGCGTAAAGCGCTTTTTTCAGTTCGGCAATGGATAAATCGATACTGTCTGGCAGACAGAGGATATCACATCCTGCTTTAAAAGCCGCGACTTCGAGCTCGCCGGGTTTGAAATTTTTAGTAACCCCTTTCATTTCCAGGGCATCTGAGAAAATCAAGCCTTGGTATCCGTATTCATTTTTGATCAGATCGGTCATGGTTGCCGCCGACAGGGAGGTGGGAGTCTTCGGATCCGGCTCAAGGGAGGGTACCTGCAAATGGGCAACCATCACGCTTTGTATGCCTTGCTCAAACAGGAGCCGGAAGGGGAACAGTTCAATGCTGTCCATTCTGGCCCGGCTGTGGTTGATCACAGGCAGATCCAGGTGGCTGTCTACATCGGTATCGCCATGACCAGGAAAATGTTTGGCGCAGGCCATTACGCCTTCGTCCTGCATGCCCATCATGTATTGGAAGGATTTCGCGGTGACAGCGACCCTGTTTTCACCGAAGGAACGGTCGTTGATTACCGGATTGGCGGGATTGACATTGATGTCGGCCACAGGTGCAAAATTTACATGAGTGCCGATTCGTTTGAGTTGCCGGGCTACCTCCACACCCATGTCGTAAATCAATTTATTGTCCTGGAGGGCTCCGAGGGTGAGTTGCCTCGGAAAGCTGATGGCGTTTTCCTTAAACCGCATGCCCAGGCCCCACTCGGCATCGATGGCCACCATCAGGGGTATTTTAGACAGGGTTTGGTATTGGTTGGTGAGTTCAGCCTGTTTGAGCGGGGTACCCTGGAAGAAACAAAGGCCACCCACATGATATTTTCGGATCTGCCTTTCCACCTCGGTGACATGTTCAGGGCCCAGGTTGGAATGGGCCCGGATCATAAACAACTGGCCGATTTTCTGATCGTCCGTCAGGCTGCTGAATACCGAATCCACCCATCTTTTTTCATTGGTCTCTGCCTGCAGCCTCGCCAAATCGGGGCTGGAATAGGGCAGGTCATTTAACTGTACGATTAAAAGAAAAAATAAGAGTAAGACTTTAATCATTATCAAATTTATTGAATAAACAAAGTACTATCAAGCAATTTGGCTTTTTCAAATAACTCCCGGCCTTTGAGGGCGTTGCCGGAATTGAAATAAGCCGTGCCTAAATTAAAAAGAACTGCGGCATTTTCCGGTTGAAGGGCAAGGGCTTTTTCCAAATATTCAACTGCCCGCTGATTGTCGCGGTTGACTCCATGAGCTACTCCCAGCAGGCGCAGGGTCTCAAAATCATCCGGTTTCAGGCTAAGGGCCTCATTCAGGTATTGGAGGGCCAGGTCGGTCCGGCCCAGTTTTTCTCCCTGCAATTTGCCGCCTTCCCGGAGGGCCATTTGGAGGTTTGCCTTCGCATTGGCTTGCCCTGGAAAAAGTTCCAGGGTCCTGCGGTAGGCCACAATGGATTCGTCGTATCTGTCCTGGTAAAAAAGGGCATTCCCTTTCTGGAGCCAGGCATCGCTGTAAAGAGGATGGATCTGAAGTGCTTTGGCCAGCCGGTTTTCTGCCTGCCTCGCAAGTTTTAACTTTTCAAGGCTGTCGCTTTGGCTAGCGGCCATGGCGAGGAGTTCGCCTGCCAGGGCATTATTGATTTTTGCGCTATTGGCGGAAACGCGGATATCGGTTTGGAAAAGGCTTAAATTGTTTCTCCAGGCCTCATTGCGTTTAATGGTAAAAGCTGCGGCAATAACGATCAGGACAAGGTACAATAGGGTAACCGGTTTTTTAAAGGGGTGGAGAAATTTGGCAAATAACCACGCAGTTCCCAGGCAGGCTCCCAGGGAGGCCATGTATAAAAAACGTTCCGAAAAGAGGATGCCTACCGGGAAGAATACATTGGATGTCAGCAAAAGAGAAGTATAAATAAACAGGATGCTGAAAGGAATGACGGGGTCGGACTTTTTTTTGATCCATACGAGGGCCAGAGTGCCGACGAGGATGAATAAGCTCAGAAGGGCAACCGGATCCCTCATATTCCTCAGGGGAAAATGATTTGGAAAATAATCGTGGGTCAAAGGATAAGGAAAAAGCAGCATTTTCAAATCATAACCCAGGGTGTAGAGGATGCTGCCCCATTTCTCCGAAGCGGAGCACAGGCTGTATTTCCCACCCGCGATTTTTAAGAAAGGATTGTTCAGCCATTCCGTAGGTGGGGGAGTGCCAAGATGCTGGCGCAGGACAAGATACCGGACGGACAGAAATAAAATAACAGGAAAAATGAACAAACTGATCTTTTTAGTCGCAGCCCCCCAATTTTGCCGATCCAGAAGGACATAAGCAAGCCATCCCGCCGGCAGCCAAAGCACGGCGTTTTCTTTGGAAAACAGGGCCAGGGTGAACAATAAGAGGGACGCCCCATTCCGAAGCATACCGGGCCCGGGCTTCCAGGAGATCCACAAAGCCGCAAGCCCGAGAAGGAAAGCCAGGAGTTCATCCCTGCTTTTGATATTCGCAACCACTTCCGTATGAATGGGATGGACTGCAAACAATAGGGCGGCCAGGGACGCAATCCAGTTTACCTGGTCGGGTGGAAACAAACGGGCCAGGGCTGTCCTGAGAAACTCAAATACCAGCAAGACGGTCAATACAAAGAGCACGACGTTGATCAAGTGGTGCATCCATGCTTCCCCTGCCACCGATTTTTCGAGGGCAAAAAAGACCAGGCTCAGGGGCCTGTAACGGCCGCCGGCCACGAGGTTTTTATCTTCCCCGAAAAAACCTGTGAAGGTATCGTGACTGAGGATTTCCGGGATGCCTCTAAGGCCTTTTTGTGTAAATTGATTCTGGGTGATCACGAGGGTATCGTCCAGGGCAAAATCAAAACCGATGGTAGGACCATAACAGGCCAGGGCAAGCAGGATGCATGCCATACGCACGGTCTTCCGGGACCAAGGAAAACGGATACCCCATGCCGGTGCAGGAGAAACGGGGGTGGAGCTTGGCGCTTTTTTTTCTTTAGGCCTGGTCATGGATATGCTGCAAACATATTAATTAATTATTTAATATGACATGAAGCTTTGGTTAAAGGGTACCGGATCAATTCCAGGGGGGCTGGAATTAAAAGATAAGGTAATCTCAAATGAACAGGATTTGAACACCTTCTGGACTTGCAGGTGAATATGGAGAAAGGGGAAATTTGATTTGTTCATCAGAAACTCGTTTAGAATATGTTTTATAAAATGGTTATTTTCTCCTGTGCTTTTTTAAGCCTCATTCACTGCCGGCAAAACGAAAAAAATTCTAATATGCAACCCACTCAAAGTGCCAAGGAAAAAATTGAACACAACAAGGCGCTGGCCCGGAAATGGATCCTGGAAGGCTGGAACCAAAACCGCAACCAGGAGCTGGTGGCGGATGTTTTTGCCCAGGATTGGGTGGATGGAAACCCCACGTTTGCAGACCAGCCCAAGGGCATCGAAGGCGCCATGTATTATGTAAAAGTCTATCGGAAAATTTTTCCGGACATCCAATTCCAGCTCAGTCATATCATCGCTGATGAAGACTTTGTCTGTTTCCGGTGTACCATGACGGCAACTCATGAAGGGGAGTTTATGGGCATTCCACCCACTCATAAAAAGATTCATTTTTCAGGGATCGTTATCCACCGGGTAGAGAATGGGAAATTTGCAGAAAGCTGGAATGAGATTGATCTGCTCGGGATCCGTCAACAACTGACATCAAATTAATTATTATATGAAACATCTGGTGATTTTATTCTTTCTGTTTATTTCATTTTTTTCCTGCCTGCAGCCTCAGAAGCCTCAATCTCCGGAGCCCTCGTCCATGCTTAGCCGCGAAGACAGCATCAAACAATGGGTCCGCCGGTATATTGATGAAGTCTGGAATAAAAGGGATTTTTCCAGGGCGGACCAATATTGGGGGCCTGAATTCGTAAATGTATTCAATCCGGAAGCGGGTAAGGGACCGGAAGCCATGCGCAAACAAGTGGATTATTTTATTCAGGCCTTTGACTCCTTCCGGTTCGAACTGAAGGATATCCTGGTGGAAGGCGATAAGGTGGCCATCTGGGTTGAAATAAGCGGTAAACATACCGGGGAATTATTTGGAATCCAGGCGACCAACCGGGAGGTTCGTTTTCGTGAATCGGCCTGGTATACGATTAAGGATGGCAAACTCCACGAAGTATACCCTTTCGTGGACTGGAATCAATTATTCAGCCAGTTGGGTGCTTATCCCAAAATTTAACTGCCTGTTCCGGATCCCCATGCATCATCTCCTTATTATCATTGCAGGAGGACTCCTCATTTCTTGTTCACCAATTAGACCCGTTAAGATGGATGTAGAACGAATTAAAATGGAAGTTGAGGAAGCCGAAGGCAGACTCCTTGGTTTGCTACGCGAGGGACAGCTGATCGAGGGGGTGGCCATACACCTGGACGATCCATCCTATCATAATATCTGGGATGGAGAGGACAAGACCCATGATATGCTGGAACAACTTATCCGGCAGGGCATGGAGAAGGGAATGACAAGAATTGATTACCAGGTATCCCGCCGCGAATACCTGTTCATTAACAAAGAACACGTTCTGCAAACTCTATACTCCCGCGATAAAACCTTTATGAAATCCGGTGAGATCATTGTCTCACGTCCAACGGTCATTTCCATACTTTGGAAAAAACTCCAAGGGGAGTGGCGGTTGGCTTACCTTCATGCATCTGAAAAACCAAAGAGTCAACAATGAAAACCATCCTGCTGCCCCTTGTTTGTTTGATTTTTAATTTATGCTTGTCGGGCCAGGAGACATTGAGCCCCGGTACCATCATCAACCTTTACGATGCATTTGGTAAAGAAAGGCCGGGTGTGGTCTTTGATTTCGGCTTCTCCTGCATCATTAACTACAATGGTAAAATCATCCTGTTTGATGGCGGATCCAATGCCGATACCTTCGCACAAAATGTTAAAGCACTTGGAATTGACCTGACCAGGGTGGATCTGGCAGTGGTATCCCATTCCCATTTTGACCACCTCAATGGCCTGGATCATCTGCTGAAGATCAATCCGGAGGTGAAAATTTATTATCCCAACGATATTTTCTGGGGGGCTGAAGTTCCTTTTGATGCCACCGGGCAGGAACCGTCGATCGTGGATTCATTGCCTTTAGAATTGCGGTACTTTCAAGGGGGTGCCACTAAATTTAACATTAAACAGTCCGGCAGATTCTGGAAGGCGAACGTAGAGTTTATAAAGACTTCAAAAGAGATCGCTCCCGGGATCAGGCTCATTACCACTGCTTCTCCCTATATGGGTTATTTCAACCGCTATCCCAACCTGAGTTTTGTGCCTGGTGTATTCAATGATAACAGCAATGCCCAGTCAAAAGCCACGGAATCCGGCCTGCCTGAACTCTCCCTCTCCCTGGCCACCCCATCCGGGGAGATCCTGATCGTTGGATGCTCGCACAGCTCGGTGGAAAAAATCACAGCCGCTACCAAGGAATTCACCAAACAGCCCATCCAACTTCTTTACGGTGGTTTTCACCTGCTCCCATATAAAAGGGAAGATATGTCCAGAATGATCCGTTTCCTGAAAGATGACCTGGGGGTGAGGGAAGTGGCGCCCGCCCATTGCAGCGGGCATCTTGCTTTTAAAATGTTCCGGGACGCCTATGGGAGCGGATTCCACTTTGCCGGCCTGGGGGAGACCGTGAAGTTTTGATTGATCGTCCGCGCAGAGAAACAACTTCTCACGAAAATCACTAATAATTTAGATCCTTTCGGAGGCGATAAAAACTCCATATACACCAACTCTCCGTGCGCGCTATGTTTGGTAGATTGTAGTTTTGCCGGAGTATAGCTTAATATGGAGCAAAACACCATCCCATCCGATTCATTCTTCGAAAGCCTTCGCCGAAAGGAATACGCCCGCCTGGATGAAACCAAAAGCATCTACCTGGATTATACCGGAGGCAATCTTTTCCCGCTTAGCCTGCTGGAGGATCACTATCATTCCCTGAAATCTAAGGTGATGGGCAATCCCCATTCGACCAATCCTTCTTCCCGTTTATCCACCCGGATGGTGGCTTCAGCCAGGAAAAAAGTGCTGGATTATTTTAATGCGGATGACTATTATTGCATTTTCACAGCCAATGCCTCAGAAGCCTTGCACATCGTTGGTGAAAATTATGCTTTTGACCATGAAAGCATATTTCTTCTTACATCCGACAACCACAATTCCGTCAATGGGATCCGGGAATATTGCCATCATAAAGGCGGCAGGCATGAATATTTTTCCGTAAATTATGAAGACCTCTGCATTAATGAAACGGCGCTGAAAGCCAGGGTTGAAAATTACGGCAGGCATAAACGAAAATTATTTGCCTACCCCGCTCAGTCCAACGTATCCGGGGTCAGGCACTCCCTGGACTTGATTCCCTGGATGAAGGAAAAGGGATGGGACGTACTGCTCGATGCTGCCGCCTTTGTTCCAACTTCCAGGCTGGACCTGAAAAAATACCATCCTGATTTTGTGTGCCTGTCCTTTTATAAAATGTTTGGATATCCCACCGGAATCGGTTGCCTTTTGGTGAGGAAGGACAGTTTTTACCTGCTGCACAAACAATGGTTTGCAGGCGGCACGGTGACCCTGGTTTCCGTCAATTACGACAGCTATTACCTGGCTCCCGACCACGAACGATTTGAAAACGGAACCATCAATTATCTTGGAATTCCAGCCATCGGGAAGGGCCTGAATTTTATGGAAAGCCTTGGCATCGAACGCATCCATCATCGCATTGAAGAGCTTACCCGTTACCTGATTCAGCGCCTTGAAACATTGAAACACGACGATGGACGGCCCCTCATTCGTATATTCGGACCGGCGGACATCAAAGAACGGGGAGGAAATATAGTGCTGAATTTTTTTGACCCAGAAGGAAACCCCTGGCCCTTTGAAATCATCGAAGAGTCGGCCAATGCGCTAAATATCTCCGTCCGGACCGGTTGTTTTTGCAACCCGGGCATCGATGAAATCAACAATTGTCTTACCAGCGATTCCCTGGCCCCGTATTTTACCAGCCGGGACCAGGGAAATTTCCAGGATATGGTGCATTTCCTGGGGACGATGCGGGGATCTATCCGCCTGTCGGTGGGCATACCTACGGTGAAATCGGATATCGACGCCTTTGTGGATTTTGCTGCAACCTATTTGAATGTAAATCTCGTAGCGGGCAAGAAAGCCTTTGGTGAGAAGAGTTAAGAGCCTGTTACCACCACCCGCCTTCCAACGACTACTGACTACTAATTCTTACCTTTGCGCCCCGATTTATGGCAGATCCAACACAATCCCGGCGCACTTTCGCCATCATCAGTCACCCCGATGCAGGAAAAACCACTCTGACGGAAAAACTCCTGCTTTTCGGGGGAGCCATCCAGGTCGCCGGGGCGGTCAAATCCAATAAGATCAAAAAACACGCGACCTCGGATTTTATGGAAATTGAAAAACAAAGGGGTATCTCAGTAGCCACCTCTGTGATGGCCTTCGAATACAAAGATATCCTCATCAACCTGCTCGACACCCCGGGTCACCAGGACTTTGCGGAAGATACCTACCGGACCCTTACCGCGGTAGACAGCGCTGTGGTGGTCATCGATGTGGCCAAAGGGGTAGAATCCCAAACTGAAAAACTGGTGGAAGTCTGCAGGATGCGTCAAACACCCATGATGGTCTTTGTCAACAAACTTGACCGGGAAGGAAAAGACGCCTTCGACCTGCTCGATGAGGTGGAGCAAAAACTGAAACTCAAAGTGACCCCCCTGAGCTGGCCGGTAGGCATGGGACAACGGTTCCAGGGGGTATATAACCTCTTTGAAAAAAAACTATGTCTCTTCAAACCGCATCAAAAACAGGGAGAGGATGAGACCATCGTGATCGAAGATCTGGCTTCAAAAGCACTGGAGGACCATGTCGGATCTGCAGCTGCAAAAGAATTGCGGGAAGAGTTACATACCCTGATGACGGTTTATCCCCGTTTTGAAGTAAAGGAATACCTGGCCGGGCATATTTCCCCGGTATTTTTCGGAAGTGCCGTGAATAATTTTGGGGTAAAGGAGTTGCTGGATTGTTTTGTACAAATCGCACCCGACCCACTGCCCCGGCAAACCGAAGAAAGGCTGGTCCTTCCGCATGAAAAAAGATTCTCCGGTTTTGTATTTAAAATTCATGCCAATATTGATCCGAGGCACCGGGACCGGATCGCCTTTGTTCGGGTAGTAAGCGGCAGGTTTGAGCGCAACAAACCCTATCACCTGGTTCGACAGGACAAGGACCTGAAATTTTCCAACCCTTATTCCTTCCTAGCAGCCCGCAAGGAAGTCGTAGACGAGGCTTTTCCGGGGGACATAGTAGGTTTATACGACAGCGGCAATTTTAAAATCGGTGATACGATCACCGAAGGGGAGGACCTCCATTTCAAAGGCATACCCTCCTTTTCCCCGGAACAATTCCGCTATGTGATCAATACCAACCCGTTAAAGACCAAACAGCTCAACAAAGGCATCGAACAACTCATGGACGAAGGCGTGGCCCAGCTCTTTATCAAGGAAGACAACGGACGCAAAATCATTGGTACCGTGGGGGCCCTGCAATTCGACGTCATTCAATACCGCCTCGAACACGAATACGGGGCAAGTTGCACTTATGAACCCCTGCCTTTGCACAAAGCGTGTTGGGTAAAAAGCAATGATCCCACAGCATTAAAGGAATTCATCGCCCGCCGCAAGAAGGATCTCGCCCTGGACAAAGACGGTAAAATGGTCTACCTGGCTGAATCGCCCTGGGCATTGAGAATGGTCCAGGAAAGCCATCCAAAAATTGAATTCAGGTATAAGAGCGAGGAATAGTTTTAATGTCGAGAAGTTGTAAATATTCCATTTTTTAATAATTTGGTATATAGATGACCACTCCTCTAAGAAGTACCATGATTGGGAGGAGCTTGGCTCTGACCTCAGTTTGTTCCAAAACAATACTTCAGGTACAAGTACCGGTCCGAAGCTCAGCTTCGTCCCAACGCGTGATCTATACCATAGCAGAAAGAAACTTCCCTATAAACGGGACCGCGGTTTTCGGAAGATCATGGCCACCGGCATGGATATAATGATATAAGCAAAGGCCGGTCGAGCTGTTGGAGTAAATGGTTAATTGATCGTTTATTTTCTTTTCCTGGTTGGTTTCCAGCCGGATGCGGATCATTTCGGCTGATTTCAACTGATTGGCATTGTTGACCACGCGGTCTTTTTCACCGGTGAGGACCATGGCGTTTTTTGGAAGGGCCTGGTTCAGGAGGTCTGTGCCCTGGTGCGCGTTGATGATGAACCCGCGGAACAGTGATGGTCTCTGATTCCAAAGCAGATAAACAAAGCGGCCGCCGTTGCTATGGCCAAAGGCAAAGATCCGATCGTGCAGAAAAGGCCATTCCCTGAGGAGCTCAGGCACCAGGACATCAATCAATCGCAGGTCACGGTCCTCCCCTTCCCCCACCTTGCGTTGCCATCCGTTTTTTAATCCTTTGGGATCAAAGCCGCCCCCGATCCCTGGGATGCCCTGGATATAAACCACCACAAATTCCGGAAATGCTTTCTGCAGGTGGAATTTGTTGGAAAAACCCTGGGCCGTGCCCCCATTTCCATGAAAAACCAGCACTATTCCGGCGGGAGCTTGCCGGGGTATACATAGGAGGTATTCCCTTTGCACCTCCTGCACCGGGATATATTTTGTCTCACAATCCATTTAACGCTTTCTCTGATTTGATTTACAATCTAATGAAAATTTTCAGCATTAATACGGGATGTTGGGCTTCTCCGAAGCCTGGGACACAACAGATTGAGTTCCATAAACGTCA
>CAYOPD010000105.1:0-14520 GCA_964405735.1 uncultured Saprospiraceae bacterium | reverse complement strand
TTTCAAAACCATTTTTGACCCCGTCAGAGCAGGTGGGGGCCAGGGTCGTAATCGTTACGATATCGGAAGTATCCCTGGCGCCACAATTGTCATAAACTACCGCTTTAAAATTATAGGTCTGGGACAAGGCAAAGGTCGTTACTTTATAGGTATAGGGAGCGGCTAGATCCGTATTCAACAGGATATTTCCATTGTAAAACTCAATCTTTGAAATAGAAACATTATCCGTGGCGGTAGCGGTGAGGGTAATCATGGATCCCGCCGGATAGGGGCCCACGGGAGTAACGACTAATGGATCGATCACCGGAGGCGTCGGAAAGCTGCAGGGATTGCATTTATTGACGGTCAGATAACCCCAGCAGGAATTCCTGGATACAGAATCAAGCACCTGGAAGAGCATGGTATAGCCCTGATGGCTTTTATCGAGCCGGGTTGGCGGATTGTATTTACTAGTCCCGAATGGATAAGTCAGCACCAATAAATACTTCATGCAGGAGGCGCTTGGGCTGGGTGTTGGATTGTTAATAAAACTGAGCGGGGAAAGATCGGCAGTACAATTGTTTTGGGGACTCAGGGAAACAGTGACCTTGCTCAGGCAAATGAGATTGCAGTTCTGCGCTTTCAACTCCACTCCCCACAAGCATACCATGCCCATCAGTAACATAAACTTTTTCATAGCACCTCTGAAATTTGAAATTAAAATAAGAATTAATCCCAGTCGGGATAACCTAAAATGCAACTTTATCATATATTATTTTTCTTTATTCTTTTCCTTTGCCCCGGACGCATTAAAGATAATCGATATATTGACTTCTATCCCTCTGGGCTGTAGTCTTAAACAGTTAATAGAAAAAATTAATCTCCTCAAATAAAAAATCGGATCAAAGCGCTATTATACATATAGAAATTTCAAATATCGTGTTCCTTAACCGCTAAAAAACGAATAAGGATAAGCAATAAATCTTGCATTGGGGGTTGCAGTCTGGACAAATGGGCATTCCCTATCTTCGTCCCATGCAAACCCCCACGGAGGTAAGCCGTCTGTATACCCCCCCTTTCCTGATGCTTTGTTTGTCGCATGCCCTTTTTGCCGGCAGCTTTAATATGATGTTGCCTGAATTGCCCAATTATCTGAGGTCTATGGGCGGCGCGCAATATATTGGCCTTATCCTGGCCCTTTTCACATTTACAGCAGGCTTCTCCCGGCCATTCAGTGGAAAGCTGACAGACACGATTGGCCGTATCCCTGTCATGTATTTCGGGGTATTTGCATGCATTGCCTGTGGACTTCTTTACCCCCTGGTACATACGGTGGCAGGATTTCTGTTTATTAGATTTATACATGGATTTTCCACTGGTTTCAAGCCCACGGCATCGGCGGCTTATGTTGCGGACATCGTGCCCTGGAACCGGAGGGGGGAAGCTTTGGGCATCATGGGGATCAGTTCGAGCATCGGGTCTTCGGCAACTCCACCGTTCGGAAGCTGGATGGTCCAGGAATTTGGCATCAATACGATGTTTTATTTTTCCTCCTTTCTGGCCCTAATTTCCATGGTGATACTGATCAACCTGCCCGAAACCCTGGGGGGGAAGGAATCCTTTCGATTCCGACATCTCAAAGTGAAACGGGAAGACATCCTGGATCCGCTGGCCTTTCCAGCCGCCATTGTGATGATTGGTTGTTATTTTTCATATGGAGTCTTGCTCACCCTGGCCCCCGATCTGAGCGACCGGCTGAATACCGGAAACCGTGGTATCTATTTTACACTATTCACCTTGTCCAGTATATCAACCCGGTTTTTTGCCGGAAGAATAGCGGACCGGATCGGAAGGGTGCCTGTTCTCAAATTTTCCATTTATATTTTGATCCTGTCCATGGTGGTTTTTGCCCACAGTATTTCGCCCTCCTGGTTTTACTGGGCGTCCATTCTGTTTGGCCTTGGGGTGGGCATTTTTTTCCCAACCATCAGTGCATGGACCATTGACCTGGGAGATCCCGATAAAAGGGGCAGGGCTCTGGCAACCATGTATATTGCCCTCGAAATAGGAATCGGGGGAGGTGCCCTGGTGGCTGGCACGTTTACAGGCGCCCATACTGAAAGGATACCCTATATGTTTTACCTGTCCGCGTTATTATGTAGTCTGGCCCTCATTTATTTGTATCGTCTTGACCGGGCAAGACTGTTCAACCTGAATAATCATCTGGGGAAGTCTTTGTTCCGTAAATCGCAAAAAGGACTTCCTTGAAGAAAGCCCGTGCGCAATAAAGATCTTGGTTCAGCGGTTCAATGCCAGGGTTCATTAACCCGGACTATCATCATGTCCTAAACTGCTTTCGCCATTCAGATGGATTAATCCCGGTCTCCTGGGTAAACACCTTGGTAAAATAGGCTGGCTCGCTAAAACCGGTTTCATAAGTGATCTCGGACACGGTTTTAGAACTTGTACGTAACAGGTCTTTTGCTTTTTCAAGTCTTATTTTCCTTACAAATTTTTGAATCGATTCCCCGGTAAGGGCGACCGTTTTGCGGTGGGCCTGCGAATGGCTCATTCCCATTGCATGGCAAAGCTTCTCAATGGAGAAAGCCGAATCGGTTAAATGGTCCTCGCATTGCTGCCGGAGTTTTTTTATGAATTCATGTTCTTCGGGAAGCGGAGGAGGTTCCTTCGTTTTATTTTCAGACCAGTACTCTTGGCGGTACCACTGCTGCAGCCTGTTTCTGTAATTCAGGAGATTCTGCATGATGACCAATAATTCTTCCCGGTTAAATGGCTTGATGATGTAAGCATCGGCCTGATGTTTTAGCCCATCAAGCCGGGAGTCTTCGTCGCCCCTGGCGGTAACCAGGATAACAGGTATATGGCTGGTATGAATATTGGTTTTAAGTTTTTCGATCATGCCCAGGCCATCCAATTCCGGCATCATGATATCGCTGAGGATCAGATCGGGAATTTCATGGATGGCTTTGAATAGCCCATCCTCCCCATTTGATGCCAGCCTGACCTGATATTGATTTTGAATCGAACTCCGGATAAATTGAGCCATTTCCGGGTGATCCTCGACCACAAGGACCGTGGGTAGGTTTTTATCCTCCGGATTAAGATTAGGTAAGTGGTCCGGGATGACCGGATTTTCAGAATTTGCCCATTTTTCCGGCAAGGGTCCTGTATTGACCTCTGATAATTGCCGGACAGGCAGACGGATGATGAAGGAGGTACCCTGTCCCAGTACGCTTTCAACCATCAGTTTTCCTTCCAATATCTCTGTGAGTTCTTTGGCCAGGGATAATCCAATGCCTATTCCCCCGGAACCGGAAGATTCCTGGGTATAAAAGCGGTCAAAAATCCGGTCAAGCTGATCCGGAGAAATGCCTGGACCGGTATCCGTGATCTGGATGTCAAGTTGCTTGACAGATAAGCCAGCGGGAACAGAACCATCCAACAACTTCACCGTGATGGTACCCCCCGGTGGAGTAGCTTTAAAGGCATTGGAAAGAATGTTGGTGAAGATTTCCATCAGTTTTTCATCATCGATATCCAGGTACAGGGAAGGCCAGGCATATTCGAATCTCAGCTGAATGCCCTTCGAAGAAGCATAACTTTGGAAGGTTTCCACCAGAAACCGGATGTATTCGACGGCATCCCGGCGACCATAGTTTAATCTAATTTTTCCCGCTTCCAGCCTGCCCAGGTTAAGCAGTTGGTTGACCAATTGAAGCAATCTTCTGGCGTTACGACGGATGAGGTGCAAATCAGGTGGCCCGAGCTCTGAATGATCTTTCAAAGCTTGTTCCACCGGACCCAGAACCAGGGTAAGCGGTGTACGGAACTCGTGGGTGATGTTGGTGAAGAACCGGCTTTTAAAAGCATCCAGTTCTTTCCACTTTCGGGTTTCCATTGCTTGTATTTGACGACTCAGCTGAAAACGGTAAATTACCAGGATTCCCAGGCCTAATAATACCAGATACATCAACCATGCCATCGAACTGCTCCACCACGGTGAAAGAACATGCAGCTGAAGGCTCGCACCGGTTTCATTCCATACCCCGTCGTTATTGGAAGCTTTGACCCGGAAAATGTATTGACCAGGATTCAGGTTGGTATAGGTTACTTCCCTTTTCCCGCCAATCGATTGCCAGTCGTTTTCGAATCCTTCCATGATGATCTGGTATTGCGTCTTTTCAGGCCTTATAAAACTGAGCGCCGTAAAATGAATGCTGAAAACATTCTGATTGTACCGCAGCCTGATTTTAGGAGATACTCCCAATTCTTCTTTCAGGATTCCATCGGGAGAACCTGCGGATACCTTCTTATTAAACAGATAAAGGTCCGTAAAGACCAGGGAAGGCACATGGGGATTGGTTCTGATCTGGTCGGGATCGAAAACCAACAATCCGTCATCTCCTCCAAAATAGACTCTACCATTGTCATCCCGGTAGCTGGCCCGATCCCAGAATTCACTTTGCTCAATGCCATCCAGCCTGTCGAAAGACACAAATTCCTGCAGGTCAGGATTGAACCTGGTCAGGAAATCTGGTGAAGTCATCCAGAGATGGCCATGAAGGTCCTGGACGATCCCATTGATATGGTCATCCGGCAAACCGTGGTTTTTAAAATAATGGGTGAAAGCATTTTTTTCCAGGTTGAAGTGGTTTAATCCTCCGGTCGTGCCCAGCCAAAGGTTTTTATCCCGGTCTTCCATAATATGCAATACCCGTTTATCGCTCAGGGCCAGGACATTTCCCGGTTGAATGGGAAAATGCTGAAAACGTTGTCCTTCCGGGTCATATTTGTTTAAGCCTCCATCCTGGGTACCTATCCATATCATTCCATTTGAAACCAGCAGCCGGTTGATGGAATTGGATGATGGATGGGCGGGCCCTTCTCCCATCCGGTATATTTTAAACCCTCCGTTCTTTACCGAATGAAAAACCAGGCCGGCACCATTGGCAAACCATAAATTACCGTTTCCATCCTCTGCGACTTCATAAGTCACGTGCACGCGGAAGGTCTCACAAGTCATCGAATGTGCAGTCAGTACATCGGCAGCCGGATTGTGTTCATAGACTTCAAAACCGGAATTGAAGCCGGTAATGGTGCCAATCCACAAATGATTCCTGGAGTCTTCGAAAATGGAAGCAATATTGGCGTTGGCCAATTTTTTCAGTGAAGGGTAGGATGATAGAAAATCCTGGTCGTATTTCAATTCCTCGGTTGAATACTGGTAGAGTCCCCTGAGTGTGCCCACCCATATTTTCCGGGAACGGGATCCCATAACTACAGTAACTCCCCTCTTGACCGGAGGATTTTCGGACTTCTGAATCCGCAACAGGTTGAACGATTTGAGTTTGGGCGCAAGCACGACTACCCCGGAATTCGTGCCCAGCCAGACTACACCATCCCGGCTCTTATGGGCAGATAATACTCTCCGGAGTCCGCTTTGTTCAATGTTTTTATAAAATGATTGATGACCTGAGGGTTCTAGAACGGCCAGTCCTGCATCCGTACAAACCCAAACCACCCCGGATGAATCGGACAATACATCCCATATATTGTTTACCCCGGTCAAATCCTGTTCTCCCGAAGAGAGGGTCAACGGTTGGATTTGACCATCGGGTTCATCCAGCCGGAACAGGCCCTGATTACGGGTACCGATCAACAGGTGGCCATCCCTGTCATGGGTTAATACTTTAAGGATTCTCAATGGCTCGCCCGCCTTTGTTTTCAATGGAATGGAATCGAATCCTCCGGTTTTTGAATTTTCACGGTTTAGTCCAAAATAGGTCCCAAAAAAGAGGACGTCATTCTGATCTTCGGAGAGCGCCTCGGCATAATCAGTGTTTAAAAGTGGTTTTTGTATCCATCGAAAGCAGCTTTCGCCTCTTTCCTTGCTCACCAGGCCCTTGCCTTCAATGCTTGCCCAAATTTTCCCTGAACGGGCAATCAGGATTTTATTGACCTTGCTTCCGCTTATGGAACAAGGGTTTCCGTTGAAGGTAAATCTTGTAAAACGGCCGGTTTTCCGGTTAAAATGATTTAATCCGTTAAACATGGTACCCACCCATAAATTCCCGGACGAGTCCTCCGCCAGGGCAGTGATTACATTGCTGGAAACGCTGAACGTATCCAGCGGATCCTGGCGGTAAATCCGGGTTTCGGTTCCATCGTACCTGATCAGGCCATGTTCTGTTGCGAACCACATAAATCCCATCTGGTCCTGGTGGATATCGAAAACCAGCCCGTTGGCGACTTTTTGTTGAAAAAGATAATGTTCCTTGATAAAATCCTGTCCCTTCGTGTTCCCGGCCACAATGGATAATATAAACAGAAGACAGTAAGGCAATTTCAACCGCATAACGGCTTATCCTTTAGTGTGTTAAATTAAGTAATTGCCCTCTGAAATAAAAATTTTTAGATTTTATCAGGTTCCCCGCCCCGATCGGGCTTTTTGTTTTGCAATAAAATTCCAAGCAATTGAACAAAAATTACTAACCCGTCCGGTCAGCCGGTTCCTATTTTTAAATCCTCACTTTGTGAGAACACCTTTCTAAAAATTCTATATCCCAATATTTTAACTCATTCATCTTCCAATAAACTCCACTCGCATGAAAAAAATGTTTCTAAAATTTTTCTTTATTTTTTCCGGTTTTCTTCATGGGATTTACGGCCTCAGCCAAAATCCCGGTAATGACCTCCTCGGCGTCTGGAAATATGAAGTCGAGGGCATGGAGGGCATCTGCATTTTTACGCCGGGTCATTGTGCCTGGGTATACTTACGCAACGACCGTCCCAACCTGAATGGTAAAACCCTGGGACAGCAGGACAAGGTTTCTGCCTATAACGGGATCACCGATGTAGGCATACTCACCTGGAAATCAGACGGCAAACGGGCCACTACGTCCTGGATGGGATCTACCTGGCCTGACAATGTGAGCAAAACCGGATCCTTCAGCTGGGATTATGAAATCAAGGGAGACCAGTGGCAATTTTGGATTATTGAACCTGATGGGAAAAGAGGATTTGCAGGAAAGGCCAGGCGCCTGGCTTCCTGGAATGATAAATCCCCGACTTCCCACCTGAATGGGGTATGGACCTATCAAAACATCTATCAGGGCAAGTATGTCCATTGCGCGGACTACGGCATCTGGTTGATCACCGGAGATCCGGGCTTCAAGACCGGCACCGATGAGGAAAAAGCCAAAGCTTTTGACAGCGTAAATGGGGCTGCCGTAGCATGCAGACTAGGTAACGGCAGGGAATACTGGCATGTGCTCCATGCCACCGATCCCCGGAGAGAAAAACAAGTATATATCACCCAATCCGAAATGAAAGATGGGAATGAATACAGTTTTTGGTTTGTGGACGGGGATGGCAATAAAATTGGAGATAAGGTACACTTCAAGAAAACCCTGGAATAAATTCTCTAAGTCCCTTCATGCATATACCTCATGAATATCCTGGATGCCTTGACGATTTTCGGTCGCGTTTCTGCCGGATACTTGTTGATTTTATGCCTGATGCTCTTTCCGGGCTTGAGCCTGGAAGGACAGTCAGATGGCCGGAAAGCCGGCATTATTTTATTTGAAAACATTCCTTTTGGTTATATCCGGGAAGGCCGGGGTGAAACCATGGTGGTGATCGGTTCAGCGGAGTATTACTCGAGGGCTTTTTCGCCTTCTCTCCGGAAAAAACTGGATATGGCTTTTGTGGATAGTCGTCATTTCATCCCTGTTGGTGATGACCAGGCAGCATCCCGATTGTCCCTCTCGGAATTTGCCAGGGATGTGGAAAGGATGAGGGACTCGTTGGGCCTTGGAAAAATATTTCTTCTGGGCCATTCGGTACACGCCCAGATTGCCTTGGAATTCGCAACTCTTTTTCCAGACAAATTAAAAGGTCTTATCCTGGTCGCAGGCGTACCTTTTTGGTCGAATGAATTTCCAAAGGAGCAAAACCAATTTTGGCAAAATCATGCCGATGAGCATCGAAAATCCATTCTGAAAGTGCGGGAAAAGGCCGGAGAATCTGTTTTGAAATCAACTCTTCCGGAAAGTCTGTTTGCCGTCAATTATCATATCCAGGCTCCGAAAAACTGGGTAGATCCCGAGTTCGATGCCCGTTACCTCTTGGATTATTTGAAGACCAATCCAAAAGCATTTGGCGATTTGTTTCAATCCCTTCCTTCCGAGGTCGAGGTTAAGGGAAAACTGAACCGGTTGAAAATGCCCTGCCTGTTGGTATTGGGTCAATTGGACTTTACGGTACCCTATACCACCTGGGAGCCTCTATTGTCTGGAACCGGTATTACTTACCATTTGATGCCCCAGGCCAGCCATAATCCATTTACGGAATCCGTTTCGGCTGGAAAATTCAACCGGATCCTACTTCAATGGATTAAGGGAAACCGAATTCCGCAAGCCATTAATAAAAAATAAAATCAATTATATGAGACTGACCTTTATTATTTTTTTACTTATTATGGCCTCCTCCTGTCAACCGAAGCCAAAGATCAATATTGAGCAAGAGAAAGCCAATCTCATGGCTTCAGCCCAGGGATATCAGGATGCGGGAAAAACCATGGATGTAAATAAGATTCTTTCTTACTACACCGATGATGCCCGGGTACTCCCTCCGGGAGAAGCTTCAGTGGCAGGGATGCCCGCTTTAAAGACATATATGGATGGTTTCAAAAGTTTAACCAACTTTCAGGCTTCCTTCGAAGTCCCACTTATCCATCTGGATTCAAATGGAGAAATGGGATATTCCCTGTCGAATGGCGCCCTATCCTGGGAAAATGAAGAAGGAAAATTGCAGGAGGAAAAAATTCGTGACCTGCATATCTGGGTAAAAGTAAACGGACAATGGAGAATTTCCATTGATACCTGGAATGCGTTGCCCCCCCTTAAGACTCCAACCCAATAATTACTGAAGCAACCCTCGATTTGACCACTTATTTGATGGAATGGCAGGCTTACGGTGATAGCAGGTCATTTTAAATTTATTCCTTATTTTCTAAAATGAAATCATATTCTCACTCCGTTTACCATGCTAAGCACGGGATCTGGTCATGCAGGCGATTCCTGGAGTTTTTATTCCTGTCCAAAACATTGACGGGCAGTGGGCTGGTAATGTGCTGGGGTAGTTGTTCCCCAGATAAACCGGACAATTGAGGATGGACCGACGGCCTCCAAAAAGTCCTGGGTGTCGCCAAGGATGAAATCATTCCGGCAGGTGACGGCATGCCATCGCCCTCAGAAGTGGGCGGGGTGAACTATATTCTGCTTCTGCTGGTGAGAGTGGATCTTTTAAGTCATTTCTGGAGTTTGAGTTATTCCCCTTTATCCGGCAGGAATTGGGCCTTGGTCTCCTGAGCCGCGTTTTTATCGGCCTGTCTTTTGGGGGCTTGCTGGGCACTGAAATCCTGTTTTCCCAGCCTCATCTGTTTGAAAAATACATATTGGCCGGCCCCGCCCTGATCTGGAATCACAAAGAGAACTTTAAATTGGAACAGGCTTTTGCGGAACGATCGCTTTCATTGGACAGGGAAGTTTTCACTGCCATTGGCTCCCTGGACGAAAAGAACATTATTGAGCCCTGGCTTGAATTCACCGAAATTATTAAAGCCCGGGCTTATATAGGTCTTGTGTTGCATGCCTGGAGGGCAGAAGAAGGGACCCATATATCCATGTACCCGGCTACCGTGGTCCGTGGCCTGAGGACCTTGCTTGGCAAATAGATTACAAACCGGTGCAAATCGGACAGGATGGTCTCTATGCAACAAAATTCATAGGTTCTGACAGAATTTTCCGGTTTCCTGGTCTTCCCGGAATCTAATTTAGGGGCATGCAGGTGGTTTTGTTACCCAAAACCATACCGCCTCCCGAACGAAAATTCGTAACCCATTAAAAAATTTTGGTCTTTTACCAAGTGAAACCAGGAGGATTATATGAGGAGATTCAATGATGTGCCAGTCCAATAATTTTTAAATCTCTGTTCATCAAGATTAATTGATCAACAACATGAATTCAATCCATAAAAAAACCTTATATGAATAAAAACCTCACCTTTATCAAAGTCATCGGGTTTTATGCATTAACCTTTTTCTCCTGCGGCAAGACCGGCGATTCAAACTCTTCCGATCTGGAATCCATCCGTCAGCTCATGACCCAGGATATGACCGCTGCCTGGGAAAAAAACGATAAGTCCTGGATCAGCTCCAATTACCTGGAGGATGCTGATGTGGCTTTCCCTTCGGGATCCCTTTTTTCAGGAAGGGAGAATCTTCCGGTATCCGGAGCTGATGTACCAACAGGAAGAAAATTCCATGCAGAAATCCAAAGCCTGAGATTCATCAGCCCCGATGTAGCTCTGGTCAATAATCAGGCGCATTTCACAGGGGGGACCAATGAGCAGGGACAGCCGATAGCTGATCTCAGGGATGCCGGGACCTTCATCCTTAAAAAAACCGAAGGAAAATGGAAAATAGCGGCCCTTAGAGTCCTCCCCATGAGGTTTGATCCGGACAAAGCCAAAGCCGAAATAGTCAAAGCCCTGGATGATTTTGCCCTCGCATGGAAGAAGGGCGATGCGGCTGGAAGCGTTGATTTGTTTACGGAAGATGCCATCAATTACCGGCCGGATGCAGCACCTGATTATGGGAGATCAGCCATACTTAAAATGTCGGAAGGCTGGCTTCAAAATAATACGATCCGGGAATTAAAATTCAACTCCCAGGAACTGGACATCATTGGGGACCAGGCCTATGAGTTGGGAACTTTTATTCAGGACATTGAACCAAAGAATGGCGGCAAGCCTCTTATGCAACAGGGCCGTTATTTCGCCACCTGGAGATTTGATGCTGATGGGCAGTGGCGGATTGACCGGTTTATATTCAATAATGCACCTGCAGGCCAATAAGGTCATGGAAATAAAATGGAAGCGGACCTTTTCCATTCAGATCGACTTCTTGAAAACTCGAATTAACATCCGGCATCCCCTTTGGATTGGCCTGTTGGCCTTTCCGGTCTATGGGCAGGATACGGGAAATCCCGTCCTGTTGAAGACCATGAACCAATTCCACCGTCATGTCCAGGGCCACCCCCGGGAAAAAGTATACCTGCATTTGGACAAAACACAAACTACCCCAGGGGAAACAATCTGGTTCAAGGCCTATCTGGTAGACGCCGCCTCGCATACCGAAACCGCAGCCAGCAGCCTGGTATATGTGGAATTGATCGACCCAGAGAACCGGATCGTGCAAACCTGTCATATCCTCACCGGTCCGGAAACCGGAGCAGGAGATTTTTTTATTCCCCGCGACAGTCTTCCGGGAAATTATACCATCAGGGCTTATACTCAATATATGCGGAATTTCGACGAGTCCTTTTTTTATCACCAATCGATCCGGGTTTTGAATCCGTATGAGTCCTTGCAAGATGAAAAATTGGGGACCACCGTAATCCCCATTTCCGGTCAGACTCCTACATCCGGAGAAGGCCGCTTATCCATTCAATTTTTTCCTGAAGGAGGAGATCTCGTTGAGGGGATTTCATCCAGGGTAGCCTATAAAATTACGGATTCCAAGGGTAAATACAAGGATGTTCAGATTACCATTTTCGACCAGGACGGCCAAATGGCCGCCACGGCTTTATCCTACGGTAAAGGGCTTGGTTTATTCAGCCTGAAACCCGATCCAGGCAAATCTTATTATGCAAAATGCACCAGCGATGGCCAGGAGGCTAAATTCCCCCTGCCTTCGGTTTTAAGGCAGGGCTTCGGGCTGCAATTGAATTTTAAACCGGAGGATGAATCCTCCCTGTACCTGAAGACCAATATTAAAGACGGCTTGAAGGGGGCTTTCGTCATTGCACATATGCAGGATAGAATTGTTTTTACGATGGAGGCCAATTCCAGTGCCATGGAAGTAAGGGCGCCCTTCTCGACAAAAGAATTACCCGATGGCATTTGCCGGCTTACCCTGTTTGATGCCCATGGAGAACCACAATGCGAACGGCTGATCTTCGTTCAAAATCCCCGGAACCGGATCAACGGTCTACTTCAAACCGATAAAGCCATTTACTCCATCCGGGAAGAAGTCAGGGTGGACCTTGATTTGAGCGATTTTGAATTGGAGCCGGTCGAAGCAAACCTTTCTGTAGCCGTGCTTGACCGCACAGCCGTACCGGATCAATCGGGCATGGAAAACATTGAATCCTACCTCCTGCTCACTTCCGAGTTCACCGAACCTTTGGATCCTACGATCTTTTTTGAGAATTCTGCCGATCAAAAAATGCGGCAACTGCAGGATCTCGAAATGATGACAAAAGGCTGGAGACGATTTGTCTGGAAGCAAATTTTGGAAATAGAGGATCCCCCTCCCCTGCAATACGAGCCGGAACAAGGATTTACGGTCGCCGGGATGACCACCAACCTTGAGAATAATAAAAAGCCCCTGGTCGCCGATGTTTTTCTTTCTGTCCTGGGTGCAGATGGGGTGCAAATGTATGATCAGCGAAGCGGACCCGACGGCTATTTTCAATTCAGCAATCTTGTTTTCACGGATACGACCTCTCTCCTCTTGCAAGCCAATAAATTCAATCCCAAAAAAGAACTGGCAAGGGCCCAAAAAAAGAATCCAATTAATCAAGAGCTGATGGGCCCCCTGGGCAACCGCAATGTTTCCATTTTGATAATAAACACATCCCCACCAGAAATCAAGTGGTCCCCTTTCGATGCGGACCATAATCAATATCTTTCTTCAGAATACCTTGCTGACCGGCGCAGGATAAACCGGATCGATTCCGTTTACAGAAACGACTGGCAAATAGATTTGGCAGAAATCCAGATCAAGGGCAGAAAACCCGAAAAGCCAAAAGAGGATTTGTTCAGAACCTATTATGGGACTCCCAGTCACCGGCTGATCCTGGATTCCATCCATGGCATCTATGGAAGCATGACGATATTTGATGTCATCCGGGGAAGAGTGGCAGGGGTACAGGTTTTTGGTTCAGGCTTTTCCCAATATGCCATAATCCGGGGTCCAAGTTCCCTGATGGGTTCAAATTATGCACAAATTTTTCTGAACGGCCTTTCCATGGACAACGAGTCCGCAGCCATGCTCAGCATTCATGATATCGCAGCCATAGATGTGTACAAGGGCGCCGCTGCCGGGCTGTTTGGTGTCCGGGGAGCCGGCGGTGCCATTGTCATCCATACGCGAAGTGCTTCAGATGACGATCAGGGGAGATATGCTGGACCGGATCCAAACGGGATCCTCCGTTTGCAGCATCCTGGGTACTATAAAGCGAGGGAGTTTTATTCCCCCAATTACACGAAACCAGAACCTGAACATCATAAGCCGGATTTCAGGACGACCTTATACTGGAACCCTCAGCTTAACCCCACCTTGCCTGGCCAATATTCATTTAATTTTTTTACCTGTGACAAAACTGTGGATTATCAAATGATAGTAGAAGGGATCAGCCGGGATGGAAGGCCGTTCTACAAAAAAGCCATTATTCAGGTTCGATAAGCAGGCATTTCGCTTTGGGACAGTTTATTCAGGAACAGATCAACGTTTTTCTATAAATCAATTGAAAATCAATCCATTAAAATTTATTGCGCTCTTAAAATTTGCTTACATTTAGTTATTATTCAACTAAAACCCTTTATATGAAAAAGATTCAATTTATTTTATTTTTGATTATTCCTTTCTTTGGAATAAGTCAAAATCAAACCGTCAGTAATGCAAGCCGTTATTTTCCGAAAGTGGACAAAGTGCTGGAATTTGAAAAAGCACTGATCGCTCACGTACAAAAATTCCACAGTGGGGATTGGAAATGGAGGGTATTTGAAATCCAGACTGGTCCGGATGCAGGTGGATATCATATCATAGAAGGACCCAAGTCCTGGGACCAGTTTGATAAAAGGGGTGACCTGGGCTCAGACCATATGATGGACTGGAACAGTAACGTGGCCATTCATCTTACGCAAAAATATTCATCAAGCTATTCGGAATATAAAGCGGATTTGAGTACGGTTGCGCTGGAAAATTATTCTGATAAAATCAGCATCACCCATGTATTTCCAAAACCCGGTTTGGGGAATGTGATAGAGGAAACATTAAAAAAAGCAAAAAAAGGATGGGAAGCGGGCAACCAGACCGTAGCCGTATTCCAATCTGCTGCATCTGGTCCAAGTCAATACGCCCTGGTATACCGCATGAAGGATGGCTTGAAAGAAATGCAGGCGGGATACAGGAAACCATTCAGAGAAAGATATGACGGTGCAAACGGGCCGGGGTCTTATGATAAGTTTTTAGAAAAAATCAGGGAAGCTACCGACCACTCCTGGTCTGAAATCCTGATTATGCGGGCGGAACTAAGCTCTAAATAAACCACTTTTTATATCAAATAATATTATAAATTACATCATACCATGATAAAATCAATTGTGTGTCGTACGACTTGTTTTCAACCTTGCAAGAGGCTTTGTTGACCACCTGGGACCCTAAAGTTGTAT
>CAYOPD010000104.1:1416-14719 GCA_964405735.1 uncultured Saprospiraceae bacterium | reverse complement strand
GGGAAGACGACCTGGAAGTTTATGAAACCTATTTTCAAAGCCAGACCAGCACCGTGCTGATGATCGATATCTCCCATTCCATGATCCTGTATGGGGAAGACCGCATCACCCCGGCCAAAAAAGTGGCGATGGCCCTGGCCGAACTGATCACCACCCGTTACCCCAAAGACACCCTGGACATCATCACCTTTGGGGACGATGCCAAAGAGATCGCCATGAAGGACCTGCCCTACCTGCAGGTCGGTCCTTATCATACCAATACGGTGGCCGGACTGGAGCTGGCCATGGCCATCCTTCGCCGCAGGAAAAACCCCAACAAACAGATCATGATGATCACCGATGGCAAACCCACCTGCATCAAGGTGGGTAAAAAATATTATAAAAATGCCTATGGCCTCGACCGTAAGATCGTCAACCGGACCCTGGCCCTGGCCCTCACCTGCCGTAAACTCAATATTCCCATCACCACTTTCATGGTCGCCCGGGATTCTTACCTCGCCAGTTTTGTTGATGCGTTCACCCGGGCCAATAACGGCAAGGCCTTTTACAGCACCCTCGATACCCTGGGTGAATTTATTTTCATGGATTATAAAAAAAGCAAGAAAAAAAGAAGATGAGCAATCTGAAAGATATAGTGACCCTCGGTGAACTGAAACGATCCGGTTATATCAGCAAACCCATCAAAGATGAAATGCGCGACAACCTGGTGCGTGCCCTTAAAAACAAGATCAATATCTTTGAAGGCATTCACGGCTTTGACGATACAGTGATCCCGGACCTGCAAAGAGCCATCCTGTCCAGGCACCACATCCTCCTTCTGGGCCTTCGGGGACAAGCTAAAACCAGGCTGGCCCGCCTCCTCGTCCGCCTTCTGGACGAATACATCCCGATAGTGGCGGGCAGCGAGATCAACGACAATCCCTTCGCCCCCCTATCCCCTTTTGGAAGGGAAGAAGTAAGGACCATGGGCGATCAGACCACCATCGACTGGGTGCACCGCGATCAGCGATATGTTGAAAAACTAGCTACCCCGGATGTGAGCATTGCCGATCTGATTGGTGACGTAGACCCGATCAAAGCGGCCAGCCTCAAACTTCCCTACGCGGATGAACGGGTGATTCATTACGGGCTCATTCCCAGGGCCAACCGTTCCATCTTTGTAATCAATGAACTGCCCGACCTCCAGCCCAGGATCCAGGTATCCCTGTTCAACATCCTTCAGGAGGGCGACCTCCAGATCCGTGGTTTTAAGGTCAGGCTTCCCCTGGATGTCCTTTTCCTTTTCACCGCCAACCCTGAAGACTATACCAACCGGGGAAGCATCATCACCCCACTGAAAGACCGCATCGACAGCCAGATCCTGACCCACTATCCTACGGATATCGGGACGGCTATGACCATCACCGCCCAGGAGGCCCGGGTGAAACCGGAGCAAAAAAACATCTTCGTCCCGCCCCTCCTCAAAGTCTTGCTGGAACAAATTTCCTTTGAGGCCCGCACCAGCGAACTGGTGGATACCAACAGCGGGGTTTCCGCCCGCCTGGGCATCAGCGCTTATGAAAACCTGGTCAGCGCCGTCGAACGCAGGATGCTCATCAATAATGAAATCAGCGGTACGGCCAGGTTATCGGATTTTGTCGGGGTGATGCCCGCGATCACGGGCAAAGTGGAACTGGTCTACGAAGGCGAACAGATCGGGCCTTATAAAGTCGCTTTTGAATTGCTCAATAAAGCGATCAAATCGGAATTCCTTAAAAACTTCCCGCATCCGGAAAAACAGAAGAAAAACGAAAGGGACCCTTTCGGCGTGATCAAAGCCTGGTTTGCCGGTGAGCATACCCTTAAACTTGCTGTTGATGCCACCCAGGAAGAATACGAACAAAGCCTCAACCAGGTTTCCGGCCTGGAGAGGCTGGTAAAAACCCTGCCGATCCCCGACAGCGACAGACCGGTCTATAAAGAACTGGTTCTCCACGGCCTGTCGGCATTTAACCTGCTCAACAAGGAATTGCATCAGACCCGATTTGATTTTTCTGACCCCCTGGCCGATTTTAAGGAAAAAGAGGAAGATCTGGATGATTGATTCTAACTGTGGTTGAGGGATTCCGGATATGCCCAAATTTTGAAATGTGGCATATCTATATGAGTTTTACTAAATTCATAGCTTCGGAAATCCCCCATTTAATTTGGGTGTTTCCTCATAAAACCCCAATATGCCTTCAACCTCCTTATCCGTCATCCAGCGGATTGAGTCCGTGGATGTCCTCCGGGGCATCGTCATGGTGATCATGGCCCTGGACCATGTCCGCGATTATATCCATATCGATGCTTTCACCGACGATCCACTTAATCTGGCAACCACCTCACCGGTTTTGTATTTCACGCGGTGGATCACGCATTTCTGCGCACCGGTTTTTGTATTTCTTTCCGGCATTTCCATTTACCTGCAAAGTTTCCGCAAGACAAAAAAGGAACTCAGCACTTTTGTCATAAAAAGGGGCCTTTGGCTTATCCTCCTGGAACTGATCGTCATGACCCTGGTCATATCCTTTAATCCAAACTACAATTACTTTATCCTCCAGGTGATCTGGACCATCGGGATCAGCATGGTCATCCTTGGTTTGTTGATCCATCTTCCGTTCAACCTGATCCTGTTCCTGGGCTTGGCCATTGTCTTCGGACATAATCTGCTGGATTACCCGGAGCGTGCCGAAGGCTTTAATCCCGGCTTTGTGTGGGACCTGCTGCATACCGGCAATTTTACCATGTATCCCCTTTGGGGCAATCATACCCTGGTCATCATCTATCCATTCGCTGCCTGGACCGGATTGATGATGATTGGATATTGTATGGGTTATTTATTTTCCCCGGACTTTCCCGCTGAAAAAAGAAAACGCATCCTGATCTGGGCCGGCCTGGGCACGATATTATTCTTCATTGTACTGCGGGGGCTCAATGGATATGGCAACCCCTTACCCTGGAGTCCGCAAAAGAATATGTTCTATACCCTGTTGTCCTTCCTCAACACGCATAAATACCCGCCTTCCTTGCTGTTTATGTGCATGACCATAGGCCCAGCCTTGTTGTTGCTCGCCCTGCTGGAAAATCGACGGAATGGCTTCACCAGGGTCGTACAGGTATTTGGCCGCGTTTCCTTATTCTATTACATCGCCCACTTTTTTCTGGCCCACCTGGTCAGCGCTGTATTGTATTTCGTCAGGGGACATACCCTGGCCGGGGCCGATGACCATATTCAAAATTTTCCTTTTTATTTTTTGATCCCCGGTGAAGGCCTTAGCCTGCCCTGGGTTTACCTGGTATGGCTGGGCATCGTGCTCTTCCTGTATCCAATATGCAGCTGGTACAATAAATATAAATCGGCACATAAGGGAAAATGGTGGTTAAGTTATTTATAAAATGCAGTTTCAGAACAAAAACACCCTAAGCCTTTAACCCGTTTATGCATGGAAAATCAGTCCAAATTAACCCTGGTCAAAATGATCCACACCGCGATCTGGATCTTTTTCAATGTGGTTATTTTTTATATGCTTTATGCTGCCTTGACGGATAAATTGGACCTGTGGCTCTGGATCGGATTTGGCCTGGTGTTTCTGGAAGGCCTGACCCTGGTCCTGTTTAAATTTTATTGTCCCCTGACCCTGGTCGCCCGTAAGTATTCGGACTCCGGCATGGACAATTTCGATATTTACCTGCCCAACTGGCTGGCCAAGAATACCAAACGGATTTACACTTCGTTGGTGGTCTTGATCCTTGTGATCACTTTATACCGCGCCCTGACCTGAGGCCACGGATATCGCCCTCATGGCCCGGATTGTGGCCAGTAAATAAGCTAATCAAAATTTGCGCATATCGTTAGTTGTACAAGCATTTTAAATGTACTAAATTCAATATCCTGATTTTAAATGATTCAGAATGACTCTCAATATTCCTGAAATGCGTTGGGCCGGTATTTTGTTGCTGGCCGGGGGCTTGATCTTCTGGATTGGCGCTTTTTTCCCTCCTTACAAACAATGGATGACTAAGGATGTTCGTGAGTATCTCTCGATCATACATGGACACAAACCCAACTGGTATTTTATACATGGTGCATTTACCGTTGGGGTCCTACTTACCCTCTTTGGCGTCCAGCTGCTCACTCATGCCATGACCCGGGCAGGAGCCGGTGTGTATTCCCAGCTTGCATTCACAGGCTTCCTTTTTGGCAGTTTATTCTGGATTATGAATATCGCTTTCCGGGTTACAGTTACCGTCTGGGCAGCAAAGGAGTTGAGTACGACCACAATCCTGGAACCCTCGTTCAAAACCTGGATGGATTGGACAAATCTGCTTTTTGCCATTTATATGGTATTGGCCTATCTTGCTATAGGGGCCATTGGCCTAGCGGCAAAAGACTTGGCCTTGCTCCCCTCTTGGGTTACCGGCACATGCATCTGGTTTGGTTTTGCAGGGGCAGCATTGTATCTATTTCGGTTTCCGGTTTTTGAGCCGCCGCTTATGATTCATACTCCTTTTATCCTTTTGGGACTGGTCATCCTATTGTCCATCAAATAATAAATATTCCGATCTATTCTCTCATCGCAAGGATTGATCGCATTTCCTACCATTCCTCCCCCCGCTTCCCAAACAAATCCTGCTGACCCATTCGATTTCAGATCTGCCCTTCCTGACCATCGCATCCGATAAAGTGGATAAAGCTGAACTGGCCGCACCAAGGAAATGGGACATGAAACTAATCCGGAAATTTATGGTCGTCTTTGGAATTCACAGTTCTATATTTGATTTCATTACATTTTATACTCTCTATTATTATTTCAAACTCACCGGCCCTTCGTTTCAGACCGGTTGGTTTCTGGAATCGGTACTCACCGAACTGATCATCATTTTCGTAATCCGAACTAAAAAATCATTTATCCGGAGCAGGCCTGGAAACCTGCTTATGGCCTTTGGCAGCCTTGCTTTTATCATTACCATATGGTTGCCGGTATCCCCTTTTGCCCCAGCCCTCGGCCTTTCCCTGGCCCATACACAGCAGGTATACGCATTACTGTTCATCATGCTGGCATATACGATTACGGCAGACATCCTGAAAATTTTATTCTTCAAATATGTCAAAACCGAAGACTCCCGACGTTAGTGAAACCGCTGAAAATTTTAAAAATGAAGCAATAAAAGGAAGGAGCAGGTATAAGGAGTACGGAGGGTGTTAAACGCATGGCCTCTTTGCATTGCCCTGGCTTCAAAGGTCAGCGTGGTGCGGATGAAGGAACACCGCGCGTACGCTTTTTTGATCGCCATCACCAGGCCCCCTGACCGGGATCAGGGGTTCAGCTCCCAAAAGGAAGGTAATTTTAAACCCAATAAACTTTATTAAAATGGATAAACAAACCAAAGAATCCTTTGAAGTCCATGGGGAAAACCTTTTGAAAAAAGTAAAGGAGCTCATCGAAGAGGGCAATATCCGGAAAATCAGCATTCATAATAAAGGCGGCGATGAAATCATCAGTTTTCCGCTGACCCTGGGTGTGGTGGGTACTTTGTTTGCGCCCGTGCTGGCCGCGATCGGGGCAATGGCTGCTTTGATCGGTGATTGCACGATTACGGTAGAAAGGCAGGATAAAACAGAAGAAAAAGAGTAGGTTGGTGGGACAGTTGGTCAGTTTTGCATGTTGGTTAGAGGGCTGGAATTTCGGAATGCCGTATTATTGGTCGGTTTAGGTTATATCCACCCTTCTTCCGGATTTGGCGTCTGCTGGTAGATTCATTCATTTCCTGCTGGTCCTGCGCTGATCTCTGTCTTATTGAAGCTGATCCGGGGCAAATGGATTGTTTAAGCCGGATAATAATTTTTCATTCCCCGAGACTCTGGAGAATCCTAAAATTCGCATTCACTCAGATTCAATAAATACCGCTTTTAAAATTGACAAGAATTCTGTAGATTGAAATGGGATTGACCTTCTCCCTTTTTTAGCATTAAGCGTGAGCAGTTTGAATCGTAAATCCAAATATTAAATTAAATAATCACCATTATGAAACGTCTGACGTATTTCCTAACCTGGATCCTGGTCCTCTCCTTGATTTTATCCGGGTGCAAATCCATGAGCAAATCACAAAAAGGCGCAGTGATCGGCGCAGCCGGAGGAGCCGCAGCCGGCGCTGTGGTTGGAAAACTGGCCGGCAATACTGTTCTGGGTGCCATTATCGGTGCGGCGGTTGGGGGCGTTGCCGGAGCCATCATCGGGCGCCAGATGGACAAACAGGCGGAAGAAATAAAAAAGGAGATCCCGGATGCCAAGGTGGTCCGGGTCGGAGAAGGCATCGTAGTGGAATTCAACAATAAAATTCTGTTTGGTTTTGACCGGTCCGATCTCAGCCCCGAATCGCTTAAAACCATGAACCAGCTGGTGGAGATTCTTAAAAAATACCCGGATACCAATATTGAAATCCAGGGGCATACAGACTCCAAGGGAAGCACCAAATACAACCAGTCCCTTTCAGTACGCCGTGCATCTGCCGTATCAGCACATTTATCAGACCATGGTGTTGTTCCTTCACGCCTGGCGCTTAAAGGATTTGGTGAAAGCGCCCCGAAATATTCCAATGATACGGAAGATGGCCGTGCTCAAAACAGGAGGGTGGAATTCCTGATTTATGCAAATGAAAAAATGATTGCAGACGCAAAAAAAGAAGCAGCTGAAAGCGGAGGAAAATAGGCACAGTAGACCTACCTTATACCATTGTTCATCTATAACAATATGAAAATAATCTTATATTTTTTCTGCTTCCTGTTCATAGTGCCCTTTTCTGTTAGCCAGGTTCTTTCAGATTCCATTCAGGTGGGCTCCTATTACCGGACATTTCATTTCATTCAACCCCCGGGCAATGCCTCTGGTTCCAGCCTGGTTTTTGTCTTGCACGGTTCAGGAGGCAATGGCCTGGCCTTGATGGCCCGGACACAGCACTTTGTCGAAGAAATGAAAAACGAAAAAGTCCTCCTGGTCTATCCGGACGGATATAAAAATTACTGGAACGAATGCAGAAAGGAAGCCAGTTCCCTGGCCAACAAAGAAAATATAGATGAAGAAGGCTTTTTCATGGGGATGATAGCGTATTTTAAAACCAGGCATGGTATCGATGACCGGCAGGTATTTGCCGTAGGTACTTCAGGAGGCGGGCACATGTGTTATAAACTGGCAATGACCCTGCCAGAGCATTTCAGGGCGATTACTGCAATCATTGCCAACCTTCCGGACACCAGCAATATGGATTGTCAGGAAGCCGGTAAAGCTATTCCCGTCATGATCGTCAACGGCACCCACGATCCTTTAAATCCTTACGACGGAGGTATGATGCAATCTGCAAATTTCCGGATGGGTATGGTGCGTTCCACAGAACGATCTTTCCGTTATTGGGCTGGCCTGGCCGGATACCGGGGAGAGCCTGTAAAAAGCAACCTGCCTGATACGGACCCTGAGGATGAAAAGACCATCGAACGATATACCTTCAAAACAAAGGGCCGGCCGGAGGTCGTCTTACTTAAAGTCCTCGGTGGGCGGCATGATTATCCGGGGGATATCGATGTGCATGCGGAAGCCTGGCAGTTTTTTAAAAGGCAGTTGGAACGGGACTGAGATCAGATCCCCAATTGCTTCATCAGCCTCAAATGGGAACGCAATGCAGCCAGCATGGAAGAATAGTGATTATACCGGATATCGTAAACGGCGCAGGCCTCCCGGACGATGGCCTGAATGGCCGGGTAATGAACGTGGCTGATCTTCGGAAAAAGATGATGTTCCACCTGGAAATTCAATCCACCCGTATACCAGGATATGAATTTATTGCCCGTGGCAAAATTGGCCGTGGTCTGCACCTGGTGCACGGCCCATTCCTTTTCGATTTCGAGGGATTCGCTCTGCCCATCCACAAAATGCGTGGCTTCCACCACATGGGCGAGCTGAAAGACTACAGCCAGCGTAATGCCCAGGGTAATGTGCATAACGGCAAATCCGATCAGGAAAGGCGTAAAACCCAGCAAATAGATGGGCAAGGCCATGTAAAAGAATACATAAAAGATTTTGCTCAGCCAGAAAATCATATGCTCCCGGTGGTCCATTTTCCGCAATCGGATGTCTTGAATTTTGCGGGTGAAATACTTCCGGAAATCCGCGATAAATGTCCACATCAGGGAAGTGAGCCCATAGACCGGTATACAATAATAGTTTTGAAAGCGGTGAATCTTGTATTTTTTTTGGTACGGGCACATGCGCAGCAGGCGGGTGGTCGCGATGTCATCATCCACGCCCTCCACGTTGGTATAGGTATGATGGATCACGTTGTGTTTTTGTTTCCACAGCCAGGAATTGACCCCCATCATATTCGCGGTCAGCGCCATGAGTTCGTTGACCCACTTTTTTTGTGAAAAACTGCCATGGTTGGCATCGTGCATTACATTGAAACCAATGGCGGCCAGGGTCAATCCCAGCACCGCACTAAGCAAAACGGCCACTGCGGGATGAAGCAGGCCGGAGAGGAGCGCAACATAGACGACCAGGGCGGTCGTGATCAGGATAGCGGATTTTAAATAAAGGCTTCGGTCTCCCGTTTTTTGAATACGGTTTTCTTTAAAATAGTGTTCTACCCGGGTGGTGATAAAATTGTAAAATACTTTATTCTGGTTATTAAACGTTACTGTCGGCATAATTAAAATTAAAGGAAAGGATTCTTCCTCCGGCCTGCAAAATTAATGTTTTCCAGGGATAAATTACGGTCTGTTGCCCCCTTCATTTATTCATTCATCTTCCTTCTCTGCGCTTGCATGGCGCTCTCTGAATGCTCTGCGGTTTATGGCTTTTATAGCCAATTTTCATTAACTTGCTCGCAAATCAAATTCCTATGGTCACCAAATCCATCCAGGAAGCCCTGAACAAACAAGTCTGCATGGAAGCCGAATCTTCACAGGCCTACCTGGCCATGGCCGCCTGGGCGGAGATTCAGCCCGGCCTGGAAGGCATCACCAATTTTTTTTACCAGCAATCGGATGAAGAACGGATGCACATGCTCAAGCTGATCCGGTACATCAATGAGCGGGGTGGCCAGGCCCTGGTGCCAGCCATCGAACAACCCATGGTTTCCTTCAAATCCATCAAACACGTATTTGATGAATTCCTGCAACACGAGCTCAAAGTAAGCAGCAGCATCAACGAACTGGTCCATCTCTCCCTGTCCGAGAAAGACTATGCCACCCACAATTTCCTCCAGTGGTATGTCAACGAACAAATGGAAGAAGAACGGGTCGCCCGCACCCTCAACGACAAACTCACCCTCGTGGGAGACGACAAGGGGGGGCTCTATCTCTTTGACAGGGACATCATGAATTTCAGTGGCCAGGAAGCCAGTCCGGCCCCGAAATAACTTAACCGAATTACTGGTCGGAGCAGCCCGAAGGGCGTTGCTCCTCCCAAGCATTGGCAGACATCGCTCACGGAGAGCTGAGAGAACACGCAGTTTTTATACTGATTAAGGCAAAACCGGCAAACTTTTCACCCTTGGGTTTCATGAATCTACTCCATGACCCCGTGTGCCCTGTGCGATCTTTTCGATAAGTCGATGCTTAGCACTGTGGCAACAAAGGTGCCCAGGTGCTTAGCTATGACCAAAGGTTGTATGGAAGTTGGATGTTAGGGAAGGTGAGGTCCCATCGATGATTTTTGCGACTTTGCAAGAGCAAGCTCTTCTACTCCCGCAAACTCACAAGTTCTATTTCAATTTCCCTCTTAAGACTTTTCTGCCATTCACGGAATAAATCTTCTTCAAGGTTTTTTCCGAAAGGTCCAGTCCATGCAAAGGCCAATGATAATTGAACCTTTCCTTTTCATAAAAATGTTCGTCCGCGGTTTCAAGGATGCGGAAAGTGGTCCGGTACATGGATGGGGAGGTTCCCATATCGGTGCCATAGACGATCCGGTCGTTGTATTTTTCCATAAAGGCCTTCGTTTGCCTGGGGATGGGTGCGATTTCTCCAAAACGTGCAGCCATCTCTGTGTAGAGGTTTGGGTACCGGTCGAGCATCCCGGCAAGGCGGCCCAGGTCGGCGCAGGAATTGGCCAGGTGACAGGCAATAAACAAGGTCCCTGGATTATCCCTCACTGCATTTTCCAGGGTCTGGATCAGGGCGTCGTGCCCGAGCTTTCCGGGTACGTTCATGTCCACATGCCATTTTGCCGCGTTCATCAGGCCATCGTTGGACGCGTCCGCAGGCTCATACATCCAGGCATCTTCGGCTACATGGATGCTCACCGGCATGCCCAATTCACCGCATCGTTTCAACAGGGGCTGCATCCGGGCATCGTCCACATGCATGCCGATCCCCGGTGTGGGTTTGGAATAATATTCTCCGAGCCCCTTATCGCCCAGTTCGCCGACCCCGGTGGCCCCCATGGCATGGCAGCGCTCAAGTTCTTTGACGGCGCGCTCCGCCCACCCCGCTTCGTTCATCCCCGTATAATCAAATCCGCACCAAACCTCAAACCGGTCCCCGTAACGGCCGTATTTCTTAATGACGGAATCAAAAGCAGGCCCGGTCGTATAGGACAACACGATGGTCTTGCTGATGTTGCAGGCGTCCATGGTTTGTACCCAGGCATCCACCTCCTGGCCCGTTTTAGGATAATCGTGGGAATGAAAATCAATGGCCGGAAACCTGGCCTTTTCCACCCGGGTCACCGGGATTTTGAAAATGGACTTTGGGTTAAATTCATTCAGCGGTATTTTCAGGTATTCCTGGCCCGGGAGGTAAGAGGGTGAACAAAACAAAAGGAGCATCGAGGCCCGGAGGCAAAGAAAGGGCATTAATCGAAAATAGAACATATGCTAAAATAAGCCAACGATTCGAAATAAACCCCCATGTTAGATATTTTGAAAGTTGAAGAGCATGGCTGAAGCCGAACTGTTCACTTTATTTCAAGCCTGTTGATGAAGCAATTATATTCACGGACCATCTAAAGTTTGCGGATGATAAACTCCGGGGCATATTTTACGACCATTCCAATGATCCGCCAGAACAGGTTGGGATATACTTCAAATGATTTTGTATTGCGCATCAGGGCCGAAGCAACCTCTTCCGGAGAATTCGCAGTCCTTTTTAAAGGTAGATGAGCGGTCATTTTGGTATTCACAAAACCGGGAGTGATGGCCTGAACGGCTATGCCTCTTTCTTTGAGGTCCTGACGCAATCCGAAGAGATACTGATGAAATCCGGACTTTGCGCTCCCATACTGAAAATTGGACTTCCGTCCCCTCAACCCGGCCACTGAACTCATTCCAATAATGCGCTGCAGGCCCGGGTTGTTGTCGCCGGCTATGATATTCAATAAATTCACCGGCGCAGAATAATTCACCCTTGAATTGTTTTCACTTTTTTGAGGGTCATTCAGGCACTCTTCGTTGGTATATAAAACGCCTGCCGCATACATCACCCAATTTGGTTTGGCACTCAGGGCGGAATAAAACGAAGCGTGGGAATCAAAATGCCCGACATCCAGCTTCACGGCTTCGCTGCTGTTGCTGATCCCGGAGTCCTCAATAAATTTTCGGGTGGCCCCGGCGTTACGCGAAGCCAGAATCAAATATCCTTCCGGATAGTGTTTGAGGTATTGAAGCGCGGCCTGTCGCGCAATATCACTGTCAGCGCCGACAATCAGAAAGACGTGTTTTTTCATTTGTTGTAACCGAATCTGCTGATGGGAAATAAAAACCGGATTTGCCGGAATCGATTTTGCCCTTTGATATTGTTTTTTAAAATTTCCACTTCCCAATCGTGCGTCTTTGGCCAAATATATTTTTCCGCCGAGCGAGGTCACCAGTTCGTCCAGGTGATCAAGAACCGCCCAAATCCGATTGTTGATCCTGATGTCCATAGACATGGAATATCCTGCCATGGGAAAATGCAAATAACGGCCTTCATGCGAAGCACCGAAGAGTTTCAGGACCGCCAAAT
Source organism: uncultured Saprospiraceae bacterium (assembly GCA_964405735.1). Classification (GTDB taxonomy): domain Bacteria; phylum Bacteroidota; class Bacteroidia; order Chitinophagales; family Saprospiraceae; genus JADJLQ01. The sequence goes on along the minus strand of CAYOPD010000104.1, from coordinate 2,706 downwards.
ACGGTTCCAGCTGATTCGCAGATAAGATCTCCAAAACCCGTTTTATTCCTTCATACGATACCGCTTCGGGCAAGACAAATTGATACTGGACAAATCCTTTCTTTCCATAGATGCGGTTCCAATTTCGGATTTTATCCAAAGGATAAAAAAAGGAATCGTAATGAATGACAGCGTCTCCGGAAGAGCCCGGCTGATTGAAATACAACCAGTTAAAAAGTTTAACGGACAACCGGTTCAATACCCAGGAAGGGAAATAAAAAGGAATGTTCAGTTTTGCATCGTGGTGAAGGGACAGTGTTTCACTAGCACCACGATCACTCCCGGTGGCATGCTCGCCGAGAAAAAAGACCGACCGGCCTGATTTTTCACCATGTGCCAGGCCATCCACCCAGGCCACGGAATAGGTGGCTTTCGCACTTTGTTCAAATAGGGCAAACACCTCTGCCAGATTCCCGGCTCTCATGGAACGACACCGGATCATCGAAGATTCAATTCGCTTCAAACGGATTGCGACTTCTACGATTATTCCTGTGAGCCCCATTCCTCCGGCAGTCTGCGCGAACAAATCATCGGACGGTTCCACAAGGACCACCTCTCCGCCCGGGACAACCAGTTTAAAATACGATACGTGGTCGCTGAATACACCGTCGACATGATGATTCTTTCCATGGACATCCGAAGACAAGGCTCCACCCGCCGTAATAAACTTTGTCCCGGGAGTGACTGGCAGAAAAAAACCGGCGGGAACGATCCTTTTCAGGATGGTATCGAGAAGCACTCCCGCTTCACAAACCATGACACCCGCGTGGATATCAAAATCAAGGATACGATTCAAAGCGAGGGTTGAAATCACCCGGTTGGACAACGACGCGTCGCCATAACAACGCCCATTTCCACGGGCAATGAACGATTGATGGCTTCGAACGAGAGCCTGTACCTTCTCAACCGTTTCGGGTTGAAAGATCCTGGAGTCGGAACGAGGATATAATCCCCAGTTGTAAATGATGTTTCGGCCGGCATTCATCGCTTTTGCATCAGTTCAAAAACATAGATCAGCAAAAACAGCAAGGACATGACCAGTAAAAGCGGGTTGTTCAGGATACGCTCAACCGGATCATCCGAATTGTTTTTTTTATCGCCGAAATAGGAAAACATCATTCCTGCCGCCAACAAATTAATCAGTGCAATCATGACCGGTGCGTGAATATTCAAAACAAAAAACGCATGCAGGGTCAACAAAACCAAGGTGCCCACAGCAAAAGTGACAGAAAACATTTGAAGCATCGGAGC
>CAYOPD010000104.1:0-1316 GCA_964405735.1 uncultured Saprospiraceae bacterium | reverse complement strand
ACAAAACCAAGGTGCCCACAGCAAAAGTGACAGAAAACATTTGAAGCATCGGAGCATCCTCCCTTGTATAACCCCTGCCCGCGATGGTGTCGTGCACGCTAAAAACATCATTCCTGCCGCCAACAAATTAATCAGTGCAATCATGACCGGTGCGTGAATATTCAAAACAAAAAACGCATGCAGGGTCAACAAAACCAAGGTGCCCACAGCAAAAGTGACAGAAAACATTTGAAGCATCGGAGCGTCATCCCGCGTATAACCCCTGCCCGCAATGGTGTCGTACACGCTAAAAACACATTCGAGATGCCGTTTGTGCGCAGAAAGGGTGATGAATGAAAAGGTGGTTGCGGCTACAAACCACCCCGTTAGTTCAGCACTGCTTATGGCCGACCCATAAAACAAACGGATCAGATAAAAAGAACTCAAAATAATAATATCGAAAAAGCGAATCGATTTAAAGTACGCGGAATAGAGGAAATTCAGCACAAAATATACAAACAACCCTATTAACGCCTTGTATCCAAGAAACCAGGAAAGCATCGCAGAAAGCACGAACAAGACCGCCGCGACACCCAAAGCCATGCCGGTTGGAATGGAAGCAGCCGCGAGCGGGCGATTGGACTTGATCACATGCCTGCGATCCAGTTCCACATCCAGAATGTCATTGAGAATGTATCCGGCAGAAGCCATTAACGAAAAAGAAACAAATCCGACAAGCACATCCACAACAACTGGAACCAGCGTAAACCGTCCGGCCAAAAGCACAGGCAGAAAAATCAACCCGTTTTTCACCCAGTGCGCGGGTCGCATTAATCTGAGGATGGGAAAACTATTTGTACTCATCCATGCGCTTTCTGCCGGCTAAAAATCCTTTTTTTGCCGCTTTAAGTATTGGAATATCCGCGCTGCCATTGCCGATGTAATGAAAATCTTCTCCGAAATGGGTTCGGATGAAATCCAGCTTCTTTTCTCCTTTTAAATTCTCATGCACGCTGCCATAAACCGCATCGAAGTTTTTATCTGCGGAGAGAATCCGTTTCACAAAAACATCGGGAGTTGCGGACACGATGACCACCCGCTCGTAATTCTTGCGATTCGCCCGAATGAACATTTCAACTTCGCGGTTGATCAATTGATTTAATGGATACTCTATAACCAACTTATCCAACAATGCGCTTTTCGTTTTAAGAATCCCCCTTGTGGCCAAATGGTAACCTACCCAAAACGGATTCACAATCAGTTTCTTGTAAAACTGTTCGGCGAAAAAGTCATTCTTCAAATAGGTACCGTCCAAATCAACTATAAGAACCACTTTA
>CAYOPD010000103.1:10203-14758 GCA_964405735.1 uncultured Saprospiraceae bacterium | reverse complement strand
TCGGTATAGCTGCCATCTGAGGCAGAAACAGAACCGGGGATGGTCACGGTGATGGTACTGCGCCAGCCAGAATTGACGGAACTAAAAGCGCTGATATTAGCCCCGCTGCTGTTGGATGCGGCCCGGACCCAGTAATAATAGGTCTGATTGGCATTTACGGAATAGTCACTGAAGCTGGTGCCGGTTTGCCAGGTACCCAGGATGATTGCTGTACCTGAATTATTAGTGGTATTTCGATAAATCTGGAAATAATTTCTGGAGGTTCCAGTCCAGGTGATGGCAACCTGATCGGTGTAGGTGCCATCTGAGGCTGAAACAGAACCGGGAATGGTCACCGTGACGGCATTGCGCCAGCCGGAATTGACGGAGCTAAAGGCGCTGATATTAGCTCCGCTGCTGTTGGATGCGGCCCGGACCCAGTAATAATAGGTCTGATTGGCATTTACGGAATAGTCACTGAAGCTGGTGCCGGTCTGCCAGGTACCCAGGATGATTGCTGTACCCGAAGTATTGGTGGTATTCCGATAGACCTGGAAAAAATTGCCGGAAGTTCCAGTCCAGGTGATCGCAACATGATCGGTATAAGTACCATCTGAGGCTGAAACGGAACCGGGAATGGTTACCGTGACGGCACTGCGCCAGCCGGAATTCATGGAACTGAAGGCGCTGATATTGGCCCCGCTGCTGTTTGATGCGGCCCGGACCCAGTAATAATAGGTCTGGTTGGCATTTACGGAATAGTCACTAAAGTTGGTGCCGGTCTGCCAGGGTCCGAGGGCACTTGCTGAACCCGAAGAATTGGTGGTATTCCGATAGACCTGGAAATAATTGCCGGAAGTTCCGGTCCAGGTGATCGCAACACGATCGGTATAAGTGCCATCTGAGGCTGAAACGGAACCGGGGACGGTTACCGTCACGGCACTGCGCCAACCGGAATTCATGGAACTGAAGGCGCTGATATTGGCCCCGCTGGAGTTGGAGGCGGCTCGCACCCAGTAATAGTAGGTTTGATTGGCATTTACAGTATAGTCGTCATAAACGGTACTGGCTTGCCAGGAACCCAAAGGGATTGCAGCAGCGGAGTTATCGGAAGTATTTCGATAAACTCTGAAATAATTTCCGAAGTTACCCGTCCAGGTGATGACTATCCTGTCTGTATGGATTCCATCGGTGGCCGAAATATTGACAGGATTAGTGACCGGAACGGAGCAGGTGGCACTAAGGCAGGTAGCCTCATTAATATTGCTGGTAATAAGGGCGGCTGGCAAGGGGCCAAATCCTTTATTAAAATTAATGCCGGTGCTGACATGTTGGCAGTAGCTCATAGTGGTACCTCCATCGGAAGGTATCGGTCCGATAGGGCAATCGCCTTCCGCCCAGGTTGGATTAGCAGTAGGGCCGCATCCATCGATCGCTCCACCGGGCCAGCTACAATTATGTGTATGAGGCGATCCTAAATTGTGGCCGGTTTCATGGGCGATGACCTTTACGGTCCATGAGTAGGTTGGAAAACTGTTATAATTTGAACTTACCCAACTATAGGCGTAGCGGTATGAATTACACAAACCATCTAAATAGGCAATTCCCCCACCAGTAGGTTGACCGCGGGATATAAGTTGGGCAAGATCACCATTAAAGCTTGATCTGATTCCCCTAAAACGAACCAATGCATCATACGTTGTAGTGTCATTATAAGGATCCTCTGTAGTCCAGGTAAAAATCTCGGAGATGCTTATGGAAATAGCATCGATACTGTACAAAGCCTGAACTTGGTTTATTACTCCGCTGATCCAGTTGACAGCACCCTGAGTTCCTCCCTTTTCACTGACCAGGGTATAATCCAGTTCGAGGTACATCCGAACACAGCGGTCCGCTCGGGTCTCCAGGTTTTTTTCAGAGGCAAGGCGCCTGATTTTTTCAGCCAGGGCACTGCCTGGTTCGATATCCGGGGTCTGGCAGTCAAAGACAAAGGGTTGGTTGAGATCCTGGTCATTGTAAAGGACGTATTCCTCTTTCTTGTTTTTATCGTAATTGCCCAAAACGATATTTCCCCGGTTGGTGGCCACAATCCCCACAACTTCATCTCGGAATATGCTGATAGTCACCAGCGTGGTCGGATCATTTCTCACTACACCGCGGTAAAAAAGACCGGTTTCCACCGGGATAGCCTGTCCTCCGGACTCACTGCCCGTAACACGGAAATCAGGGGTAAAGATTTCGACCCGGGCGAGGTCAAGTTCCAGGCCTTTTTGTTCGAAGGGCAGATTTAATTCCAACAAGCTGTGTTTGGATTCATACAGTGATTTCAATTCCTTCGGGTTCAGTTTTAATAAATCGGATCGTTTGACTGCTTCCGAGACTCTCGAGGAACGGAAATGAGCGACTTGCTTGGAAAACAGGTTCCGGCTTTTATAGGAGGGAGTCTGGGCTTGCCGGAGGGCCTGGATCTGTTTATAGATTTCGTGCTGTCCATGAAGATTGCAGGAAATGATGCAAAAATTGCACAGAAGGAAAAGGACTAAATGTTTGTGATTCATAAGTTGGAAATTTATTAATGGAGTTGAGACATTAGCTGACATCTGCTAACTACTTATTTCCAAATAGATAACCAATCGACAAGCCGAAGACCCTGTTCATTTGCTTAAAATCACTTGACCCGGCAGGATCGGTGTTGTTGAGGCCGAGTTGGTAATTCAAGCTAAAAATCAACCCGTTGTCGAGTTCAAGGCCTCCGCCGAGACACAGGCCCAGGTCTCCGCGCTTCAGGTGATCGTCATCCTCATCGGATCCCCAGTTGATATCTCCGTCTTCGGTCTGCCCGGCTCCACTGACTTTGTAATTTCCAGCTATACCGAAACCGAGGTAGGGCCCTGCCCCGCCAAACAGTTTCACACCGCCGATGTCCGTACGCAAAATCAGCATCACGGGGATATCGATATAAATGGGTTTGACCTCGGCTTTCAGACTGGTACCCAATATCGTTTCATCATACTTAAACCCTTTCCCGCTGATCATCAGTCCGGGCTGTATACCAAAAAAATCATTGACAGCATAATCCAGGACGCCTCCGAAATGGAAGGAGGGTAAGGTTTCAGTATCGGGAGCATCCAGGCCATCGATTCTCACTCCCGCCAGATTCAGGCCCGCTTTAAGTCCGAACCTGACCTGGGAATAAGAAACCGTAGCAAGCAGAATCAAAGAAAGGGTGATCAAGACATGATTTGTTTTCATAGTACTATCGTTGTTTAATGAATGATATGATTTAATGAAGATTATGAGATCCTTTTAAGTTTTACCTTTCCCCAGACCCCCAATCCCCGGCCCCCATTCAGGCTGTCCATGTCGATCAATAGATATTTGCCATCATTGGAAAGGATGGGCAGACGGTGTTTAAAAGGAGCTTCCTTAGCGGTCCAATAGTGGAGGGTCTGGCAGTCTTCGGCGGTTTCCCAGAAATAACCAGTCCGCCCTCCAAAAACCATCTGGCCGTTGGCTTTGAAGATGAATTCCACCCCGAGGACTTCCGGCATAACGGCCGGATTATCCACCATGGCCCAGGTACCGGCGAGATCGCAGGAGGACTCGTCTTTGGAGCAGGAGAGGGTGGTGAAGGAAAGCAGGAAAAGTAAAATTTGTTTCATAAGCTGGTATCTGATGGTATATGGCGGGGATGGGCAGGATGTTAACAGGGGTGTGGGTTTTTAACTAAAATGAGTTTCCTGGCTGAAGGGAGGTCGCAGTGCAACTGCTCCCGAGAGGATTCTGCTGCACCCACGCTACCACGCTATCGAGGAGTTGTACTCCGAGGTGTGGACATAAAACCGCGTTTCGCCTTTTTGCCTTGGATATTGGGAGCGGAGGGGTCCTGGCTGAAGTGAGGTCGCAGTGCAACTGCTCCCGAGCGGTGGGACTCACCACACCGGGCAGCCCCTGCGACAATTGGCCGAAGCGCGCCCGATCAGATAATTCAAACCCAGGTCCACGGAGCCATAATTGAAACGACCGTCACTGACGAGTGCATTTCCGTAATGCATGACATGGCGGTATTCCATGGACAGGCCAAAAGATTCGGTAAGTTTTATTTTGCTACCGATGGCAGGAGCAAACTGGGAGCTGAACCGGTTGGCTTTGACCTCAGCAAAGGTTGCTCTTTGCTCAAGAACACCGGGCTGGCCATTAACGGTTCCGTCAGGCAGTTCTCCGCGGATCCGGCTGTGGGCGGCGCCCATTTCAAATTTAATATAAGGTTGTACCCAGCCTGTTTTTATGAAACAGAATGAAGCGAATCCAGTCAGAGATTGGATATGGGTGAGGGCATTCGTTTCCAGATCGGAGTTAAAGCGCGAAGAATGAAGAGCAACTCCGTATCCAAAATCCTGGACAGCCGGGAACTGATATTCCATCCCAAGGTGAATACCCCGTCCGGTCGAATAGACCCGGGACCGATTATGAATTCCCATCTGTAAGGTAAGACGGGATTGGGCGGAGACGAATTCGTATGAGGCCAGGCTTATTAAGCAAAGAAAAAAAGTTGTTGTTTTCATTTTTTATCATT
>CAYOPD010000103.1:0-10103 GCA_964405735.1 uncultured Saprospiraceae bacterium | reverse complement strand
TCGCCTTCAAACCGAAATCATATATCCAACAAATCAATTTCCAATACGGATGACAAACTCATATAATTCCGCTGGCTGCTGTAAACCCAGGCAGCAGGGTCGTCGACGAATCCAGCCCTGACGGGATTATTGTGGATATAGGCCAATCTTTGCATGGTAAATGGATAAGAATGCAATTCCACAGGGTGGTGGTAATGCATCCAAATCTGGTGATGGATATCGCGTCGGTTCGAGGTGTTTTCGATTTCAGCAAATGACTTCAGAATCCATTTTCGGCGGCTTTCTGTTTCTTGATTTATGGCAGCCAGCAATTGTTTTGTGGTATGTCGTTTAAAGTCACGGATGATCCCGGACAGAGCATCTTTTTCGGTGCTTAATATCGAATGAAGATGATTGGTCATGATGACGTAAGCCCAGATTCTGAGATCTTTATTTTTACGACAATAATCAAGGGCTTCAATGATGATTTGACGGTATTGATCCCTGGTAAAAAGATCTATCCAGTCTTTAACTGTCATGGTGATGAAGTACAATGCCTGTTGATTCCTGATTTTGTAGGGGTTATGTGAGTTCATGCGTTTGAAGATAATCATCTCCTGGGTCAGAACCGAAATGTAACTTCTCGTGAGTGGTGATTAAGCGGATTTTGTCATCAATTGTCACATTAAAGCATGTATTTGTTTTCCAGTTTCTGCTCGAAGTACAACTTCTCGCGAGTGGGCAGTACGGTTTCTGCTCGAAGTACAACTTCTCGCGAGCAGACAGAAGTTATACTTCCTCGCTCCGCTCGGGAGAAGTTGCACTGGGACCCCAAATAGGCCTAGTGAAACAACAACGCCTTGTTCTGAGACACCGGAATAACCGAACCCATTCACGGCCTATCCACCACATAAATCGGAATACTCCTCAATACCTCCGGATCCGGCGTATAAGGCGTCTGCGATGTTTTCAGATCCTTTTTAGATTGTACGATGACCGGCACGCGTTCTTTCAGATAGAGATACAACTCCTCAAGATCCAGGATCTTGTTATGATTGAGGTCTGCTTCGATGGAACCTTGCAGGGTACGTTCAGGGCGATTGGCAAAAGCCTCCAGGATGGCTTTGGTAAAGGCGCTATTGCCCCAGGCTTCATCAGTATAGGATACTTCGCCGGCACTGGAAGACAGGAGATAATAAAAGTCGTTGGAAGCCTCGCTCAATTGGATCAGGGCTTTGGCCAGGTCGTCTTCCGCCGGTCCGCCTTTTTGGCCTGTAGAGACCACCAGGCCAGGAGCCGCGGCACCACTGTGGCAGGCATCGATGAATAGGAGTTTTTTACACGGGATATCCTGAAGTTTGGACTGGATGTCACGAAACAAATGAATGGTGGTCTCTTCCTCGTACAGGGGATCGTAGTCGGAAGGATGAAGATAAAATTCATCCTTGATCAGCGAGCCATGAGATGAAAAATAGATCAGGATGATATCGTCTTTCCGTATCCGTTTGAATTCATAATAATCATTAACGATGTCCCGGATGCTTTTTCGTACGGCTTGAGTGCTGGTCAGTTGGTTAGTGTTGTACACCTGGGCTTGAATCGAAGCAAATAATTTACCTTCCTGCCTCTCAAAAGCCTCTGCCAGATCCCGGGCATCCTTGGTGACATGGATCAGGCTTGGGTCCGGAATCCCGTAGGCATATACAAAAAGGTTACTTTTGGGTGGTTCATACCGGATGATCATCAGGCTGGAACTTTTGATCAGTTCGTTCCGGTACCACAGGCTGAGGCGGATCTTGTTTTCACCTTCTTTCAGGTTCACATCGGTCTGAATATTATATTGGTAAGAACCCAGCAAAACCCCCTGATCGAGGGCAAGGGAGATGGTATCGGTCTTGTTTCCCATGGCCCGTTCAATCAGCAGTATGGGGACCAGCCCGGTGGCATCCTGTTCATGATTGATGAGTTTTAGCAGCACCGTATAGCTGTTTCTTTTTGAAACAAAATAATTGCTGTTGACGACCGGGTCCGGGTCGATCCAGATTGCAAAGATTTTTTCCGGATCAAATATTTTTACTGTCCGGTTTAAATGACCTTTTTCCAGCGACCAAGCGGATTGACGCATAAAAAATGAGTCCAGGGGAAGTCTTCTGTAATCTTCTTCAGCCAGTGGAATAAGGTTTCCCGATTGTATCTTCTCGGCAAGCAAGACGGTAGTTTGTTCTTTCCGGGCGTTCATCCAGGGGTTTAAAATCGTTTTTATCGGGAGCCCGATGGTCCGGTTGACTACCTGATTCGTAAGGTTTGCATAGATCTGGATATACAGGGTGTCGGCACCAATGAATTCCCTTGGCTTCAGGGTCAGCATGGATTTTTTTGTCTCTTTTAATTTCAGGTTGAGTACCGTATCGATAAACACATAAGGAATATCATCCAGGCCCTGGATACCCATTCTTACGTTGGTCAGATCCAGGCCACCCGTATTGCTGAAAATAAGTGGGATATCAATGACCGCCTGGCCGTTTTCCAGTTTATCACGCAGAGAGGGAGATTCATAGGCCAGGTCTATTCCTGCGATTTGAGGCCCCAAAAATTCGAAGGCCCTCTCTAAAGAATCCAGGGTTTTATTTTTTCCATCGGTGAGTACGATTTTCACCCTGTGCGTTCCTCTCAGGGTTGCTTCACGGTAATAGGGAATGGTAATCCTGCTTTCTTCCATGCCGTTCAGAAGTACATCATAAGCGACTTTTTGATCATCGATATAGGTGATCAGTTTTGGGACAGCCACAATGCTTTTCCCAGAGGGTTTAAAGTCAATCCGGAATGCCGAACCTTCGGAAAAACCAATTTTTCCATCACCATCGTCCTCAATCACCCCCAGGTCAACCAATTCAATTCCCTCCATCAAGACATCCGAGGCCTCCGCTTCTATGGGTATTTTCATGACCCATCCATCCTTTTTCTCCGCTTCCCCGGAGGCAGTCCAGGCCCCAAGCAATAAACTGCCCGAACCTGAAAATTGAAGGCTGGTGACCGCATTGTTTTGTCTTCCACCCCAGATCCAGGGTGCCCCTACCTGTTTTCCTGTCACGGGATCGATCTCCAGCAACCAGGCTTTGGACCTGCGGGCACCGGCCCGAATATGGGAATAGGTTTTTCCGGCAATATAAATCCTGCCGGAAGGATGATAGATCAGGGAGGAAAAAACATCATCGTAACGGTCTCCGAAATTCATCCTGCTGATCGGATTGCCGTTGGTAATATTGATTTTAACCAGATAAGCATCTTCTCTTTTCCTCGGATCGTAATAGGATCCTCCGATCCAGTATTCCTGGTCGTTTTCTTTGGCGATGGATAATCCGATGCCATAATTTTTTACCCCTCTTTTAGCCCAGATCTGTTTGCCATGGTGATCGTAGAGTGCATACCACAACAATTGGTCTGAAGTGGTTTGTCCGGCTATCAGGAAGGTGCTGTCCGATACGGCATATATGGCACGCAGTTTAAGATCCATGCCGGGTATCTTTTTTTTCCAGTGTAGGCTGTCCCGGATATAACCGAAAACAGAGGCCTTGCCGTCTTCTTCCCCGATCACCATGATATTGTTTGGAGTCAATTCGACCAGGTCTTGATAGGAACCGGTAGTCCCGGATTCAATTTTTGACCAGATCAGGTCCCCGGACCGGTCGATTTTACGGATATTCGGAGATAGCCGTTTGGGTAACAGAATGGTATTGACATAACCGCAAAGAATGAAATGGCCATCGTAGGTAGAGGTCAGGCCAAAAGCTCTGTCTTGGAACAGGGAACCATAATGCCTTTCGACGATTTTTTTCCCATCGGGATCCAGAATAAAATAATACTGGTCTTCCCCTTTGATCCATTTGGAGGTGCTGAAACCGACTCCCGCAATATAGCCATTGGGCAATTCCGTGATATCGTAAATTTCTTCTTCTTCAGATCCCCCGATCAGGCTGGACCAAGCCATATCCGGAATGTTTAGCTCCTGTGCATTCAAGGTAAAAGGGAACAAGCAACAAAAACATAAAAACGATCTCATAGCAATGCAGGCAAAGCGACTTAAAAATAAAGGATTGCCCGTATATCACAGGCAATCCTCCAAACCTTTTTTGGATTTGTTCTCAGTGGTGACATACCACACTGCGATTCTCGGTACCCTGCGCCCCCGTGACCGTGATGGTGTACCGGCCATCCGGCCAGGATCGGGCATCCATACGGACTTCCTGCCGGCCTTCTTCAAGGGTTTGCCTTTTCTGGAACACCACTCTTCCAACCAGATTTACTACCCTGATTTCAACGGAGCCTTTTTGAACCATTTGCAAACCTAATGTGAAAGACTCACCTGCCGGGTTGGGGTAAACAGTCAGCCCTAATGATTGGTCCTTGGTTTTAATGGGCGCTGCAATTCTGTGAAACTCCATTTTTATAGTGTTGATTCCATTTTGATCCATGCTTGCCAGCGATGGAAGCGCCTTCTCCTCAAGGGTGAATATGGAGCGGGTATTTATTGAGTGATCGGTTTTTAAATGAACCAGGAACATGGTATCCATGTCAGCTATAAACCGGCTGTCCGAAGCGCGGGTATCGTACCAGAGTAATTTGAGGATTTGGTCCTTTAGGTGAAAATTCTGTTTATTAAAATCAATCAATATTGGAGATTCAATTTTTTGGACGATTACCCCCGGTTCTACACGCAGGGCAAACTGGAAGCCCTGAATACGGTCAAATTGACGGGCATATATCGGAACCACGTATTCACGATTGGCTTCAAGGAATTGATCATTCACCGCCAGGGTGACGGCCCGGGAGGATCTCGATTCCGGCCGGCCGGCCAACATGTCCTGCCAGTCGAGGCTGACATCTCCTGTTTTTATGCCGATAAAATCAAGGCCAACCTGATTGGCCTGCAGGTTATTCAGGGTATAGGCGATGGGGTAATCTTCCGCAAGGGGATGGTTGGGGTTTTTGAACTTGTACGATTTGGGAATAAACAGCCAAGCCGGAGTTTTACCAAAATGAGGGATCATACCCAGGATCATGTTGCGGATTAGCACAATGTCCTGAACGGTAATCGCGAGGTCTCCATTGACATCGGCTGCAATGATCTGGTATGGTGTGGGCAGCGCCTGGATTTCCAACAGATGTTTTTTGATGAACAGAATGTCCATGACGCTGAGGCCATGAACAAAGTCTTCCACTTTTTCCGCGCTGATGGTATAATCTTTTCCGCGAGTCAGTTTTTCCAGTAGATAGTTCCCATTCCGGTCTGTGGTGACGATATGGGCATTTGCTTTTACCTTTACTCCAGGAATGGGTTCGTGGTTGGATAGCGTGACCTTGCCGCCGCAGTCCACCAAATTTTGAATGCATACCCTGCCAGAAATGGTTTTTACCTCAATGGGTTCGCTCAGTGGATTGTTGCTTATGAATTCCAGGGGGAGGAATGAATTGTCGAAAATCAGTTCCGAACATTCCCCATGCTCACCCGTAAGCGTGATGAAAATGGAGAAAAGTTTTTTCTTTCCGCCGAAACTGAGGCCTTCATCATGAGAACTGAACCAAACCAGACCAAGATGCTGGTTGTCTTTTAGGCGGATATCATTGGGGATCATTTCTTCCAATCCCAGATGACCTACTGAGTCCACCCGGAACACAGAGGGATTGCTAAACGAAATGGAAAACTGAAATCCTAGAATCTGGTAAAAATCGGATCCGTACACCGGGATTTCTAGACGGCCCCCCTTTGGACCCTCAAGCCTCGGAATTTCCAAGCTCAGCGAGCCCGATCTCAAAAGTATTTTGAAACCATTGTTGTCCTCCGAACATTCCTGGACTTTATTGAATGGATCTATTTTGAAGAGAAGGTACTTTAATTCTCTAATAACCAAAGTATCCCGGCTGACCACGCTGAAGACCTCGCCCGCTTTAATTTTTTCAAGTGAATTCAGCCCCAGGACGATGTCGTTAAGCCTGATGTCATTCCCGTCAATTTCTTCATCAAAGGAAAGGAAGGCCTGAATGACGACATTATCGGTCGGGGAATTGGGGTCCCAGTCCAGCTTCGTATCCTGGCTTCCGACATTGCCGATATTCAGTGCATAGGTGAAATGATTGGTTCCAATGGACAATACAGATCCTTTGGTGATCTTCAGGTCAGGACATTCAGCGTATAGTTGATTGACAATCAGGGCAAATAAAATGGTGTAAAACTTTTTCATCTTAATTAAATTTGTCGTGGTTAACACCGATATATTGCTGATCTTAGGGTTTGTTAACAGTAAGGGAACTGTTTTTTTTTACCCCAATTGATAACATATTTCAGGAATTGTCATCTATGAATGAAATCCTATCGGATCATCAGATCATCCAAGCCATCAAATCCGGTGACCAGGAAGGGATCAAACAATTGTACCGTCAATATTTTAAAATGATCGCAAACTTGATTCTGAAAAACAATGGCACCCGGGAAGATGCCGAAGACATTTTCCAGGAGGCCCTCGTAACGCTGATTACCAAGGTCAGGCAAATCGATTTTGAGTTGTCTTCCCGTCTCAGCTCCTATGTATATGCCATCAGCAGAAATATGTGGCTATATCGCCTGAGAGGAGATAAGAAACTGAATCTGGTAGATACGGAAATTCAGGATCACCATATAAAGGATGACCCCTTGCCTGAACCGGATAGTTATGAGGAAAAACATCAGATTATTGCCCGGGTCTTTGACCAAATCAGTTCGGAATGCCAGAAAATTTTGCAGGGATTTTATTTTGAGAAAAAGGCATTGAAGGACATCGGGGCCGAAATGAATTATACCGAAGGATCCATTCGCGTGAAAAAGTCCCGCTGCATGGAAGCTTTAAAGAAAAAAGTGGAAGAACATCCGAATTACTCCAAAATCTCAGAAAATTGAATTACGAAGAGCTTATAAACAAATTTCTGGACGGTGAATTAACCGCTGCAGACCAGGTCTTGTTTGACCAAAGGTATGGGCAGGATCAGGCCTTTAGAGACCAGGTAAATCAATACCGTGATATCCTGAAGGGGATTGATTATGCAACAACAGAGAAAATAAGACAGGAGGTTAAGGCAGTCAGTGCTTCAGAAACGTCCTTGCTTTGGAAAGAAATAGAGTTTGAACAGGACTTGTCCAAGGCGTTGAATTTAAAAAACAGGGAAAAAATGAAAGATGAAATTCAAAAGGCCATGCAGGATGCAAAGGCCTCAAATGGTGCCAAACCGGAAAGCAAAGTGGTCTCCCTAAATCCGGGAAGGATATTTGCGATCGCTGCATCCTTTCTCGTCCTGCTCAGTTTGAGTCTGTTTTATATTTGGAATAAAAAAACGTCGTCGGCCGGAATCTGGCAAGAGGCCATGGCACAATCCTATGAGGAATTAAAAGTGGACGCCCGGACTTCCGGGCTTGCAGATCCGGATCAGGGTTATCGTAACCTTCAAAGATTGGTCTTCGAGCTGCTGGATCAATCTGAGGAAGAAAAAGCGCTGATTGCCATCGATGCTTATTTCATGAATCATCCGAAAGATTTTACCTTTCATCAACTCCGGGGATGGGTTTTTTTTAAATCCCAAAAATGGAATGATGCCAAAAGCGCTTTCCAGGCGGCTGTCCAGCAAGGTGATTCCTGCCTGAGTAAATTGTATTATGCATTTATGAACCGCCAATCCGCAGGCTTTAATCAATTGATCAGTGAGGTGAAACAGAATCCAGGTTGTATGGAACTGGAACTGGTGCGCTCCCTTTTAAGCCGGCAGGGATTATGAGAGTAATTTTGATGATGGTGTTATTCATAACTTGTGCGATTGCACAGAGTCAAACCGAAATAACCACCATTTTTCAAGGCATTTGTAAGGCACTCCATGTACCCGCTTCAAAACAGCCTAAATTGATCATTCGTAATTCCGGGATTGCCGGAGCCTCTTATTCCCCTAAAGAACACACCATTTATATAGAAAAAAAACTGATAGACGGATTGAATCAGCTTGAGGGCCATCGCAGAGAAGCGCTAGCATTTATCCTAGGGCATGAATTGTGTCATGCCCTGGAAAAGGATAAACACGACACGCATTTTCTGGCTTACGATAAAGCCAAAGGCACCACCTACCAGATTGAACAGAATGCTGATATCCAGGGGGCCTTTGTGGCTTATCTGGCTGGATACAATTGTCTGCCTATAATGGCGGAAGCTATGGAAGTGATTTATCAAACGTATCAGTTGAAGGACGATTTGACTGGTTACCCCCCCAAGGCAGATCGAATTGAATCGGTGGAATTGGTTCGGGAACAAGTGGCCTCACTGATTGCTTTGTTCAAGGCTGCAAACCTGATGGTACTCTCCGGTCAACATGCTGCGGCGGCCTACCTGTTTGAACAGATATATCGCTATTTCCCCTCTCCAGAAGTAAGTATGAATATCTGCACCAACCTGATGCTGCAGGCTATGGACTTAGGTAAATATAAAATTCTGAACTACGCCCTGCCCATCGAATTCTCATGGGAACTGCGATTGAAAAAAATTGAACCACCTGCCGGGCAAAAGGAATTTGAACCCGAGGTGATGAGGCGAAGGGATTTGTTATTAAGAAAAGCGGATATTTTGTTCAAAGACTTGCTCAAGCTCCACCCGGAATATTTTCCAGCCTGGAATAACCTGGTTTGTCTTAAAATCCTGCAACAGGATTTAAAAGGTGCGGCTATGATCCTTGCAGAAACTTCCAGGAAATTTCAAACCAAAGACAAGACGGATTATCTTCGATTTTTAAAAGGAACCTTATACCTTATTGAAAATCAAAAGGCTCAGGCTCAAACTGAGTTCAGGCATATCCAGTCAGCTTGGTTGAAAAACCTGTCTGATCAAAACCTTAACCAGGGCCTTGTCTCAGTTTCAGGAACTCCGGCCTGCAGGATATCATGGTCAGATCAGGCCACTGCCCAAAACTCCCTTCTGCAAGAAAAAACCATCCGCCTGGATACCTTGTCCGTGACCTGGTCCAGGGATAAAATCACCCTTAGATCCCCTCATGGGAAGAAGGAGTTTAGATGGATTGAAATACGACCGGATCAGTTGAAAGATTGTATACCACAACAAGCCTTTCATCTAGGCGGGATGAAATGGAATGATAGCCTGGTTTCCATACCCGATCCAACGACCCGCAAACAGGTTTTTTATACCGTGAATTAATCGGTAAGTTTTTTATGCTTGCCCGATAGCAGGCAGGGCTAACCCATGTTGCTTTAGGTGTCCCCGCCTAAAGCTTTTGAGCAAAATTCTGGACTAAAGAGGTTCCTACGAGAATTTGCAAAATTCCTTGACATTCTGCTAAAGGGATGGAGCTCCTGAGGCTTCTTACTTGTCCTATTGGTTGTTAGGATTTGGGGTTGACTAAAAAGTCATGGCAACGTCCAACAGTGCTTAGTGGAATGTCCAGAGCAAACGAGGTTATTTCAGGCGTCCTTGCCCGCCTGATCACCCGGTTGTCAAATGAAAATTAGTCGGGCAGGCCTGTAACTTGTTCGCAATACTATATATTAATAGGAACATCACTTGCATATATTTTTATGTAAATCCCTCTGTACATTGCTAAAAAGCGCCAGGCGAGGATGCGCGGGTGCAACCTCGCTTTTATGACTTTTCTTTACTTTTTGGTCATCATCTTAACATGGGTAGAAAAGGAAAAAATGATAAGTTTAGTCCAATCCCCAATTTCATCCCTGATGGGACGAAATATCCACTTTGAAGATCAGCTACTTATTTAAAATCCCTGACTGGACAAATTATCACAATTGTTCAGCTTACCTGACTGTCAGGAGGGTAGGTCCCGTAACGTGCAGTCTTAATTTTAAAGCACCTGAATGTCAGGCAGAAATGCTTAAATTTATATTTGTGATTTGAGACCGTGAGACAACTTATATACCTGCTTTTGATTGGATTTGCACAAGTAAGCCAGGGGCAGCAATTACCCTCACTTACCCTATACCGGGAATATCAGTCTTTTTTAAATCCAGCAGCAGTACCTCATGACTATTTCCGGGAAGACTATAATGCACATGTCGGAGTTTCTTACCGGGCACAATGGACCCGGCTTAC
>CAYOPD010000102.1:0-14777 GCA_964405735.1 uncultured Saprospiraceae bacterium | reverse complement strand
CTCACAGCCCTTCCCTGAAGCCTGGTCACCAAGTTGTTCGCCGGAGAGCCGGTCACATCCCCGGCCAGGTTGTTCGCGCTGATGGTATTGGATGCTATGGTTATGCCCTGTCCTGCCGTATATGTCCCAGGGGGACCAGTATCCCCTTTATCTCCCTTGTCCCCCTTAAGTCCTTGAGGACCAGCCGTGCCTATATCTCCTTTTTCGCCTTTGGGGCCCTGAGGACCTGTATCCCCTTGATTCCCTTGATTCCCTTGATCCCCTTGATCCCCTTTGGGGCCCGGTGGTCCGGTTGCTCCCATATCCCCTTTATCTCCCTTTGGACCCTGTGCTCCGGTCAAACCTGTTGCTCCCTGATCACCTTTATCGCCTTTTGGACCAATTTGTCCAATTGCTCCAATATCTCCTTTATCTCCCTTTGGACCCTGTGCTCCGGTAAGGCCAATATCTCCTTGATCTCCCTTGGGTCCCTGGGGACCGGTTGGGCCGGCGGGTCCCTGCAACCCGGTTGCCCCGGAATCTCCTTTATCTCCTTTTAGTCCCTGCGCTCCCATGGGACCAATGTTTCCTTGGTCTCCTTTATCTCCTTTGGGTCCTTGTGGACCAGCCGCTCCTGCAACGCCAGGGTCCCCTTTCGGGCCTTGATTTCCCGACAGCGCATACAAGGCAAAAGGTACGCTTAGTAAGGGACTGATGCCTGCCAATTGATATTGATTTCCGCCCAGGGGGTCTATCTCTACCTTCAAACTTTTATTTCCCTGGCTCCAGTCGATCGCCGCCATCGATCCGCTGAT
Source organism: uncultured Saprospiraceae bacterium (assembly GCA_964405735.1). Classification (GTDB taxonomy): domain Bacteria; phylum Bacteroidota; class Bacteroidia; order Chitinophagales; family Saprospiraceae; genus JADJLQ01. The sequence continues at coordinate 13,983 of CAYOPD010000102.1, read as the reverse complement.
GAGTGTACCGCCCCCGATGACTGCATTATATATCCCGAATGGATTGGTCGTCAGGTGGTGACTTTCTGAATACAGTACGGCTTCCGGCTCGGGCCTTACAATGCTCAGCCTCAGGCTGACCGCCTGGTTGGCCAGTGGGCTGCCATCGCTTTTACGGGCTATGCCCTGGTAATTAAACTTGTTGGGAGCCTGGCTGACCAACAATAAGGGAAAAGAACACAGGCAGACCCATGATAAAATCAGTTTTTTCATATTGGAAGTTTGGAGTTTAATTCTTGTGGATCCGATAACTGGACCGGTAACGGCCGCCTGGCATTTCATACAGGGAAAGCAGGTAAATTCCCGAGCCCAATTGGCCTAAATCCAGGAGGTAGGACAGATCCTCCCGTTCAATCCGCTGTTGCCAGATAAATTGAAGTTCGCCGGAAAGGTTATAAATACGGATCCCGTATTTTTTACCATTCAAAACGGTAGCCTTCAGCTGCAGAATCCCGACAAAGGGATTGGGATAAATGTTTACCTGTGGGACCTGATCCTGCTCAGATATGGGTGTGGATATTGTAAAAGCGATGGGCTGGAGAAAACCCTGGGTAAGAATCGTGCCGTTCCCCGTAAAGGTTTCAGTGGCCCCGCTTTCTCCAACAGACCATTCAAAACGGATCCCGGATAACGTGGCCTCACCTCCGGTTGTATTTAATATGGAATTTTGCCCTTGAAGAGATTGAATGAAACTTAAAACCAGAACAAATCGGCTAAATGTTCTCATGCCTAATAAATATACAAAAAGGCAGAAAAATGAATTGCATGCTAAAAAGGAATGACGGCCTTTCAGCCTCTTATTCGTGTAGTATCAGGATAACAAGTGAATTAGTCCGCCGCTTGGCTGGCCATATTTCACCAACGGACAGCTTTAACAGTCATGAAAACCTAAGGCTGATTTTTTATTTAAAATGAATAAACTCCGTGCCCTCCGAGACCTCCGTGTGCCAACAACCTGAATCCCTCCGTGTACCCTAGACGAAATAAACGCCAAAGGCCGTCTTTCAACGGCCTTTGTATAATAAAAGTGTGTATTGCTAATCTATCGGTCTACAGCACAACCAGCTAACTAACTGGCTAACTGGCTAACTGGCTAACTAATCAATGATTATGCCCCTCATGTCCAGGCTCTTCTTTTTTTGCGGCTACCAGGTCCATACCGCATTTGGAACATTTGTCCCCTTCCTTTCCGGTCACCTCGGGATGCATGGGGCAGGCAAAAGCCATAGCCATGGTATCCGGGGCGGCGGTCATGGTTTCGGTAGTCGTTGACATCATTGTGGTATCAGCGACAGGTGCAGCGGCTTCGGTGCCGGCATTTTTACAGGCAACTGCAAAAACCAGCACGAAAAAAGCGAATAACAGGTTTTGTTTCATCTTTCTAAACGTTTAGAGATTTGAGTAAGAAATGTGTTGAATCAGGAGGCCTGATTATTTCTGTACAGCTGTATCCTGTGCTGCGGCAGTGGTATCAACCATGGGAGCGGCTTCGGGAGCAGCAACCGTAGTAGTATCAACTGCAGGGGCAGCAACTTCAGAACCGGTGTTTTTACAGGCAAATACGGTAAGGACCAGCATTAAAACGGCAAGAATTTGGATTTTTTTCATTTTTGTTAATATTTGACTGCAAAAGTAGAAAGTTCTATTCGCTTGATTATTAATGGATTAGCAAACGAATAGTTAAAACTGTTAATCCAAACCAAATAAATGCTTGTTTAACGATTGCAGTGTTTCGTTTTTCTGATCAGCAGGCACCAGAAGAGAAATATTATGCGGACTGCCTCCATAACTTACCATACTCACAGGGATATGAGCAATGCCCGCGAACAAATCCCGGAGCAGATTGGGTGACTGGATCAGGTTATGCCCAACGATGGAAACGATGGTTTGGTTGGTGATGACGGATACGGTACCCAGTTTTTCGAGTTCAGCGGTGATCTGATTGAGGCTGCCGGTCTGGTCAATCGTCATCGATACGGCCACCTCAGAGGTGGTAATCATATCTATGGAAGTGCGGTATTTTTCAAAAATGGAAAAGACGCTCCTAAGGAAACCATAAGCCAGAAGCATGCGGCTGCTTTTGATATTGATTGCGACAATGCCGTCTTTGGCAGCCACGGCCTTGACCCCCTGGCCGGAGGCGGATTTGGCAATCAGCGTGCCTTTGGCCTGGGGTGCCATGGTATTCAGCAATTTCACCGGAATGTGCTCCTGTTGGGCCGGCCATATGCTTGCGGGGTGCAGGATCTTGGCCCCGAAATAAGCCAACTCGGCGGCTTCATCGAAGCTCAGTTGTTCCACAGGCCGGGTGGTTTTGACGATGCGTGGATCGTTGTTGTGCATGCCGTCGATATCGGTCCAGATCTCGCAGACCGAAGCCTGGACGGCTGCCGCGATCAGGGAAGCGCTGTAATCGCTGCCTCCCCGTTTGAGGTTGTCCACTTCACCCCGGGCGTTGAGACAGATATAACCCTGGGTCAGGTAGATTTGGCTATCGCTTTTGGAAGCCAGGATAGGCACCAGTTTACTCCGGATGACCGAAATATGGGGTTCGTCGTTTTCATCGATCGACATAAAATCGAAGGCGGAAAGGAGGTGGTGTCCGATCTTCTGCTCTTCCAGGTAACAACTGAATAGTTTAGTGGATAACAATTCGCCCTGGGCCAGGATATCCTTGGTCAGCGCTTCGCTGTATGAAATCCTCGTGGCAATATTCAGAAATTCAAAATGCTCACGCAGGACCTCCTTTGCTTTTCCGATAGTTGTCTCCGTATGAAGCAACTCTTTTATAAAGGCCTGGTAATGGATTTCCAACATTTCAATCTCCTCCTTGGCCCTGGCTTTATCCCTCTGAGCAATACAGGTACTGATCTCAACCAGTTTATTGGTCGTGCCGCTGAGGGCGCTTAAAACCACGATTTTACTTTCCCGGTCCGCGGTGATCAGCCTGGCCACGTCCATCATGCGTTCGGGTTTGCCCACTGAGGTGCCTCCGAATTTCATTACTTTCATATATCGGTTTGTAAAAAGTGCGCAAATTTATTTTGAAGTTAGTCTATTTCGCACTGGCCACCCTGAAATAAAATTGACTATCTCCTGTTGTTTTTACAAGCTTCGAAACGGCCGTATAGGTATTCCGCGTATTTATAATCCGGTTTTGCCCCCCTTATTTTTTTAATCATCGCCTTTTCTTCTTTTTCATCAAAAAGCGGGACCAGGAAATTTTCAAACCGGTCTCCCCGGATAAATTCCCTGAATTTGCTTCGGCCCTGATTATACTGGAGCATAAAATAAACTGAATTCAAATCAAGGGCCTTGGAAAGCAGGTTCCGCCGGCGTTCAAAGGAAAGCTGGGTCCCGGAGCTGTGGCAACTGTCCCCGAGGCATTTGGCCCTGCTGCGCAACATTTGATTGAATTCGGACTTGTTAAAAAGCATCTGGGTTGACGGTATGGGATCCGGCAGGGGATAAAACAAGGGATCATACATATCATCGGCATGCACGAGGTACCAGGCTTCCGTAGGAAACTCCAGCTGATTGTGTATTCCATTGGACAATTCAATATTGTGCCTGCGTACCGGAATATTGAAAGCACGGCAATAGTCCATCATCAGGCCACCGCTGGCCCAACAGGAATTTACCGTATGAACCTGTCCGGATTCGGGATGATAAATTTCAATCGCGGATTGAAACATAGGCAGTCCCTTGCCTTCTGCATGTACCAGGTATGCCCTCCCCCAATCCAAAAAAAGCCTGATGGAGCCGGGGATATCTTCCGGATTGCCGTTGAGAAAAGTCCCAAAACGGTAACTCACCAGGGGGTGAAGGGGTACAACGGCGCCGCTGTTTTGATAACCGGGCCGGTATTCCCGGCGCAGACTATCCCATTCAAAATAGTGCCGCGAATCCCATAATCCCGAAAGATCATCGGGATTCATATCGCGAAGGGACCAGAGAACTTTTTTTTCCATCTCCAGCCAGAGGCTGTGGGCGATATAATTTAAATACACCCCAAAGGCCTCCTCCCGGGACAGGGAGGACGGCAGGGTGTCAACAAGGTTTATCTGAACTCCTGAATAAATAGCCTCCAGCCGCGATATCAATTGATCTTTCCAGGCTTTTCTCCAATAGGCCACCGGATAAGCCATATTGTCTTCATGCCAGAGAATGCCACTGGCAAAAGGTGGTTGTAAAATCAGGTCAAGATACCTGGCTGGTTCAAATCGTTTGGTTTCCGGGGGATACCTCCATGAAGCGGGGCTTGCCGGTAAATCCGTCTTCAGGATTTTTGAATAAACATTATGGGCCTCATCGGATTCGGCTACCTGATTATACCGGTCTACCCTTGCTTTCACCCAATGCCTGTCGCTTTCCGCTTTAAAGGGTAATAGAAAAATGCTGCTGTCGCCCGGATAACGAAAGTGAGGATCCATGCTATCGAGGTTAAAACGCACTATGGATGTATCGTCCCAGTATACTTCCAGATCAAGATTGCGGTGGGGGATGAAGGTATTGCCCTGGTTTTTGAGAATCAGGAAAACTTCCTGGCGGGCATTGATAAAAATCTCCGGGATATACAGGTCCATGTCGTGCCTTTCGCGACAGGACAGGATAAAGAAACTAAAACTGAAAAACCAGGCCCAATGTTTCAAAACCGGGCTTAGTTCAATTTTGTTTTGAGCGCATTGAGCAGGGTGGCTGCTGCATCCAGTTCAGTTTTGATAAGGAGTACTGAATCTCTGTAATTTTTTTGGATCATGAGGATCTGGGCCGGTTCTAACTTTTTATCCAGAACCGGGGCGCCAAAGGATTCTTTTTCATGACCGGGAACGGCCTGGATCCTGCCAACCATCTTTTGCAGGCCGCCATCCACCTGATCCAGATGATTGTATACCTCCGAAATGGCAAACACATTTTCTTTGTCCTCGTTGCGGATCCGGCTATCAATCAATTTGGCTTCGTTTTTCAATTCGGCGCTATGGGTAATGATGTAGGAATGCTGTTCAAATCCGTCCTTAAAGAGTTCATAGGCTGTTTTAAGATCCGGATGTTCTGATTTACAGGCAATTAGGAAGGCCAGAGCCAGTGTGAGAGCAAGTACCTGTTTAAACATGGTCAAATTGGAATTGAGGGGCAAAAATAAGGCATATAACGGGATTTTCAAATTAGAGGAAACGGGAAGTTCCTACCGGGTTTTTTCCTGGAATTTGATCCGAGGCCAGTCGTTCCTTGATTCGTTCACCAGAAAATCATTAAATTTAAAGACCATGCGTTTATTCGTGGCCCTTTCATTTTTAATGTTTTTATTCCTGTCCTGTGCCGGAGTAAAGTCAAATAAATTCAGTGTTTTGGCCTACCGTCAGAAAGTCATTCCCGGTGCTGCTCCGGATATGAATTCTCCCGCGGATTTTATCCAGTTCCGATATTACCTCTTTCTCTTGCCTAATAAAAATTCAAACCAGATACGGATAAATCATCTGTGTTTAGACGAACGGAACTATGTGGCGGACCTGGAAAGCCTGAGTAAACCTTATATCACTGAGCCGGTTTTTGGTCCGGAGGGCTTGCAAAGGGATACTTTATTACCGCAAAATAAGTTGCCTGCGTATTTTATACATCTCAAAAAACCGGAAACGGAGGCAGGAATCCATAAAGTAGTTTGTAAAAAAAATGAATTGGTTCTTCAACTCAATATTGGAAAGGTCATTATAAATAAATGGATGGACTTGCCGGACCAGATCATGCCTTAACCTCATTCCTTTACCTAAATGCCCTTGAATCATGATCAGGAATCATTCGGATGGCAAAATGCGGATTTACCTACTTTCCCTGATTGCCCTTCATTTTATGTTGAGCCCTTTTGTTTCCCCGGTAAAATCACCTTCCGGAGATGGAACAGGAGCTGTTGCTTCACCGAACTGGGCCAAACCCGAATTTCATAAAGAATGGCAGGAATACGAATGGCTGATCAGCCACGATCCTGCTACTGGCCAAATCCCTCATAATGCAAGAAACAAAGATCGTAGGGCGGTTCAGGCCATACCTTCCGTAAAACGATTTTTTCGTTCACAAAATTATGTTTCCGCAGGCCCGGTGAATATAGCCGGCCGGGTGAGGTCAGCTGCTTACGATATCGGCTACAACGGGACTTCAAACCGGCTTATACTGGCCGGTGGAGTTTCAGGGGGGGTATTCAGAAGTACGGATGGTGGGACAATGTGGACCTGGATACCAACTCCAGATCTGAATAGCGTGACGGCACTTGCCCAGGATCCCAGGCCAGGTATTAATCCGACCACGGGGAAACCCTACCGGGATACCTGGTACGCAGGAACCGGAGAATTGCCAGGTGGTTCGGTAAGCATTTTCGGGCATACCCATCATGGCTACGGATTGATGGTAAGTGACGACAGGGGCTTAAGCTGGAATGCGGTGAAAATAACCCAGGCCGGCAAGGCGTTTTTATTCGACAACAGATACGATTATATCAGTAAACTATTGGTCAATCCGGCTGATGGTTTTATTTGGGTTTCGGAATGGGGAGGTTTTTCCCAGTTAATCAGAATTTCCTTATCAGAATTTTCCATCCGGCAGCCCTTCGAAATAGGCAGTGATGGAGTTGGTGGATCTCATGGGAATGATATTATCATTTCCAAAGACGGATCAAAAATCTTTCTTGCTTTTAATGGTCAGTCCACTTCGGTCCCTGCCAAATATCCCACTACAACCTATCAGGGTATTTGGGAAGGAAACAACGGGGTTGCCATACAATGGAAAAAAATTGTCGATTCTACCCTGTTCACAGACTGGCCCGCCCCGGGAAAATATTACCGACTCTTACTCGCTCTTGCACCATCGGATGAATCCATACTCTATGCGCTCTCGGTTAATCAGCCGAATGGTCCCAATTTAATTTTTCCGACCGGAGATTTGTTTAAGATTGACCTTTCTCCGGATGGCAACAAAATTACCAGGCTTAGTCAAAATCTCCCTTCCAATGCCGCGAATGAAAATTTTGGAGGATTAAACACACAGGGAGGATATAATCTTGCCCTGGCGGTCAAACCGGACAATCCGGATTTTGTGCTGATTGGAGGCACCAATGCCTATCGGAGTTTTAGCGGTTTCCGGTCTAAAACAGCCACCCGGCTCCTTGGAGGCTTCAATTACCGAAACGCTCCTGCCGGAAGCACCCAGGGTTACGATAATGACCGGTCCCATCCGGATATTCATGGTTTTGTTTTTCGCCCGGGCAGCTCCATGGAAATGATCCATTTTCACGATGGAGGCTTGTCCCTGACTTCCAACATCACCCCGGATACCGTCAAACATCAGTATATCAATACCGGGCTTCAGAACACGCAGTATTACGCGATCGCGATCGATCCTAATCCGGGTTCTTTGTCCTTTATCGGTGGCACCCAGGACAATGGGACCCTGTTTTATAATGGATTATCGGCTAACCCAAAAAATCAAATCAGAATATACACCGGCGATGGCATGACTCATGGTATCTCGAAAATCCAGAATAATACCAAGTGGTTATTGATTTCCGGCCAAGGCGGCTATTGTTTAAGGCAAATGGTCAACCCGGCCACCAATTCCTTTCTCTCGCGTTCCGGCCTGCTGCAACCCAAAGGGAGTACCAGCGCGTTCAGGACCCTTGTTCATCTTAACCCGGATAATACGGATGACTTGTTTTTCACCGGCACCAATGTTCTTTACCGAACCACCAATGCAAGTTCAGTGACCGACAGCACCTGGCAATTGCTGGAAGGAACCAAAACAGCCGATAACGAACAAATTTTATGCATGGCCACCACTCGTGGAACATATAATAACCTGCATAACCTTTTTTACGGTACTTCCCTGGGTAAACTATTCCGGCTCCGGAACCCCAGGGCTTCAGCAACTGATCAAATACCCGATAACATCACCCCCGGGGAAAATAATATCCTGGCTGCAGGCTCCATTGTCGATATTGCAGTGAACCCCAGGAATGACGATACGATGATGGTGGTCTACAGCAATTACAATGTGAAAAACATCTGGTGGACCGGCAACGCCAATGCGCCTTCTCCCAAATGGATCAATATCGAAGGCAACCTGGCGGAGCCCAGCATCCGGAGTTGTGAAATCATCGTGAAAAAAACCGGGGTGGAATATTTTGCCGGAACCACCGTGGGCTTATACAGCACCACCAAGATCCAAGCCTCCAACACCCAATGGCTGAAAGAAAATGAAAATTCCCCCATGGAATACGCCGTGATCAGCAGCATGGACCACCGCTGGATCGACAATACCCTGGTGATCGGTACCCATGGCAACGGGACTTTCTATTCACAGATCGGCGATGCCGTTTCCATCACAGGAATGGTCGCTCCCTTGGCCATCACCCGACATCCGGAGTCCAAATCTGTCTGCGATCAAAAACCCATCGTGCTGGAGGCAGGTACTCAGGGAGGTAAAGGCACCGGTTATCAGTGGTACAAAAACAACACCGTGATCCCAAATGCCAACGAGCCAACCTTAACCATTACCCCCCTTGAAAGTGCCGTTTATTATTGTGAAATCAAAGACCTTAGTTCGACCCTGACTTCCAATCCCGCCAAGATTACCGTAATCAAACCAGCCAGCGCTGAAATTTCCGGAACCGCTTCCATCAACCCCGGTGACAGTGCCCAAATAACGGTCACCCTTTCCGGCACCCCCCCTTGGAAAATATCCATCGGAAAAGACACCGCCATCACCATCCTCTCCAGTCCATATACCTTTTATGTAAAACCCGCCCAATCCACGGACTATTTAATAAGCAGCCTGAACAATGATTGCGGACCGGGATTTTATTTTGGCATTGCAAAAATTACCGTTAAAAACACCACTCCTCTCCCGGAACTCGTATTGAACAAATTTGAATTATTCCCGGTCCCTGCTTCCTCCGCCATCACCTTCCGGTTTGATAAATCAGCCCTCGACAAAATGGTATATCGGTTGATGGATTCCCGTGGAAAAATCCATCATTTGGAACAGGTGCCGGATCGGGTGGCCTATGGGCATACCGTAAATCTGGAAGCCCTTCCTTCGGGGGCTTATTACCTTTCCTTTCTGACAGAAGATAAAATCAAGTCGGTAAAATTTATTAAGATATGACAGGGGAGTAGTTATGATGGTATTCGATACAGATTGCGACATTCACCAATTCTGCTAGGAGTAAAAATGCGTGGCCTAAATGGATCCAAAAATTTGTTTCAGCCGGATATGCCGGTGTAGCGGTTGGTTACCGGTTTGCTCCCCGGTTTAAGTGGCCCACTCAAATTCAGGATGCCAAAAGAGCCGTTCGTTATCTGCGTGCGCATGCCGGTGAATTGAATATTGATCCTGACCGGGTGGGCGCAATGGGAGAATCGGCCGGCGCCTACCTGGCCCTGATGCTCGGGGCCACTTCCCCCGGCGACGACCTCGAAGGCCAGATGGATTACCCAGATGGCTCCTGAAAAGATGAACGCGAAGTTTATGATTCCGATGAATCGCCAGGCCTGTTTTTACGAATATCTTCAGGCACCAGGGTCGGAAGGTGAATATGAAATTTTACTGCAACCATCCGGATGAGAATGACCGAAGAGGCCCCAAGCAGTTCGGACAATGATCGGAGTTCTGTCTTTTGGCAAATAAAAAAAACGATTCCACCAGCAACACAGGCCAGGGCATAGATATCCCTCCTGAAAAGCAAGGGCACCTCATTGATCAATACATCCCGGATCACCCCTCCCAATGAACCGGTGATGGTTCCCATCAGGATGCATGCCCATGCCGGAAGTCCGGCTTCCATGCTCTTACCGATGCCCACGACGGTAAACAGCCCCAACCCTATGGTATCAAACAAAAACAGGGGTTTGCCCCACCGCATGATTTTTTCTTTGAACAAGAGGGTAACCAGCAGGGCGGCGGCAGTGGTCAAAAGGTATGAAGGATCCTGGATCCAAAACACGGTAACGTCAAGCAATAAATCCCGGGTGGTTCCTCCCCCAATGGCCGTAACCAGGCCGATGACATAGGCACCAAACCAATCCATATTTTTACCGGAAGCAAGCCTTATCCCGCTGATGGCAAAGGCAAAGGTGCCCAATAAATCCAGAATGGAAATCAGATCAAAACCGTTCACCTGTTGAAAGTACGGCAAGTTAATATATGTGCGGGTCGAAGCAAACCCGCCTACTGATCCAGCCACCGCACAATAAAGCCCCCCAGGCGATCATATCCCGTCTCATTGGGATGCAGCCCGTCAGTGAATAAGGCCTCATCGATTTTGTGGTCCGCCTTTATAAACAAAGGGCCGGCATCAGCGTAATGAATGTTTTTACCCGATGCAAGATTGGCTATTTTTTTATTTATTTGAATCACTCGCTCCTCGGTATTCCTTCGCGGCAGGATGCCCATCAGCAAAACAGCGGATTGAGGTTGTTTTGATTGTATTGCCCGGATTAAATAACGAAGGCCTTCGACGATCTCTTCATCGGTATTGAGATGAAGGTTATTGGTGCCAATCATCAGGACGATCTGTTTGGCCGAAAAGCCGTCCAGTGTACCGTGATGAATCCTCCATAAAACATTTTCCACCCGGTCCCAGCCGAATCCCATATTGACCACCTTCCGGTTTCCGAAGTGTTTTTTCCAGGCTTCTTTGCCATTGTTTACCGGATTGGCGGGCAGGCCCCCCCAGAAATGAGTGATGGAATTACCTATGAGTACAATTTCAGGTTGATGAGTTGTATTAAAATCCAGTATGTCCTGGTGCCGGGTTTCCCAGTCGTAGATGCGGGCATCCCGGCGCTGAGTGACCGCGGTGGTGGTCAGGTTGCCGCCGTCTTCCATGTCCAGGATTTTTCGCAAGACCTTTTCATAAGCTTCCGCATAACGCATCATGCCAATATCGTTTGGATGAACACCATCCACCATGGTTTCAATGTCCTGATTGATTTCCGCCTTACTGAGATGATAGAGCCGGCCTATCCCTTCCGTACGCAGGGAATAAAGCGTTTCCTGAAGGGCTTGGTTGACCCCGGTATAATCCTTGCGCCTGGCCTCATTCATATCCTCATCCGTATACCCGTCGTGATCGGTCAGAAGGATGGGAATGCCGGGTCTGGCCTTTCTCAGAAGCCTGACCGCTTGTTCTATTCTTTTCTTCACTTCCTCAGAGGTAAAGGCCGGTGGCATCAGGTTTGGAAGACAATCCAATACGTAGGCTTTTGCATCCGTTTCTGCCAACAGGTCAAGGATTTCTTTTTCCAACCGGCCGTTGCCCGAAAATCCCAGGTTGATCACCGGAGTATTCAGTTTTCGCGCAAGGATATTGGTCCAGGCAAGGCCTGGGCGGCTTGCACAACCTCCCTGGGCTATGGAAGTGCCATATACGATGACCGGCTTTTCTTTCCGGACCGGAAGGGGTTTCCAATCACATTCCAAAGGCATACTGATTTCCATCCATTTGACGGAATTGTATAAAGGAAAGTATAAAGTATATTCCCGGTTGGTGACATGCTGGTCTTTTGAGGGAAGATTTACAAACCGGTAGGTCACCGTATCTCCAAAGGTGTAACGTCCCGCACACCATAACCATTGTCCATCGATGGATTTGGAGTATAAATCGACACCGCTCACCCCCGTAGCAGGCATATGGGGCATTTGAAGGGATCCCTCCACGGTATAACGGACGGTCAGTTCAGAAGCATTGGTTCTGAATCGCAAACTCAGCCCCGCAGTGTGCCGCGACAAATTCCAGACTTCTTTCCTCACCTTGTTTTCCAATGCAAAGGGCAAACGGGCAAACAGGTTCTTCTCTTTCCCTTTCCATGCCTGTCCTTCCAGGCATTGGATGGAATCTGAGGCAGGGTTCCAGATTTTAAAAGTGCTATCCTTTTGCGCAATGGCAGCTGGTATTGTTGAGAAAGTCAATACAAGGGCGATTAGTCCTGATTTCATTTATTTTGATTTTAAGACATTGATATCGTCATCCGGTCAGGCAGGATTTTGATTTTGCATACAATATAAAACCGACCGGCATTCTTTCTGGATTCTTTTTAGATCACTAACTTACCGATCCTTGCCTTTCCCAAAATGAAAAACAATAAATTTCTTCTGTATCTGTTTTTGGCCGGTCCTTTTTGGTTCTCCTGCAAACCGGAAGCCAACACGGACCAGGATGTTCTCCACTATGCTCTGTCCCGCAAAAACGACCTTAAACTGAGTGTCTATTTTACCGCTCAGGCCATCGACCAGTTGTGGTCGGGAGAAGCCACCAAACGGGAAGCGCTTTCCATGCTAAGGGCAAACGGGATCACTTCCGTTTACCTTGAGGTGTATCGGTCGGGTCTGGTCGTGCCGAATGCCCTTCTGGATTCGGTCATTCAATTTTTTAAAACAAAGGGTTTCGGGGTCGCCGGTGGCATTGCAACCGTGCCGGGTGGCAATTTCGGTACGAAACAGGAAGGGAAATTCCAGTGGTTCAACTGGCAAAATGAAAAGACTCAAAAAGACCTCTCCAACCTGATGGAAAAAACAGCTCCGCTGTTTGATGCTTTTATTGTGGATGATTTTGTGTGTACCGCCGATACCAGCCTTGAATCTCAGACGGCCAAAGGGGATCGCTCCTGGTCAGAATACCGGAGGGACCTGCTGACCGATTTTTCAGAAAAATACATCATAGCCCCTGCGAAAAAAGCCAATCCGGCTATCCGCATGATCATCAAATATCCTCAATGGTATGACCGGTATCACCTGTTTGGTTATGATGTGAGCAGGCAAACCGCCTTGTACGACCAGGTATGGATCGGAACGGAAAGCCGCGGACCATACACCCCCCGTTTTGGTTTTGTACAACCCTATGAAGGATTTGTCAATTACCGCTGGATGTCTTCGGTATCCGGGGACAAAATGGGAGGGGCCTGGTTTGACCATATCGACTGCGACCAGAACGATTTTATCGAACAAGCCTACCAGGCGGTGCTGGCCGGTGCAGAAGAACTGATCCTCTTCAATTCATACAATATTATGGAGGGCCATCCGGGCCAACATTTCCTGCGGTCGGAGTTCAATCACCTCGCCGACCTCGCTGCCTTACTATCCAAAACACCGGTTGACGGGATCAGCACCTATAAACCACCCAACAGCGATCCGGGTGGCGACATGTATATCTATGATTACATCGGTATGTTTGGGGTTCCGCTCATTCCTTATGCCCATTATCCCTCACACGCTGAGATAATATTCCTTCCTGCCCAGGCTGCAGCGGATAGCACCATCTTTGAAAAGATCAAAAAATCAATGGCTGGAGGATCGCGTATCGTCTTCACGACCGGCTTCCTCAGCCGGTTGATCCAGGGGAAAGAACTGGCTGAAATGGCCGGCATTTCCTGGCCCATCGATACCCCGGTCATCCATACCGCGGAAATCCTGGTCAATGGGAAACCCGATACCCTGGACCTTGCTTTATCCCTGGAAGGAAATATAAAACCGGTGGATGCCACCGTTGAGTTGACGGCTGTATTCCAGAAACAGGAGATCCCTTTTTTGTGCCGGAATGCAAAGGGCAATATCTATGTATTGAATGCCCATACTTTCTCCGACGAGGATTTTAGGTCGACCGGTGAGGAATTGTTATGTCCCAAACCCCTGGGATTAATGGAAGTGCCGCCAGCCTGGGCCAATGTAATCCGGAAGGCTTTTAATGGAAACGAAACCATATCCATGGATGGCCCGGCCAGGGTGGCTTTTCAGCCTTTTGGCCGCGGAGAATTCCTGGTTCAGAATTATAACACAAAATTGGCCCAGGTGAAATTCAATTCCCTTACCGGTAATTATCTCAATGTATTCACCGGAGACAGCCTCTCCACCAATATCGAGGGATTGATTTTGAATATGGCTCCGAGGTCGAGGTACTGGATC
>CAYOPD010000101.1:0-14797 GCA_964405735.1 uncultured Saprospiraceae bacterium | reverse complement strand
CCTAAAATCTCATCCAATTCGTTAGGGAGCCGATGGAGGGACTCGAACCCCCGACCAGCTGATTACAAGTCAGCTGCTCTACCAGCTGAGCTACATCGGCGGATTTAACATCACGGACAGCTGCTTGTATGTGTTTCTTCACTCCTGATTTTCAAATAAATAGGCGACTTTCTTTAAAAGCGCGCACAAATTTACGAACATTTTTTTGTTTGAAAAAAAATATTTTCAAATATGAGGAATCGGCCCGGATTGCCCGGCAAACCAATAAAAAAGGCTGCCGGAGCAGCCTTTAAATAATTCTTTTTTGAACCGTATTTCCGGGAATCAGTTGTTCTGTATTCTCCCCTTGAATTTCATGGTCTGTTTTTTCAATGAGGCCAAAGCCAGCTCGATGGCGGTCTCAAAATGCCGGCTGCTTTCACGGGCAAACAGGTTGCCCCCCGGCACATGAATCAGGATTTCAACAATTTTGTCTTTGATCGTCTGGTGGTTTTCCAGTTTCAAAACCACCTTGATGTCAATGATCCGTTCGTACAAGCGCTCCAACTTCTGAAGCTTCCTCTCGATCAGGTGCAACAATTTCTGATCGGCCGTAAAATGAATGCTTTCTGTCATAATTTTCATAATTCGGTATTTTTAATTTGTAACGAAATGCATTAGGCTTTATTTCCCACCTTCAGGATTTTGGGTGGGCCTGACGGTATATTTCCTTTAACTTCTCCACGCTGTTGTGCATGTAGACCTGGGTGGCGGCCAGTGAAGCATGGCCCAGCAAGGTTTTCACGGCATTGAGGTCCGCACCCGCATCAGACAGATGGGTAGCAAAACTGTGCCTGAGTATATGGGGGCTCCTCCGGGATATGGAGGTGACCAGGCCCAGTTGGGCTTTCACCCGGTTGTATACCCATTTGGGATAGAGTGGATCACCGGCATCGGTGATCAGTAAATGACCGGTATCGGTCAATCCCTTTTCAGAGATGTATTCGCGCCTCAGATGGATATAATGGTTGATCTTACTGAACAACGCCGGCCCCAGGGGCAGCCATCTTTCTTTTTTTCCTTTGCCCTCCACCCGCAGCAGGTTCCTGCCGGCATCGATATCCTTTAGGCCAAGTTGGATCAATTCGCTGCGCCTTAGGCCACAACCGTATAATATTTCTGTCACGAGGGCATCGCGGGACGTGGAGAAACCAGGATCCCCCGTCTTCTCCAGGGCCATCAAGCGTTCCATTTGTTCGCTGCGCACCACCAGGGGCAATCTCTTTTCGGTCTTGGGGCTCATCAGTTTTCTCACCGGGTTGCGGTCCAATCCATGCCTTTTGCGGAGAAATTGATAATACGATTTGAGTGTGGAGATTTTCCGGTTGATGGACCGGTTGGCCAGTCCCTGTTCATGCAGGGCGACTAGCCAGGCCCGCAAGTGCTGGGCCTGCACTTCCTTCAGGTCCTCGAGCTGATAGGTATGTTTGAGAAAGTCCTGCAGTTGAAGGAGGTCGTTTTGATACGCCTCCTGGGTATGGGGAGAATACCTTTTTTCAAATTCGAGATAATTCAGGAAAGACCTTAATCCGTTCAATGAAAATGATTATACCTGCAATATATACAGTTATACCATTAAAATCAAGAAGAGGGCGTACGGGTGCAGGCAGGTGTGTTGCCGGAGGAAAGCCCGGGAAGGAATCCCCTGCTTAGATTTCAGCAGGTTTGCTCAGGATCTGCTGGCGGTAAGCTGCCTTCAGTACCTGGTTGCGGCGCTCGACGGATTTCTTAGTAAAATGTTTGCGTGCCCTCAATTGCTTGAGCATCTGGGATTTTTCGTACTTCTTTTTGTACTTCTTCAGGGCTTTGTCGATGGATTCGCTGTCCTTTACATCAATAATTAACATAGATCGTTTTAAATTGGGATGCAAATTTAAGTTTTTTTAAGCAACCATCCAAATATTCTCAAGAAGATAATTTGGTTTATCGCGAAAGAGATCTTAGGAGATATCCCTTAACACTTCAAAAAACAAAATTTTTCTTTTGGCGCAATATTCTCTAAACAGAGCAGGCATTAAATAAAAAAGCCCCGAACCAGCCGGGGCTTTCTCCATTAAAATTTAAGGATACGGAAATTTACTTAATGTTAATTCGGTAGTAAAACGGCGAACTATAAAAAGCTCCACCCAGGATATCCGGGTCTGTATTTTTATCACTATACTTCCTGCCGTCTTTCGTGACCAAGGTAGCGAAAACATCAAAGGAATCACCCACCGTGACCTTGTCGGCGGTCACTCCAAGCGTTGACATGATTTCCGCAGATGTAATTGTGAAAGTCCCTCTCAAATAACCTGATGTGGGATCTGGGTTAAATCCAGTTGGGGAAATGCTTTTCAGTGTTTTAAGCGCTACTGAATTGTTTCCATTTGAAGCAGTCCTATCTCTGAATTCGACGGCAAGATCATAACTGGCGAATTGCGCGCCTTTATCGGGATCAACGGCTTCAACGGTAAACGTCAAACTGGCACCGGCAAGCCCTGCCAGGGTAAAACTGGTGTTGGCCGCGGTGGGAGAAATAGTCCGCATATAGGCTCCATTGGCCAGGTTGAGCAGATCAATCTTGTTGAGATCATCTATTTCGCAGGATCCCAGGAAAACCAAGCCAATGGCTATGATGAATATTTTTTTCATTTTATAATTTCAGTTTATCAATGAAACAATTATTTGACAAATCCAACCGGGTTGGTGTCCCAAAATACCTTTTGCGTAACATTCTGTTTCTGAACGACACTGGAATTCCTGGTTATGGATGCGATCGGATAATAGCAGGAATAGACGAATTCTCCAGGATTAGGATCGAGTGCGGGCTGCAAACCAGCTGGTTTTCCAGTCCGACGGTAAAAATTATAAGGCTCCACTCCATTTCCCCAAGCAGCCAGCCAGTATTCTGTAAGGATCACATTAAGCCGGTCTCCATCATTTGTTGCTTCATCGTATTTCTGCTTAACCGCATTGACATACCTGGTCACTTCATCGTTAAAAACATATCCTTTACTGGTTTCAAAAGCAGTGATCACGGAACCTTGTGATGTACCCATTGCTATGCCCCGGACATCTTCCATGGACTTTTTAATTGCAGATTCCAATAAAGCTTTTGGATCGCCTGTGGTTTTAAGCACCAAAGCAGCCTCAGCTAACATAAAATCGACAAAAGAAGCCATCAGGATCGGCTGAATGCCTGCTCCACCGGCACCAGCACCAAGTGATACCGCACGACCGGCATCATTATCGTAAGTGCCTCCTGCAGGATAAACTCCCCAGGCAGTCCTTTTGACTCCATCGGGGGGAATACCTTCGTTATTCAAATGGTCCCTGCCCCAATATCCATTGTTCCCGCCGGTATTACTTCCGGCCACACAGAATACCATTCCGTCTGGATAATGCCTTGGTGCGGAGTTGCTGATACACCGTAGTTCGTTAGGGTCTTTGGTATCTACCAGTACCTGACGATAGAAGTAATACCTAAGCCTGGGATCCGCAAAACCTTTTGCATCGATGAACTGCCGCATATAATAATTGGATTGATAATCCCCTCCTCCGGTGGCGGTGTATTGACCTGCATAACGGGGATGACGGGCATCCGGGTTGGCAAGGTTAGTACCGTATTTAAAATAGAAACTTTGTGAAGTATTTTCAATCAGGTTTTTAGCCGCAATCAGTGAATTGATTCCTCCGGCTGCATTGGCATCGACTAACCTGCGGTTGAGCAGAATGCGGAGTTTCATGGAATTGGCTAAACGGATCCACTTTGTTTTGTCTCCGCGGTAGAAGAAATCATTCACTGTCCCTTTGGCCGTTTTTCCGAAGTCTTCAATCGCCTTATCCAGGTCGGCGAGGGCGGCATTATAAATGTCCGCACCTTTGTCCACTCCTGGATTGAATTCATTCGGATCAAGAGCCTTGGAATAAGGCACATCCCCAAAATGATCCACCAACATCGTGAGCAGGTGTGAGCGCATGACTCTTGCCATACCGGTATGGAACCAGAATTCCTGTGCTTCAGCAAGAGGCAGCATGGTGCTGATGTCAGCAAGGGTAACTGCATACGTATTTTCCCAGACTCCATTTACTCCACCAGGTGTTACAGCGTTGTCATAGATTACTGCGCCCTGATTTAACATACGGGTCAAACGCAAGCCAATATCCGTAAAACCGTTGAAGGCATTCCGGTAACCTATTTGTATGTTGTTCAGCAGGAAATTCAGATTGGTACTGCTGGTAGTTACCGCATTGGGGTTGTCCAGGAGATCCAGGCTGCAGGAACTGGCTGCAAGCAATCCCAAAGAAAGTGTGAAAATTTTGATATAGTTTTTCATTTTTCTAATCTTGATTAATGATTAAAAAGTCAGTCTCAATGAAGCTCCGAATCGTTTGGAAGTCGGGCTCACCAACATGTCAAAGCCAATCCCATTTCCAACACCCAAGCCTGCCATGTCCGTATCAAAATTCATGTATTTGGGGAAATTGAAGGCCTTGTTCCATAGGTTATTACCTGAGAATGTTATGTTTGCGCCTTTGATGGTCTTTCCAAGGATCTTGGTTGGGATATTATACGACAGGGAGACTTCTCGCAGTTTTAATTGTGTACCGTCATACATTGAACCCTCATCCCCGAAGAAAAACACATTGTTGAAATAAACATCAGACGCAGTAATCTGGACGTCATTTGGCGTTCCGTCACTGGCTTTCACGCCCGGCAGAATAAAGGTCTGATCGCGGTCAAATTCCGTATCTCTCGAAGTGCCTCTACCAAGAGTGGCTTTTGCCATGGAACTGTAGATTGCCCCGCCATGCCGATATTCCAGCAAGGCACTAAGGGAGAGGTTTTTGTAGGTTAATGTATTTCCCCAACTGGACAGAAATTTCGGATTGGGATCTCCCATCACTTCAGGTGTGGCCGTGACAAGGAAGTTTCCGCCGGCATCAATAAGCCGCTGCCCCTGCGCATTGGTTCTCCATTTGGAACCTTTGATTACGTTGAAAGGCTGACCTACTTCAGCATAGTTGCCAAGCGCTGACCCAAAACCTGCAATTTGTATGGAAGTGAGACTGCTGCTCAGTTCCTCGATCAAAGGCTGGTTGCGGGAATAATTGATAAAGGTTTCCCATTCAAAATTGCCCACTTTCACGGGCGATCCGGATAACCCCAGCTCAATACCTTTATTGCGGAGTTTTCCGATATTGATGGTGGTACTGGTGAAACCTGTAGCAGGATCCAGCAAGGCAGAAGTGATGAGGTCCTTTGTCGTTCGGTTATATACGGTAAGGTCCACACTTACCCGGTTGCGCAACAGACGAGCTTCAACGCCGAATTCCAGTTCACTATGCAATTCCGGCTTGAGGTTTGGGTTCCCCAGGTTGTTGGACACTGAGTGTGTCGTGTGCAAGGTACCCGCGGCATCCGTGAACGCCCTGGCGTTTTGTGCCAATACATTCCGCGTGTTGTAAGGATTCGGAAATCCTGCAGACTGGCCTATTCCGAAACGAAGTTTCAGATAACCTAAAGTGCTTGATTCAAGGCCTTTAAACAGTGAGGTGGGGATAAAAGAAACACTGGCAGACGGATAAAAAATGGTGCGGTTATCCTTTTCAACCGTGGAAGTCCAGTCGTAACGGCCGGCCAGGTCAAGGTAAACCCATTCTTTATAATCTACGATGGCATTCCCGAAAATCCCCATCCGGGTTTGTTCAACCGTGAAGTCGTTAGCTGCAACGGCCAGGAAGTTGCTGTGGCGATTCAGATTAAAAGCAAGTTGCTGAGTGCTGATGATAGCGTCCTGGCGGAAAAAGTCATTTCGCATATTTCCGCCGACTTTGACCGTATACCCAAAGGACTGCGAAAAAGGTTTTTGATAAGTTAAAGCCACCGTATGGTCCCAGATGGTATTTTGGATATTTGCTGTACGGTACAGACCTGTGTTGATACTGGGAAGGGGATCCCCTTTCGGGACAATCAGTTCTTGCAATTCTCCATAAGTATCCAGTCCTACTTTGTAAGACAGGTCCAACCTGGGCGTGATCTTGTAGTTTACAATACTTGAACTGAACAACCGGTTAACGTTGTCCGTTACTTTTTCATATTTCCGGATCCAATATGGATTGGGGATATCATTACCTGCGCGGTAATACACACTACGATTATCTACAGGGCTTTCGAACGGCCAGTTGGTAAGGTCATTACTTCTGTTGGT
Source organism: uncultured Saprospiraceae bacterium (assembly GCA_964405735.1). Taxonomy (GTDB): domain Bacteria; phylum Bacteroidota; class Bacteroidia; order Chitinophagales; family Saprospiraceae; genus JADJLQ01. The sequence continues at coordinate 8,567 of CAYOPD010000101.1, read as the reverse complement.
GAAGAATAGATTGGCAAAGATAGAAGGGTAATCCAACGCGTTATTGGCCTGGCCCCCGCTGATGGGCGGAGTACGCTGCTCGAAATTGGAGAACTGTAGGGAGGTGGAAAAACTGATTTTTTCACTGATTGCCACATTGGTGCCAAGACCTATGTTCAACTTATTCAAATCATTGTTTTCAATATAACCCTGTTCGTGGGCATAGCCGAGAGAAGCACTGTAATTGAACTTGTCTGTTCCGCCGTTAACCACCAAGGAGTTATTGGAAACAAGACCTGTCCGGAAAAAATCGCTCACGTTTGTTTTATAACCAATATAGGGAACTGTGGTGCCCTGGAATTGCGGAAAGGCTGCTCTTAACTCCGCACTGGAAAACAAACTATAAGGGTGAGGCGTTTCTTTCAATTGATGGAAACCCGCTCCCCAGTTGGAGAAGAAGGCTGGACCTCCCACCTGCTGGAATCCTCCACCATAGAGGTTTTGGTACTCAGGAAGGGAAGCTACCTGGTTGCCGAAGAGGGAAGTAGACAGGCTGATTGAAGGAGCTTTGAATTTTTTATTGCCTGTCTTGGTAGTTATAAGAATAACACCGTTACGGCCCTGATCACCATACAACACGGTAGCTGCAAGTCCCTTGAGCACAGAAACGTTTTCGATATTGTTTGGATCGATATCAATAAAACGGCTCGGGGTGGATTGTCCCCCGGTGGTGAAGTTTTGGGTGGCCGATCCCCCTCCTGTGCTAATCGCGTTTGTATTCGAATTGTAGGGAACCCCATCAACTACAAAAAGAGGCTGCGTATTTCCAGATATGGAGGTATAACCCCGGATATTGATATTTGTCCCGGTTCCTGAAATCCCGGAAACTCCGTTGATGTTGACCCCAGGTACCTTGCCTTGCAGGATCCTACCAACATCAGTTTGGGGGCGCTCTTCGATCATTTTTTTATCCACCGTGGTCACCGAATAACCTAAGGCTCGTTTTTCCCGCTGGATACCCAGCGCAGTCACCACCACTTCCTGGATGGCTACCCCTTCTTCCATGACCACATTCAGTTCTGATGCATTTCCAATTGCCACATCCTTAGGTGTAAAACCCGTGTACGTAAAAGTAAGTATCGTCACTTCACCAGGGACATTGATGGAATAAGATCCGTCAATGTCAGTAACAGTACCGATTTCGGTACCTTTGGCCACTACGTTGGCCCCTATTAAAGGTTCGCCGTCTGAATCAGTAACTTTCCCGTTGATGGTCCGCTGACCAAAAGCCAGGATAGTGCTGCCGAGAAGGCAAACAATAAGAAAGAGTCTTTTCATATAACCCTGCTTTAAATGATTTAATGAGTGAGTATCCAGTAAAGATTACCAATTCTTAACGTTTCAGTAACCCTAATTGTAGATCGAAGGTAAGAAAAATCAATAATTGGCTAAAAATTTGCTTAAAATTTTAAAAAAACAAAAAAGGGTCAAAATTTTAAGCTGTTTTAAACTTGTTTTACACCATTTCACCAACAATTCCCCTGTTTTGGGCATAATCAAAAGCTAAAATCCTTTGATTCGAAGGTCACAAAATAAAATCATAATCATTTAAACATCAATTTTTTGTGTGCTTCGTCGTCTTCGTGGGAGACAAAAATTGGGCTTATGGGTCAACCCCTGAGGATTGGAATAAGCAACCATCAACTGATAGTTACAATATTTTTACAAGGTCGGAACTAGGCTCCTCCCAAACATAAAGCTCATAAACACAATAAAAAAAGCCAGAAGTCCTTGCGAGACTTCTGGCTTAGCAGGATTGCCTATTTCTTTAGGATTATTTATCCCAAAATACACGTTCAACCATGTTGATCTTTTGTGGCGGAGCGTTGGGATTCAGGTCAATTTCGGATTGGGGATAGAAAAAGGAACGGGGTACATCCGGGCTGCTCGTAACCACGGCATTGGGCACCTTAACGATCTGGGAAGGATAGCCCGTTCTCCGCCAGTCCACCCAGGGTTCGTTGATCACTCCAAAATTGGCTACATATTTTTCCTCAATGATCTTTTTGACTTTATCGGCTTCAGTTCCTGCTAGGGCACCTTGTGCTGCGATATAAGCTTCCGCATCGGCCGTGGCCACACCAGCAGCGCTCATGGACATGCGGATACCCTGGCGAAAAAGGGAGTCTGCGGATGCTCCACCGACGTTTCCACCACTTAGGACAGCGGCTTCTGCGCGAATGAAAAAAGATTCTGCAGCCGTCAGCAAGCGAACGGGAGCCGTGCCAGAATAGGTATATGCGTTAAATGCAATCGAACCATTGCTTGCAGCCGTTGCCGTATTCAGGGTATCCCCCCTCAAATATATATGCGTCCTGGAATACTGCTGGGAAGAAGGATCACCGCTCTTTGCCCCCTTAAATTTACCGCTGTGGAGGGGGAAAGAAGTGAAATAACGCCAGCGCCGGGGGTCCACCTTTTCATTCATCATATCCACCAGGGTAGCATTGGCAAAAAGATAGTTGGAACGAAAGATTTCGAATTGCTGGATGGGATTCTGCGCGTTGGTAGCGTTTACAAAAGCCATTTGAAAATTGTCGGCCACTGCATTGATCACCGGACCGGCCGCCGCGATAGCGGCTATCTCTGAGACCGCTTTTGCCTTGTCCAGTTTGGTGGTGTGCAACCACAAGCGCATTCTCAGGGTATTGGCGGCTGCTATCCATTTGGCCTTCGAGCCAACCCAGGAGCCCGGATAAAGGGTTGAATTGCTGCCCGGGCTTTTTGCAGAGGTGGCATTCATATCCGCGACCGCTTCGGTCAGCATGGAGATCAGCGCGGGGTAGATCACGGAAGCATCATCGTAATTTGGCTGTGAATTTTCAGTGAATTTCAGGGCTTCCGTAAATGGTGCTTTGCCCCAGGTGTCCGCAATATTGGCAAACACATAGGCTTTCATCACTTTGGCGACTCCGGCATAGTGGGGGCTGCCATCTTCCCCTGCCTTCTGAATGACTAATTCAAGGTCACTGAGAATTGTAGCATACATGGAATTCCAGACGTTATTGAGGTCAGAACCCGTGATCAGGTATTTTTCGTAGTCCTGGGTCTGGACCGTAGCGCCGGCAGTCTGGCCGGACCATTGCTGCGCGATCAAAGCACCGTAACGGTTCATATCGCTGCCACCCCAAAAGCCCAAAGCCACCGTAGCGGAGGTAAGGACCTGCTCGATCGGCGCATCCAGGACGGCATTGGGATCTTGATTGATGTCCAGGTAATCGTTACAGGATACTGTGGAAAACATCAAAACCGCCATTAAAAGGCCGAGTTTATAATAAATTTTAGATTTCATTTTTATTTGATTTTTAAATAAAGAATGATGCACTGTCTGATACATGGACCAGGTTCAATTTAAAAGGTTACCGATAAATTAACCCCCATGGTCCTGGCCTGAGGCAGCGCATTGAATTCCAATCCCTGAGCATTGCTCACCCCCAGTGCATTTTGTTCCGGATCCAGATGAGGATAATCGGGTGCGGATAAAAATAAATTGCGCCCGAAGACTCCTATCACCAAATTACCAAAGGGTGTTTTATCCAGGAAGCCCCGGGTAAAGGTGTAGTTCAAGGCAGCCTCCCGTATCCGGAACCAGGAGGTGTTGTAAATAAATCCCTTAGCGGCAACAAACTTACCGGAGTTGCCCCAGTATTGCTCGGCGGTTACGGCGGTAGTATTGGGGGTACCGTCGGCTTTCACCCCTTCAAAAACATAAGGCTTGGCCAAGGTGCCGTCCGAATTAAACCGATCAAATTCAGCGGTTTCGATTCCTACGCCATTCCGCTGAATGTCGGCCAGATTTCGTGAATACTGGTCACCCCCTTCCTTGATATCAAGTAACACATTCAGGTTAAATCCCTTAAACCTGAATTCATTGGTAATCCCCATAAGATATTTGGGATTTGGATTGCCTATTTTCTGAACTCCTGAAGTGGCCGTGGGCAATCCATTTGCACCAATTACAACAGTCCCGTTGGGGTTATAGGGTAAGCTTGGGTTAAAAAGCTTTCCGGTAGGATCGTTGGTGCGGTTGTAATCAGACCCATAAATCTGGCCATATTCGTCACCCACAACCAAACGGATATTGGGAGTGGTAAAGCCACCCAGAAAGATATTCTGCACCCCTGGGGCCAGTTGTTCGACTGTGGATTTGAATTGGGTAAAACTGAGCGTCCCGTTCCATTCAAAATCCTTTCCTTTTATTGGAGTGACGGTGAGTAAACCCTCAAAGCCTTTGGTCTTCAACACTCCGGCATTTCTAACAATACTCGAAATACCGGCAGCCGAAGAATTGGGAACGGAAAGTATGATGTCCGTTGATTTTTGCTGATAGGTCGCTGCTTCGATGCCGATCCGCCCGCCCCAAAGCGAAATGTTTGCACCAAATTCCGTGGAACGGGTAAACTCCGGTTTCAGGTCCGGGTTGCCCGCTCCATTCTGAAGGGTAAATCCGGAGAGTCCATTGAATGGGAAGGCAATGTTGGGGCCAAATCCATCCGCAGCGCCGGCTCCTGCGTAATAACTGTCTGTAGCATAACGGAATTCAGGTTTCGCATTGCCGACCAGACCCGTATTGGCCAGCAGTGACAAACCACTTAACACCTGGGAATTCAAACTGATGATTTTTAACAGATTGACTTTTATGGCAGCAGAATAATAGGTGTAGTTATTGTTAGACTGAGGCAAAATGGAGTTCTGATCGTTTCTGGCAGATAAGTCTATAGATCCCCAGTTTTTATAGCCTGCTGTGAATGTGGCGAAATTACCAACCAGGCGGTATTGCCATTTATTGAATACAGGGAAATAAGTGGTGGTGTTGGCATTCAGGTTTCTGAAATTACGTACGGTGACCCCATATCCCGTAACCTGCGCGTCGCTTCTGAACTGGTCCAGAATTTCATTACCCAGTACCAGGGTAAGGTCCCATAAACCGATATCCTTCTGTGCAGTCAGCAAGGCGGTGGTATTGAGGATCCTGGAAACGGCCCGGATATCTCGGATGGCGCCTCGCCCACCCGCACTGGTACCTGCTCCACCCGTGGACCCGATCTGATCGTAAAGGCTGGCGGAGGATGTAAAATTATCCGTACCCACTTTTATATTGGCCGACAGAAGTTTGCTGATCTCATAGCGCAGATTAAAGTTTCCGAAAATGCGGTCCACCTGGTCATCGTAAAGGTTATTCTTTATGGTCCAATAAGGATTATCGTGCGCCCCGCTACCCCAATCCAGATTATTTCCGGTAACCGGATGTTCAAAGGGGCGGCCGGTCAGATCCCAACTCCTGGGTGTGAACCAAGCCCGGAACAAGGGATTGGCCAACTGGTTACCCTGGGGGCTGCGTACTGAAGTATTGTGGGTATAATTGGCGGAGACCCCGGCCGTTAGCCGTTTGGTGATCTCGCTGTTTGCATTTAAACCGATATTGTACCTTTTAAGCCGGTTGCCATCCATGATCCACTGGTCATCCAGGTACCCCGCTGATAACCGGTAGCCGTAGTTTTCTTTCCCGCCCTGGAAGCTCAGATTGTGTTGCATGTTCGGCGCCGTCCGGAATAAATCTTTGACATTATCGGGATATGCCTGAAGGCTCATTGAGGTATCGCCCGGGCCGTTCAAACCACGATAGACCGTGGGCAGCAATACCTGCCTGCCATCAATCCTGGGCCCCCAGGAGGACAGGCCGTTCGAATTGTAGGTACCGTTATTGCCGGCGCCGTATTCATTTTGATAATCGGGAAGCCGGTTGATGTCCTGGTTGGCATAAGTGAAATTGTAGGTGATGTTCTGTTTCTTTCTCACCTTGCCGCTTTTGGTCGTCACCAGGATGATGCCGTTTGCTCCCCTTGAACCATACAAGGAAGTTGCGGCGGCACCTTTCAGGACGCTGATGCTTTCGATGTCGTCCTGGTTCAGGTCAATGGCACGGCTGGAATTGGTGACCCCGTTTTGAAGGGCCGATCCGCCACCCGTATTGTCTATCGCGATTCCATCCACGATAAACAGCGGTTGATTCGATCCGGTAAATGAGGTATACCCGCGGATAATGATGCTTGAGCTCGAAAACGAACCGCCTGCACCGGAAGCACGAACCCCGGGAACCTTGGCAGATAAGGCATTCGTGATGTTGGTGGTGTGGGCTACCGTCAGTTCTTCGCTGTTCAACTGAGAGACATTGTACCCGAGGTTGCTTTTATCCTTTTTGATACCAAAAGAAGTCACCACCACTTCCTGGATGGTCACCCCTTCCTCAAGGACGGCATTGATCTCGGTCAGAGTTCCTATGGCAACATCCTGGGGATAAAATCCCGTGTAAGTAAAAGTCAGTTCCGTCACTTCGGATGGAACAATGATGGAATAAGCACCATCAACATCAGTAACGGTACCAATTGCGGTCCCTTTGGCCACGACGTTGGCACCAATGAGCGGTTCACCGCTCTCATCCGTGACCACACCTTTTATGGTTCGCTGGGCGAACCCGGATGCAGCCATCAGGAATAAGCAAAAAAGTAGAGTAAGTCTTTTCATTTAAGCCCAGTTTAATTAATTAATTTAATGAGTGAGTGAGCCGTATAAACGGCCTTAATAAAATCAATATGAAAATACGGCACCTGCTTAAGGTTAATGAAATTTTAGAAACTCCTTAAGAGAGTTTAACTAAATTCTCTGATTATTTGCCCATAAAAGCTGCTTTCGCCCGGCCGTCTTGATTCCTAAGCAGGTGAATAATTATGTAAATCCCTGGCAGGCAAATCATTAAAACGGGCATGTCCGACTCCGCTGGAGTCGTTTTGACTCTTTCATTATGGGCTAATAAATTGCGACTCCGATGGAGTCAGGACATCATCTGATTGTGATCTCCTTTTATTTCAACCATCAGATCATCTCGTGTTCCAGCCCTTTGTGTGCCTCAATAGTATTTAAGAGAATCAGAAAGAAAAAAGGGCAAGCTGCGAATAGCAGCATGCCCTTTTAAATGCGGACTGAAAACCGAAGAGTAAGTTTTCTAATTAAGATTTGATTTAATATCCACTATTCTGGGTTAAACTCTTATTCGTATCAATCTCCCTTTGCGGGATGGGCAAGACCATTTTGGGGTCTGAAAACGGCAGAGTACCCACATTCTTTTTCAGCCGTCTGACATCCTGAAGCAACTGGCCTTCAAACATCAGTTCCAGTTTCCTTTCCAGGAGGATACGGTCAAGGCTGATCTGGTTTATGGTCAAAAGTCCCGCACCGGCCCTTGCCCGGATGGCATTGATGTCTTCCAGCGGGCTTGCACCGACCACGGTACCCAGCCTGAAATTGGTTTCGGCCCGGATCAGGTACATTTCTGCCAGCCGGATGATGCTTACATCCCCAAACTGGTCCAGATGTTTCCGGGTGAACACTCCTCGAGATGTAGTAATCGTAAATTGCCCTCTTGGATCGTCTGGCCCATACAAGTCGGTATGTTTTGCTTGAATAACAATATCCCCTCTCCCTGCAAAAGCAGCGGGAGCAAAATAAGTATTCATACTGTTGACCCCATCCTGTTCGGTCACAATAATTTTAAAAATGCTCTCCGCATCAAAACTGCCACTCTGGTCATCAAAAACTTCCTCGTAACTATCGGCCAGGGCATGCTTTCCGGAGGCAATCACCTTTTGTGCCGCATCCCTTGCAGCGGCAAAATTGCCCTGGATCAGGTAGGTCCGGGCTAACAATGCAGAGGCAGCATTGCGGGTACCGAACCCATTACGATCAGCGGATTCCGGCATGAGAGATTCCGCCTTGGTCAAGTCTTCGATGATCTGGGCATAAATTTCCGCCACGGATGCCCTTGCGCGGTTATCCGCTTCAGTAACGACGCGGGTCGGAGTGGTTACACGGGGGACGCCAGGGTTTGTATTTTGATCTCCATCGCCCCAGGCCTTCCCAAAAAGATTGATAAGCCCAAGATAAGCAGCTCCGCGGATCAGGCGTGCCTCACCCTCAACCTGGCTTTTATCGGCGGCATCCAGTTTATCAAGGGCTGACAAGACATTGTTTGCCCGGTTGATGGCTACATAAGCATCCCTCCAGGTGGCCAGGACCTGGGTATTACCTGCCGTCATGGCTTTGCGCCACATTTCATCCTGGCCGGCAAAAGTCCCAATGAACCTAACTTCACGATCGTCGGCTACCAGCTCACTGGTAAACTGAAATCCACCTCCGTATACATCGCCATCAGCCAGGCCATCATAGGCACCGGTAAGGGTCACTTTGACATCCTGGGCGGTGGCCAGCGCGTTGGTTTCATCAATGGATTGGGTGGGCTTGACATCCAGTTCCTTGTCGCAAGCCGCAAACAGGACGATCAATAATATATAGATTGACTTTTTCATGATTGCTGAAAATTAGTGTGAATTAAAATTTAATATTTATACCGCCGACAATAGTCCTGGGAAGCGGGGGTGAATAAAAATCATAACCCTGGGCCACATTGGTTACAAAGTCATCGGAATTGACCTCCGGGTCCCAACCGGTATAATCGGTAATGGTCAAAAGGT
>CAYOPD010000100.1:5823-14874 GCA_964405735.1 uncultured Saprospiraceae bacterium | reverse complement strand
CTCAATCCTCAATCCTCAATCCTCAATCCTCAATCCTCAATCCTCAACTTGTTCCCCCGAGTCAAAATATGCTGCATCAGCAGCGAAGAGGAAGCCTCCATCGCGATCCGTTATGGGGCATCGGCTTTGGGCCTGGTAGGCAAAATGCCCAGCGGGCCGGGAGTGATCAGCGACGAAATGATTCAACGCATCGCCCGTAAAGTTCCTCCGCCTATCGGGACATTTTTGCTGACCAGTGAAACCAAACCGGAAGACATCATCCGGCATCACCGGCTCACCCTCACCAATACCATTCAACTGGTTGATGCCCTCAAAGAAGGCTCCTACGACATGCTCCGGTCATCCATGCCCTATGTAAAATTGGTGCAGGTCATCCATGTCCTAGATGAAAGATCTGTGGAAGAAGCGATATCTGTATCTGCTGAAGTCGATGCCCTCCTCCTCGACAGCGGCAATCCAAACCTGAGCATAAAAGTGCTTGGAGGCACCGGCCGTGTCCACGACTGGAAACTGAGCCGTAAAATCACGGAAAGTGTGTCCATTCCGGTATTCCTTGCAGGGGGACTCCGAACGGAAAATGTAAAAGCGGCTATGGATGAAGTTCGGCCTTATGGCCTGGATCTGTGCAGTGGGCTGAGGACGGAGGGCAGACTGGACGAAAGAAAGGTGGAGGCTTTTTTCCGGGAATTATTTGTCTGATCGAATGAAGCCTAATCAATGACTATTGACTATTGTTCACCGAAACACCGTCGTCCACTCAAACCGCTCCCCATCAAACAGACCCTTATCCGTCATTTTCAGTGCGGGGATCACAGGTAGGGCCATGAATGAAAGGGTCATAAAAGGCGCACGGAGGGGGGATTTCAGGTCTTTGCGCACAAAATGATCCAGCATGCTGTAGGCTTTCGCTACAGTCTTCCCATCCTGGTGACTCATGATCCCGGCCACAGGCAATTCCAGCCCCAGCACAAAACTGCTGAGTGAAGCGGCGATCCCTCCTTTTTGTTCGATGACTTTGTTTACCACACGGGCGATGGATTCATCGTCAGTCCCTACTGCCACGATATTGTGTGAATCATGGGCTACGCAGGATGCAAAAGCACCTGTTTTGAGCCCAAAACCCCGGACAAAACCTATAGCGGGTTTGGCGGGCTGGTACCGGTTGACCACGGCAATTTTTAAAACATCATTTTTAGGATCAGCAACTGCATATCCATCCCGTATAAGGGCCGGTGAATCCAGTGCCCGGGTAATCAACTGACCGTCGAGGGCCTCGATCACCGCTATCTTTTCCGAAAGGGCCCGCAAACTGAAGTCTTCTTTGGAAACAAGGGCCGAATGAAAAGCATTGACTACCGGCACCGGTTTTGAAGCCAACCGGCATTCACCATCCTGAACCACCTTTATCCCTTTCACAAATACGTCCCGAACCCTGAATTCCGTGAGGTCATCTACCAGGATAAAATCAGCCGGATCCTGGACCCTGAGCCGTCCACCGGCCAGTGGATAATGCAGTCTTGGGTTGATACAGGCAATGCGCAGAACATCAAAAAGATCATAGCCATCCCGGACAGCCCTGGCCACCAGCTGATTGATATGTCCATGGAGGAGATCATCGGGATGTTTGTCATCGGAACAAAACATCAGCCGTTCGGGAAATTCCCGGATGAGGGGCGCGAGGTCAGCGTAGTTTTTTGCCGCACTGCCTTCCCGGATGATGACCTTCATGCCCAGTTCCAGCTTTTCCCTGGCTTCATCGTAGGAAAAACATTCATGGTCAGTCTGGATCCCGGCGGAAACATAGGACTTCAGGGCTTCGCCGCGCAGTCCCGGAGCATGGCCATCCACCGGCTTTTTATTTTTCCCGGCTGCCCGGATCATAGCCATCAGTTCAGTGTCCCTGTGGATCACCCCCGGATAATTCATGACTTCCGAAAGGTAACCAATGCGGGGATCAGACAACAAACCGGCAACCTCCTGGCTGTCCAGGTGGGCTCCGGCGGTTTCAAAGGCGCTGGCCGGTACACACGAAGGGGCCCCAAATAAGATTTCAAGGGGAAGTTCTTCGGCGTTTTCGATCATGTAATAGACTCCGGGCACACCCAGCACATTGGCAATTTCATGGGGGTCGGATACCGTCGCCAGGGTGCCAAAAGGGAGGGCCATACGGGCAAATTCAGAAGGCACCAGCATCGAACTTTCGATATGGATATGAGCGTCCACAAAACCGGGTAAAAGGAACGGTCCTTTCGATGACCTTGTTTTCTGGATGCCCAGGATCCGGCCTTCCGATACCTGGATCTCCACCCCGTAGATTTTTCGCTGGTCCAGGTCCACCATTTGCCCTTGAACGTTTAATGCCATACTGTCCGGTTTCTTATTCGTTAAATCCTTTAATAGTCCGACCAATTTATGTTATTCTTTTTAATGGAAATAACCGGGGCTTTTTTCTAAAGATCTTGTTTTCAGTTTTTTACAAAAAGCAGGTAACCGGACATCCGGTTAGCAAGTGTAACTTTTTGTGGATCAATACAGTTACCATTTTAACGACATGAATAAAAATAATAACTTTGAATTTAAATCATCGATTATGAAAAAAGTACTCTTTGTCCTCATCCTGGCTTTCGGCTGGACATTCGCTTCCGCACAAAAGATCGCCATTGTTGATATCACCCAGGTGCTGGAAAACCTGACCGAATATAAAAAGGCCCAGGAACAACTGGACAAACTGACTGCCACCTGGAAACAGGAGATCTCCGACGCCCGGGAAAAGATCAAAGTCATGTACAATAAATATCAGGCCGAACAAGTCCTCCTTACGGACGATCAGCGCAAGACCAAAGAAGACGATATCATGGCTAAAGAAAAAGAGGTGATGGAGATGCAAAAGTCAAAATTCGGTCCTGAAGGAGCCCTCTTTATGAAAAGGCAGGAACTGGTTCAACCCATCCAGGATAAGGTCTACCGGGCCATCCAGGATTACGCCACTACCCGTGGTTTTGACCTGATCCTCGACAAAGGCAGTTCTGCAGGCGTTATATTCTCAAGCGCCGCACTGGACAAAACCCCAGATATACTCAAAAAGTTGGGAATTCAGTAGTACCTTTGCCGCCCGAAACAGTACATTAAAACAGGAAATTATACATGAAATCCATTAAATACATCCTCGTAGCTGTCCTCCTGATCGCTGGACTGCAGGGGAACGCCCAGAAATTCGGTTATCTGAACAGCGCCGGCATCCTTTCAGAAGTGCCGGAAGTAAAGCAGGCGGAATCCAATCTCAAAGCCTACCAGGAACAACTCTCCAAACAGGGCCAGCAGAAAGTGGAAGCGCTCCAGGCCAAATACCAGGAACTGGCCCGCAAGGAAAAACAAGGTGAAATAGCCCCCAAAGCCCTGCAGGAACAGGCCGATAAATTAAAAGCAGAAGAGGAAGAACTGGCCAAACTCGAGCAGGAAATGCAAGGCCAGCTGGCGCAAAAAAGGGAAGCTCTGCTTCAGCCTATCCTCGACAGGGTCAACAAGGCCATCCAGGAAGTTGCCAAAGAAGCCGGATACGCTTATATATTTGATTCCAGCACGGGCATCCTTCTTTATGCCGACGAGGCCTCGGATGTAAGTTCCCTGGTGAGGGCTAAACTCGGCCTTCCCAACCTGGCTGCCGCCAAGAAAGAAGAGGCTCCCGCCGGGGCCAATACTTCCGTTAAAAACTAGTCCGGTTCAACCGTCAAAATAACTAATATTGTTACGTCAAAAACCCGGTTTACCTGGTTTTTGATTTTTCATTACACGAGCAATAGCTAATATGAACCTGGAAGAAAAAATCAACAACGATATCCGGGACGCGATGAAGTCCAAAGATCAGGCATGGCTTCGAGGTGCAAGGGCTGTGAAGGCAGCCATTTTGCTGGCGAAGACCGATGGCAGCGGGCTTGCCATGGATGAGGAGCGTGAAATCAAACTGCTTCAGAAGCTGGTAAAACAGAGACAGGATTCCCTCGCCATATATGAAACCCAGAACCGGGCCGACCTCGCCCAGGTGGAGCGGGAAGAAATCGAAATCATTCAGCGTTACCTGCCTCAGCCGATGACGGTGGGAGAACTGGAATCCTTTATCCGGGGCCTGATCCAGGCCGAAGGGGCCTCAGGGATCAAGGACATGGGCCGGATCATGGGGCTGGCCACCAAAGGATTGAGTGGTAAAGCGGATGGAAAAACCATTTCAGAAATAGTAAAAAAACTGCTCACGACCTGAACAATTCCTGTAAATTACCTTACTTTTGAATAATTAAAGTTGAACCATGAGGTTAACCGCGGATATTTGCAGCATATGATTTTCCAATACCAATCACCCCTCCTCTAATATTTTATTAAAACCAACCGCACGTTTTTTTTATCAAATCAGTAATCAATTTTCTTATTTAAATTTTTTTCAGAATGAATATTTATGTTGCAAACATCAGCTACAATGCTACTGATGCACAGCTGGAGGCCTTATTTGCCCAATACGGTGCTGTAAAGTCTGCCAAAATTATCATGGATCGCATGAGCGGACGTAGCCGCGGATTCGGCTTTGTTGAAATGGAAAACGACGACGAAGCTAAAGCCGCTATTGCAGCCCTCAATGGCCAATTTTGGATGGAAAAGGAATTAAATGTTAATGAAGCACGCCCTAAAGAAGACAGGGGCCCGAGACCCGGCGGCGGAAGCGGCGGCGGTGGATTCAGGCCAAGACGCGAAGGTGGCTACGGTGGTGGTTACCGTTCAGGTGGCGACCGCGGTGGTTTCAGCAGAGGCGGTGACCGCGGCGGAAGGACCGGCGGTGGTGACCGCGGCGGCTTTCGTGGTGGAAATCGCGACAGCAGCGGCGACCGTGATTTCAACAGGGATTCCGATTGATTTAAACTTTTTCTAGAATACCAAAAGGTCGCAGGCATCCCCTGCGGCCTTTTTTTGTTATCCTTCTCCCTTTCTCCTTTAATCATAAAAAAAAATTAAAGTCGTAGTGCAATTCCGGGATCCCGTCGAATAAATAAACCCGTCCACTATTTTCACCAATACCTTGAGGTTAATTAAAAAAATCAAACCAAAGGTATGAGTCAACTGGAACGGTTTTTCCTGATGTGTTCAGGATCCAACCCCGCTGTATTAAAAAAAAGCCCAACCGATATCAACAAATACATCGGCATCGGAGCCACCATTTTTTTCACCGGGGTCCTGGCCTTTATCGCCAGCGCTTATGCCATACATACTGTATTTGATTCATGGATTGCTTCGCTTGCCTTTGGGCTGACCTGGGGCCTGATGATCTTCAACCTGGACCGCTACATTGTGTCAAGCATGAAACGCCAGGGGTCCGGATGGTTGGATTTTTTCACGGCCCTTCCCAGGCTGGTGCTGGCCGTCATCATTTCGATCGTCATCTCCAAACCGCTGGAATTAAAAATATTTGAAAAAGAGATCAATGCAGAACTGATCAGCATGGAGCAGGAAGTATATAAAACCCAGGAACAAAAAGTCCAGGAAAGGTTTGATACCCGGATTACCGGCCTGCAGCAGGAGATCAGCACTTACAAGTCCGAAGTCGAAACACTAAGGCTAAAAAGGGATGAACTGGCCGAAGCCGCCAGGCAGGAGGCCGATGGAACCGGAGGATCGAAACAACGCAACCTCGGCCCCATCTATAAAACCAAAAAACAGGACGCGGATAAGGCAGAATCAGAACTGAATGAGGCCATTGCCCGCAACCAACCCCTCATCACCGAAAAAGAAAACGCCATCAAATCCCTGCAGGCAGAGGCCACCACCAATATTACCGGGCTGCAACGCGAAGGCCTGGGTGGTTTTGCTTCCCGCATCGATGCCCTCTCCCGCCTGGCTGAAAAAAGCGGGGCCATCTGGATGGCCAGCCTGTTTATCATGCTTTTATTCATTGCCATTGAAACGGCTCCGATCTTTGTGAAACTGATCTCCAGCCGCAGCCCTTACGACTATGTGCTTCACAAACACGAGCAGGTGTTTGAAATGAATCACAAACAACTTACCTCCATCCTTGCAACCGCCACTCACAACAAGATCGCCGAAGAAAATGAAATCAATACCTTCCGGACCCAGGCCACCATCAAAGCTGAAAAACAACTGATCGAACATGCCATCCGCGAAGAAGTGGAAAGGATGAAACAACAGCCCGCCGGATGGAAATCCTGGTGGACCAAAGGCAGGTTTTTGGGAGCTGAAGGTTAATCCTTATTTTTTCTGCCTTTTCACCAACCTTTGTCATCCCTGTTCCGGTCTTTAATTTAAACACCGGCCTATGAAGTACTGGATTATACTGCTCCTGTTGCCTTTTGGTTTCTTTTCCTGCCATCCGTCCGAAAACGGTGATCCTGAAATCCTGGAAGGTCGTTATATCACCAATCCGATCCTCGACTTCCGCTGTATAGCTCTTCCCGCGAATCAGCTGCCCACCCTGGAAGTGGTCAGAAATTCAGGTAACACCTATGACTTTATACTCCACCAGTATTTCCCTGAAGAAAAAGTAAAGGAGTTCCGTCGCATCCGTCTGGAGCCGGTCGACGAGGGATTCGGACTCAGATATGAAAACCAGGATGCCGGAACTTGGAAAAACGTGGAATTCTCCGAGAACAAGAAAATACTGACCCTGTCATTGAGGTTGGGAGATGAGTTTGTGTATTTCGTGGGAGAGAAGAATAAATAGTGGTCGGTGTCCCGCAGTTGCGGGAGGTGGTTGGTAAAGCAGTCTAACCTATTCAGCAATTCCAGGGCATTGGAGGATCCTGCAATCAACCCCCACTTCCCACCGGCCGAAGCATCGGACCACCCTCTCTAATCCTTATTCGCCAATTGCCCGCAGGCGGCATCAATATCTTTGCCCCGGCTGCGGCGAATCGTGACGTTTACGCCGTGATTATAAAGGTAGGAGGCAAATTGTTCCAGGCGGTCTTTGTTTGATTTTTTCAGCTCCACCCCTTCGACCGGATTGTATTCTATGATATTTACCTTGACGGGAAAATTTCTTTTGCAGAGGCGGGTCAGCATCTGGGCATCGGCCAGGGAATCGTTGAACTGATTGAAAGCAATGTACTCATAGGTAATTTCGTTCTGGGTCTTTGCATAAAAAAATTCCAGGGCCTCCATGAGCACTTCCAGGTGGTTCTGTTCATTGATCGGCATGATCTTATTTCGCTTGACATCGTCCGCCGCATGCAGGGATAGGGCCAGATTGAACCGGACGTGATCGTCACCCAGTTGCCGGATCATTTTTGCAATCCCGGCCGTACTCACGGTAATGCGGCGGGGACTGATACCCAGGGCATTTTCATTCGTCAGCAGATCCACACTTCGCATCACTTCCCGGTAATTGAGCAGTGGCTCCCCCATGCCCATGTAGACGATATTGGAAAGAGGTACGCCGTATTTTTCCAGGCATTGCCGGTTGACCAGCACATACTGGTCTACGATTTCCGCGGCTTCCAGATTGCGGACTCTTTTCATCCTGCCGGTCGCACAAAAACTGCAGGTAAGGCTACAACCGACCTGGGTGGAAACACAGACGGTATATCTCTGGTCCTGGGCAACCGGGATCAATACGGATTCGATCTTGTGGCCATCGTGCAGGGTAAAACGAAACTTGATGGTCCCGTCTGTGCTGAATTGGGCTTTGTCGAGCACGAGGGGGCGGATCACAGCGCTGTCTTTTAATTTTTCCCTCAATGCCTTTGAAAGATCGCTCATCCGGTCAAATTCCGTAACCTGTTTTTTCCAAAGCCATTGATAGATTTGTTTTGCCCGGAACCGGGGTTCGCCCAAAGCCAGGACCCAGGATTCAAGCTGCTCGGGGTTTAATGCCCGGATATCGGTGGTTTGGGCCTGTGTCGTCATCAGCCCGCAAAGATAATGGCAATTCAAGGTTGTCCCTGCATATCAATCCTCAGGGTCAATCAACAGGCCTTGATCATCCAGACGGCAATGTCAAGCTTTTCTTTCCTTGCTGCGAATACCTTTTACCTTTGCAGCATGAATCGACTCATGGTCTTGTTTTTGTTTGTACTATTGGCATCTTGTTCTGCTTCGAAGTATATCGTCCATGAGGAGGAACGAACCGATTACGCCGATGAGCGAAACTGGGCCGCGTTGCCTGCCCTGAAAGACAAGTCCGACCTTGTTCCCGCCGGCTTGACTGAAGTGAAAGATGCACCGGTGGATGTTTTTTTCATCCATCCCACATCCTTCAACAACAAAAATGACCATAAACAGTGGAATGCTTCCCTGGCCGTGAATAAAATCAACAAACACACGGACCGCAAGCCCATACAATACCAGGCCAGCATCTTCAATCAGGCGGGCCAGGTATATGCCCCGAGATACCGGCAAGCCCATTTAAAGGCTTATTTCACTCGGGATACTTCAAAGGCAAAACGCGCCTTTGAACTGGCTTATCAGGATGTGCGCGATGCTTTCCGCTATTATCTCGAACATTATCATGCGGGCAGGCCCATCATCATCGCTTCGCACAGCCAGGGAACGACGCATGGCATGCGGTTGATGAAGGAATTTTTTGACGGGACTCCACTTCAGAAAAAGCTCGTCGTGGCCTACCTGGCCGGGATCCCCGTGCCCCGGGATTATTTCGACCATATCCCGGCCTGCGACTCACCGGAAGCCCTTGGATGCATCAATAGCTGGCGTACCTTTGAATATGGTTATGAACCCCGTTTCCTGGCCGGGGAAAAACCCATGATCGTCACCAACCCCATATCCTGGCGGGCCGATACCAGCTATGCGGACAAAAGCCTTCATAAAGGCGCTGTGTTGTGGAAATTCAACGGGGGCATTCTCAAACAAATTGCCGATGCCCAAATCTATAAAAACATACTTTGGGTACACAAACCCAAATTCCCCTGGAGTTTTCTGTATAAAAGCAAAAACTATCACATCGCCGACTATAACTTCTTTTATGTAGATGTGCGGGAAAATGCTATGCTTAGAAGGGATAAGTATATGAAAAGGGTTGAGGAGTGAGGGGTGAGG
>CAYOPD010000100.1:0-5723 GCA_964405735.1 uncultured Saprospiraceae bacterium | reverse complement strand
CCATGCCTTTAAGATTAAGGTAATGTGTGTATTGCGAAAATATAAAATAATTCTTCAATCTTCAATCCTCAACCCTCAATCCTCAACCCTCAACCCTCAACCCTCAACCCTCAACCCTCAACCCTCAATCTTCAATCCTCAACCCTCAATCCTATTTCTTACCTTGTCCGTCTATCCCAGTCTTTAGAGCGATCCAGCAATGACTCCAGAAAAACAAAAAATAGGACTTTGGACCGGCACGTCCCTTGTCGTCGGCAATATGGTGGCGTCCGGCATCTTTATGTTGCCTGCCACACTGGCATCCTATGGCAGTCTGAGTCTTTTGGCCTGGCTGCTGTCCGGCACAGGGGCAATATGCCTGGCCCTGGTCTACGCATGGTTAAGCAGGCTCATGCCCCTTGCAAGAGGTGGGCCATACGCCTATGTTCGCGATAGCTTGGGCCATTTTGCCGGTTTCCAGGTAGCCTGGATTTATTGGATCAGCATCTGGTGTACCAATGCCGCCCTGGCGATTGCCTGCACAAGTTATCTCACTACGTTTTTTCCGGTTTTAGGCAATAGTACCCTGGCAGCAGCCCTGACCTGCCTGGGAATGATCTGGTTTCTGACCTGGTTAAACACTACAGGGATTCGAAATGCGGGAAAAATGCAGTTGATCACGACCATCCTGAAAATCATCCCGCTGTTGATGATTGGGATCGGTGGTTTATTTTATATCCAGACCGGCCATTTTTCGGACTTTAACCGCTCGGAAACTTCTGTCCTTTCCGCCATACTCACAACCACTACCCTGACCTTTTTTGCCTTTACAGGCCTTGAATGTGCTACGATCCCGTCCACGGAAATGGATCAACCGGAAAAAAACATACCAAAAGCGACGGTTTACGGTACCTCGATCGGTACCCTCATTTATGTTCTCATAACCCTGGCGGTCATGGGGATCTTGCCTCCTGACATCCTGGTGCAGTCAAAAGCGCCCCTCGCTGATGCAGCCAATGAGATCTGGGGAGGTTGGGCCCGTTACCTTGTAGGAGCCGGTGCGGTAATATCCACCTTCGGAGGCCTCAACGGCTGGATCCTCATGCAGGGACAGATACCTGCTGCTGCGGCTGAAGATCAATTGCTTCCCCGCATTTTTGCCAGGGAAAATAAATCCAAAACACCGGTTTTCAGCCTGGTCGCATCGAGCCTCCTGATCTCGGCCCTCATCTTCATGAATTACCAAAAGTCCCTGGCTTCAGCTTATGAATTTGCAATTCTGCTGTCCACCATGGCCATGTTGATTCCCTACCTCTTTTCAGTGATCGCCTTCCTCATCCGGGGCAGGGCTCCGGGCTTGATGAAATGGAAACCCATCCATTTGATCGTAGCTGCCCTGGCCTTTATTTTTTCGGTGATCGCGGTGATCGGTTCCGGAGCGGAGATCGTTTATTGGGGTTTCCTGTTACTGATTGCCGGACTGCCGGTATATGCCTGGATGAAAACAGTTAAAACCTCCAACCCATGAAAGCCCGAGTGACCGCTCAAAGTGAATTCGGAAAAATCGAACAAGTCCTGATCAAAAGCCCACAGGCAGCCTTTCAATCCCAGGCTAAAATCGATGCCGAATGGCAAAAACTCCATTTTACGCATGCTCCGGACTTCCATCGCACCCTGGTAGAATTTGCTGCTTTCGAATCCATTCTGAAAAAATATGTGGGCCAGGTCCACTGCCTGGACGGGCCGGAATCTCTCAGCCTGGATTCCATTTATTGCAGGGATGCCGCTTTGGCCACCGATCAGGGCATGATCCTGGGTAATATGGGAAAGCCAGAACGAAAAGAAGAACCGGATGCCATTCGTGACTGGTGTACACTTAATCAGGTGCCTCTCCTCGGATCCATACAATATCCAGGCACCCTGGAAGGGGGTGATGTGGCCTGGATCGATGAACGAACCCTGGCCGTTGGTCATACTTACCGCACCAATAAGGATGGAATAGACCAGGTCAAAGCCCTGCTCGAACCATTTGAATTGGAAGTGATCGTCGCGGATCTGCCTCATTATAACGGGCCTGGCGATGTGTTTCACCTGATGTCCATATTCAGTCCGGTTGACCGCGATTTGGCTGTGGTATATTCCCCACTGATGCCGGTTTCTTTTCGCAACACCCTTCTGGACCGGCATTTCCACCTGATTGAAGTCCCGGATGCGGAGTTTGAAAGTATGGCCTGTAATGTCCTGGCCCTGGGCCCCCGGATCTGCCTCATGGTCGAAGGAAATCCCCGGACCGCAGCCGCTTTGCGATTGGCAGGATGCACCGTTTATGAGTATGAAGGTACCGAAATCAGCCTGAAAGGCGGAGGAGGCCCTACCTGCATGACCCGGCCTTTGAAGAGAAGGATACAGGATAGTGGGTTTTATTAGCCAGGAGCAACGAGCTTTGAACACCAGTAGTCAATAGTCAGAGATCAGCAATCAGTCGTCAGCGATCAGCGATCAGCAAATGTTGGATTTAGTAGTGCTAAAACAATTCGACAATTCGACAATTGGACAATTGGACAATTCGACAATTCAACAATTCAACACAATATGCCGACCTTTGCCCCGATGCTGGTCTTCCCGTTTTCCACGAGGTATTTGTTTGGCAAAAAATCCACCCAGGCCATCAATATCATTTCAGGGGTATCGGTATTGGGCATCGGGGTCGGTACGGCTGCCCTCATCCTGGTCCTATCGGTCTTGAACGGATTTGAAGATCTGATCAAAGGACTATTCAACTCGTTTAATCCGGATCTGAAGATCACCCTGGAGCGTGGCAAGACTTTTCAGCAGGATCCAGCGGTTCATGAAGCCTTGCTGCGTACGGCTAATGTCCGCTCCGTGTCGGCCTTCCTGGAAGAAACAGCCCTGCTTGAATACAAAGACATCAAGGATTTTGCCACCCTTAAAGGAGTTGATACCGCCTATGCCCTGCATTCCAATATCCTCAATAAAATGGATGAAGGAGCCTTCGAACTGGTTTCTCCAATGGGATACCAGGCGGTGGCCGGCCTGGGCATCCGCAATAAACTTGCGATCAGCATCGATGATCCCTTTGCACTGATTTCCGCCTTCATGCCCGATCGGAAAGCCAGCCTGGTGCAACCGTTCAAAAAAAGATCGCTGATCCCGGCAGGCATCTTCAGCATCCAGCAGGACTATGACAACCGGTACGTTTTTGTAGACCTCGGTTTTATGCAGGACCTGGCCGGAAAAACCGGACTGATTACGGGTTACGAAATCCAATTGAATGATTACAATCTGAAAAACCAAACCATCACGGAGATTCGTGAAATTCTGGGAGGAGGGTACAAAATCGCGGACCGTTATCAACAGGATGCCGCCTTTTACAAACTCATGAGGATGGAAAAATGGGTATCCTTTGCCATCCTGAGTTTTGTCCTGGTGCTGGTGGCTTTTAACATTGTCGGTGCTTTATGGATGATCGTCCTGGAAAAGAAAAAGGACATCATGGTGCTCAAATCCATGGGCATGAAAGATGGTACCGTCGGGTCCATCTTTCTTACAACGGGGCTTTGGATTACCTGCCTCGGCATCCTGCTGGGCTTCCTGCTCTCCATCCTGTTTTATCTATTGCAGCAACGTTATGGCCTCGTGCCTATCCCCGAAGGATTTTTAGTGGACCGGTACCCCCTGAACCTGAGGCTGGCCGATTTTATCCTGGTGGGGTTCACCGTGATTGGCATTGGTCTGGGAGCTTCCATACTTCCTTCACAAAAAGCGTCCCGCCTGGATGAGCCAATCCGTTATGAATAAAAAAAGATTGCCGCATTGCTACGACAATCTCCCAATTGGTGATAGGGCAGTCGCTTAAGCGTGAACAACCTCACCTGCACTATGTGTCTCTTGATGCCGAAATGTCACCCCAAACGGTAAAAAAAGTTCAACTTTTACAATAAGATTTTTGTTTTAGTTAAAATTGTTCAATGCTATGGATTTAAAATATCTTTTCGATCTGCCGGCGGACCAGGATAAGCCCATGCCCGTTTTATTTATCGGGCACGGCTCGCCGATGAATGGCATTGAAGACAATGAATTCAGCCAGACCTGGAAATCCCTTGGCAAAGCCATACCCACACCCAAAGCGGTCCTGTGTGTTTCAGCGCATTGGCTGACCCAGGGTACATCGGTGACCGCCATGACTTATCCGAGGACCATCCATGATTTCGGAGGCTTCCCCCAGGCATTGTACCAGGTGAAATACCCGGCCCCGGGAAGCCCCGACCTGGCCGAAGAAACCAAAAAGATCATCCGTAAGACCGTGGTTCATCTGGATCACGAATGGGGCCTTGACCATGGTACCTGGACCGTGGTCAGGCATATGTATCCTGAGGCCCGCATCCCGGTGCTCCAACTCAGCATTGATTTTTACAAATCGCCGGAATATCATTATACCCTGGCGTCTGAATTGTTGTCCCTTCGCAAAAGAGGGGTGCTGATCATCGGAAGCGGAAATATGGTCCACAACCTGGGCATGGTAGCCTGGAATAAATTATCCGAAACCAATTACGGATACGACTGGGCCATCGAAATGAATTCAGTATTCAAAGACAAGATCGGCGACGGGGACCATCAGGCCCTGATCAACTACCAAAACCTCCATAAAGCCGCCAAACTGGCTGTTCCTACCCCGGACCATTATTATCCCCTTCTTTATGCCTTGGGTCTTAAAACCAAAAATGATCCGGTCCATTTTTTTAATGATAAACTGGTCGGAGGATCACTGACAATGACGGGAGTTAAGCTGGGTTAATTAAAAAGTAATTCCATAGATATTTCAAAATTTGAAAATTTGAAATAAATCCCCGTTTTTTAGGTCGGGACCGTCTAAGTTTTGAGATATCCACCGGCCAACCCCTAACCACCAGCCACCAATTTCACTTATACATACTCGATCCCCTCAGATACTCAAACACCGCGTCCGGCACCAGGTATTGAATATTCATCCCCTTTTTAATGCAGTCCCGGATATAGGTAGCTGAAAGATCGATCAGGGGCGCCTCCACCAGCCTGACATGAGGGTGATGGATAAATGGCCCATCCTCTGTCCTGGGCCTCCGGTACAGGTAGATTTTGTAACGTTCCAGCAGCTTTTCATAGTTTTTCCATTTGTGCAAAGTGGCCAGGTTGTCCCCTCCCATAATCAGTACAAACTCGTTTTCCGGATGTTTTTCTTTCAGGTAGGTGAGTGTATCAATGGTATAAGAAGGCTTAGGCAGGGAAAACTCGACCTTGGATGCGCGGAGGCGCGGATTGTCCCCGATGGCCAGTTGAACGAGATGCAGCCGGTCGTAATCATTTGCCAGGCCGGCGGCCGGTTTTAAAGGATTGTGCGGAGACACCACGATCCATACCTGTTGAAGATCGGTATGGTAAGCCATGTGATTGGCGATGATCATGTGGCCGGTATGTACCGGATTGAAAGATCCGAAGAAAAGCCCCGTTTTCATTTGCCAGGTCAATGGCCCTGGTTGAGCAGTACCGGCATGATGAGCATCAGCAGGTCCTGTCCCTTGATCTCTTCTGCCGGAGTGAGGATTCCCGCCCGGTTAGGAGTGGAAAGCCGGATGCTGATTTCATCCGTGGACATCACACTCAGCATTTCGATGAGGAATTTGCCATTAAACGCGATGGACATCGGTTTTCCATTAAAGGTGCAGGCCAGTTGTTCGGTCGCTTCG
>CAYOPD010000099.1:0-15028 GCA_964405735.1 uncultured Saprospiraceae bacterium | reverse complement strand
AATCCTACTAATCCTACTAATCCTACTAATCCTACTAATCCTATTCAACAACACCTACCTTGCTGCGCCTTCAACTTATTAAACAACTGGCTGAATTCAGCATAAAACCGCTCAAAGGCTTTCCAGTTGATACAATAACAACTCCTCGGCCCAACCGTTTCTCCCAGGATCAATCCGGCTTCTTTAAGTTCCTTCAGGTGCTGGCTCACGGTGCTTTGGGCCAGTGGAAGGTCCTCCACGATTTCCCCGCATATGCATTCTTCCTTTTTCGATAAAATACCCAGGATGGCTATGCGGGCCGGGTGGGACAAGGCTTTGGCAAAAGCAGCCAGGGCCTGCTCGCGGGTTCCGAATTCCTCTTTTTTGGTATAGGCCATTTTAAAATGTATATCGCAAATATACGATTAGTTTTACTTTTGTCAATCACTTCAGAAAAAATTTTTTAATTAGCGGAAAAGTGTGATGGTGGGTGGTGATTGATAAGCGGTGGACGAAACCAGTCGCGCCCCAGGTTCCGAAAGTGAAATCCTGTTCACCGGAATTTTCACCATCCACCACCCACCACCCACCTTTTCCCTATCTTTATCACATGGATCATTTTAACATCAACCGCCGCCGCTTTCTTCAAAGCTCTACGGCCTCTTTGGCCATTTCTGCCTTTGGTTTACCGAACCTGGATCTGTTTTATCCTGCCAAAAATTACCGGGTTGCCCTTATCGGGACGGGTTGGTATGGCAAAAGCGATTTATTACGGCTCATTCAGGTTTCACCCGTAGATGTCGTAGCCCTGTGCGATGTGGATAAAAACATGCTGGACGGCGCGGCAAAGTTGGTGACACAACGTCAAAAATCAGGCAAAACGCCAAAACTGTATGGGGACTATCGCAAGATGCTTGCCGAAAATGAGCTCGACCTGGTGGTGATCGGCACCCCCGACCACTGGCATGCCCTGCAGACCATCGACGCGGTGAAAGCGGGTGCCCACGTCTATGTGCAAAAGCCCATCAGTGTAGATGTGATCGAAGGGGAAGCCATGGTGGCTGCCGCCAGAAAATACAATAAAGTGGTGCAGGTTGGCACCCAGCGTAAAAGCACGCCCCACCTGATTGATGCCAAAAAAAATATTGTAGATGCGGGTTTATTAGGCAAGATCTCCCATGTGGAGATGTGCTGTTACATTCATATGCGCAACAACGGCAATCCTCCGGTTGAGCCTGTGCCCTCCTTCCTGGATTACGAAATGTGGACCGGCCCAGCCCCCCTGAGGCCATATGACGGCCTTCCCCACCTGCGCTGGTGGAGGACTTTTATGGAATACGGCAATGGCATCATGGGTGATATGTGTGTCCATATGTTTGACACCGTGCGATGGATGCTCAAACTGGGATGGCCTGAAAAAATCACTTCCGTAGGGGGCATCTACGTGCAAAAAGGGGGAAAGTCCAACATCGCCGATACCCAAACCGCCATTTTTGAATACGACGAACTCCACTGCGTATGGCAACAAAGGAGTTGGGGCAATTCGGACAATCCGGACTATCCCTGGTCTTTCACCTTATACGGAGACAAAGGGATGCTGATCGCCAGTACCATGCGCTGCGATTTTATCCCCCAGGATCCCAAGGGCCAAAAAATACATATGGATGTAGTTTATGAAAAAGAAAAATACCCGGAAGACCTGACCGAAGAACGGATTGAACTCAATGCCGCTCCCGCCACCCGCCTCCATATGCTGGATTTCCTGGCCGCCATTGAAAATAAAACACGTCCCGTGGCCGATATCGAAGAAGGCCATATTTCCACGGCCTCCTGCATCCTGGCCAATCATGCCATGGAAACCGGTCGCGCGATGATGTATGATCCCGTTAAACGCATTGTAAAAGGCGATGCGGAAGCCACCAAGCTGCTTGAACGAGCCTATCGCAAACCCTGGGTCCATCCTGACCCATTAAAGGTATGACCCGCCCTCGCACCTCAAACCTCGCACCTCAAACCTCAAACCTCCTCTGGTTCAATATGAATCAGAACATACCCGATCAGGGGAATTTCTTTTTTAAGCACATCCGTCAGCCTGTGTGCAATTTCATGCCCCTGCCTGACCGGAATTTCGGCATCCACTTTTGCATGAAGATCCACCAGGTATTTCATGCCGGCCTTGCGTATAAAACATTTCTCTGTTCCCTGCACCCCTTCAACCCGGTGTGCTACTTCCCTGATCTGGGTGATCAGGTCATCGTATTGATGTTCATCCATGATTTCACCCAGGGCGGGCCGGAAAATCAACCACGCATTGTATATAATAAATACAGAGGCGAACAAAGCGGCCCAGTCATCAGCGGCTTCATATCCGGCACCGCCGACGAGGGCTATGGATATCCCAATGAAGGCAGCCACGGAAGTGACCGCATCGCTCCGGTGGTGCCAGGCATCCGCTTTCAGGGATGAACTATTGGTTTCCCTGCTTTTACGGATCACCCATTGATAGGACAATTCTTTCCAGAGGATGATGGCTCCCAGCACCCAAAGCGTATACGATTCGGGCATTTCATGCGGCGTGCGGATATGCCGGACACTTTCATAGGCGATCACGGTGGCCGATACGATGAGGAATCCGACCACGATAAAAGTCACCAGGGTCTCCGCCCGGCCATGGCCATAGGGGTGGTCTTTGTCGGCCGGTTTGCTTGCGTATTTTATGCCCATCAAAACCAGGACGGAGGCAAAAATATCAGTGGTTGACTCAATGGCATCGGCAATCATAGCATAAGAATTGCCAAAGAATCCCGTCAGCCATTTTATTACGGCCAGCAACGCATTCCCGGCTATGCTGAAATAAGTGGTTTTAATAGCTGTTTTTTCCTGGCTCATAGAAAAGCGTAAAATAAGGAAATCCACCTTGCCCTTCCTGCTGAATGCTGATCGCTGACCACTGATTACTGATTACCGATTTTCTTACCTTGTGCCCCAGTCCATATGGAAATAGGAAAGAAACTGCAAACCAGCCATTCCTGGGAGAATCTTTTTGAAGACCTCCAGTTGAAAAAAGACCTGGAAGAGTTGGTTCTCCCGGATTATATCATCACCTGCCGCTGGTTTGCGGGCAAAAGCAGCACCATCAAGCATATCCGCATGGATCATGCGCACCGGCTAGGCGACAAAAAGCAGGCTTATTATATCCTGATGATAGAGGTCCAGTTTAAGGAAGCGTTCAGCCATCAATACCTCCTTCCGCTCGCCCACATTCCCGAAGAGGATGAACCACAATACTCAGAAACCCCTGTGATCTCCCGGCTGAGAGCGGATACCAAGGAAGGCCTTTTGATCGATGCGCTGTACACCGCTGATTTTCGCAACCTGCTTTTTGACCTGATGGTTAAAAACAAAGAAGTTCCCCTGAACCAGGGCTTCCTTCAATTTGAAAGTGTAAATTCTTTTAAAGCTCCTGCCGGAAAAAAGGTGGTTTCTGAAATTCTGAAGACGGAACAAAGCAATACCGCGGTGATTTACAACAACCGTTATTTTTTCAAATGGTTCAGGCGGATTTTCCCCGAAAGCAATCCCGACCTGGAATTGTCCCGTTTCCTGAATTTAAATCATTTCCCGTATACCGCCCAGTTTATGGGAAGCATCAGCTGGCTCCGGATGGATAAACCCCGGATATCCCTAGGCCTGATGCAGCAAAAACTGGACAACGAAGGGGATGCCTGGAAATGGATGCTTCAGGAAGTAAATGCTTTTTTTAGCGGATTTGATCAAAATCATCAGGTCCAGCTCACCTGGGAACCCAGGGAAACTTTATTCGATCCGGTAAAACCGAAAAACCTATCTCCGCAAACCCGCTCCCAGCTGGGCAATAAACTGATGAAGGGCGTGATCCGGCTGGGCAAGCGCACCGCCCAGATGCACCTGGCACTGGCCAAAGACAACGGCCAGACCTCATTTACCCCGGTGGCTTTTAATCCCGATTACAGTGTTTGGCTTAAAAACAAAGTCACCTACCTGTTTGATCTTCGCATCGGCCTGCTTGAAAAAAACATTGGAAAACTCCGTGGCCTGGCCAGGGAATACGGACAGGTTTTCCTGGATCGCCGCAATGAAGTCCTTGAGGAAATCCTGAGCTTTGACGAAACCACGCTGTGCAGCATGCGAACCCGCGTGCACGGAGATTATCACCTGGGACAGGTCTTGGTCCACGAGGATGAATTTTATATCCTTGACTTTGAAGGCGAACCCGAAAGCACCATCCGCGACCGGAAAGTAAAACAAAGCCCGCTCAAGGACGTGGCAGGCATGCTTCGTTCTTTCCACTATGCCATCTATGCCACCCTCTTTGACGAAGAAAAGCACTGGACCCTGCCACAGCACGAACTGTTTGAACTGGCGGAACGATTTTACCAGTTGCTCTGCGGCCTTTACCTGCATGGCTTTATCCGTACAGCCGTGCGGGGAGGCCTGGACATCGGTTACCGCCCTGAAATTCATTACCTTCTCAGATATCACCTGCTTGAAAAAGCGGTGTATGAACTGGGTTATGAACTGAACAGCCGGCCGGCCTGGGCCATTATTCCACTCAGAGGGGTGATGAGGATCATGGGGTTTTAATCCGGAGGTTTGAATTGTTTTAAGCCCCTCTCTACCTTAACCTTAACTTCCGTTTGTTTCCATCCCGTTTTTTTCTAACTTGAAATCTTTTCAGGGACAATGTCATCCATTCGTCAACTTGCAGCCATTGTGTTTGCCGATATTGAAGGATTCACTGCCATGATGCAGTCGGATGAATTCCTGGCCATGCAGTGGCGGGACAGGTTGAAGCAAAAATTACAGGAAGAAACGGAAAAACATTTCGGAAAAATACTTGATTTTCGCGGAGATGGTGCGCTTTGCAGTTTCACCAGTACGACCGAGGCGGTGCTTGCCGCCATTGCTGTTCAGCTTGAAATGCAAAAGGAACCCGCGGTGCCTGTGCGCATTGGCCTGCATACCGGAGATGTCATCGTCAACGAAAATTCCATTTACGGAGACGGCGTCAATATTGCCTCCCGGATAGAATCTTTTGCCGTCGCGGGCAGTATTTTTATTTCCGGCAAGGTGTATGACGATATTAAAAACCAGAAAGAAATTCAATCCGTCTCTTTAGGAAAATTTGCCCTGAAGAATGTCGGGGAACAAGTGGAAATATACGCCATTGGCAATCCCGGGATAAAAATACCGGGCAACCTCAACCTCGTGGGCAAAGGTGAAAAAATTCAACCCAACCAGGTTTTGGTCCTGCCTTTTGTAAATATGAGCAACGATGCTGAACAGGAATATTTCAGCGATGGCCTCACTGAAGAAATCATAACCAGCCTGTCCCGGATCAAAGAAATTAAGGTAATCTCCCGCACCACTTCCATGAAGTACAAGGGGACAAAAGAAAGCCTGAAAAACATTGGAAGGGAAACCGGGGCCGCTTATGTACTGGAAGGAAGTGTCCGGAAAGCGGCCAATCTCCTTCGCATCACGGCCCAATTTGTAGATGCTCTGCGGGATACTTATCTGTGGACGGAAACATACCGGGGCACCCTGGATGAGGTGTTTGACATACAGGAAAACGTTTCTTCGAGGATTGCAGAAGCGCTCCGCATCCGGCTGACCATGGACGAAAAAGAAACCCTTCGCAAAAGGTATACCGATGATTCGGAGGCTTACCAGCTTTATCTGCAAGGACGTTTTTTCCTGAAAAAAAGAAATGCCGCGGGAATGAAATCCGCCGTCCGTCATTTTGAAAAAGCCATTGAAAAAGATCCCGACTATGCCCTGGCTTGGGCCGGGCTGGCGGATACGTACAGCCTGATGGGCGAATATACCAATATCAGCCGCAGGGAACTGCTTCCCAAACAGGTTTTTGCCCTGAACAAGGCGCTTGAAATTGATGACCGGCTGGGAGAGGTCCATATTTCCAAAGCGACTGCCCTGATGCTGAACGACTGGGATTGGGTCAACGCGGAAAAGGAATTCAAGTTGGGCATCGAATTGAGTCCCAACTACGCAACCGGCCATCATTGGTATGCCGAATGGTTGTTGTACTCGGGATATCCCGATGCCGCTTTTGAAGAAATCTCCCTGGCCTATAAAATGGAGCCGTCATCCCAGGTCATTGTCAAGGACCTGGGCATGTATTATTATTATACGCGGCTCTATGAAAAAGCCGTTGAAATGGCTTTGATCGCCCTGGAGCTCGATCCGGGTTTTGTAACGTCATACCGGCTTCTTTCCCTTGCCCAGCTCGCCCTGGGCCAAACCGAAAAAGCCATGGAAGCAAACCGGCACTGGGGTGAAAGATCCGGCAATCTGATCAAAGCACAATTGGGACTGGCTTATATCCTTGCCTTTTCGGGCCAGGAAGGGGAAGCCCGGAAAATCCTGGAAAGGGAAGGTTTTGATAAAGAACTGGGGCATAATGATTGCCGGAGCCTCGCCCTCGTGTATACTGCACTCGGAGATAGGGATAAGGCTTTTGAATGGCTTGAAAATGGAGTGAACCGCCATGAAGAGGCCCTGACCAGTATTAAAACGGACCCCAAATGGGACCCGCTTCGAAATGATCGGCGATTTACGGATGTCCTGAAAAAAATAGGCCTGCACCGTTGAATGCCGAATGATGGAATTCCGGATTCTCCTCAAGCATTTTGCAAATCCACAAAAAATTTATGGACATTATTGTCCTTAAATTAAAGGCTTTTATTATTTTTGTCCCGGGTTCAGGTTTTAAGGTGTCGTATTGTTCATTCTTAAAACTAAAAAACCTATGTCTGCCAGAGTTCTATTATTATTTTATTTGACGGTTCTGCTGAACATTCCGGCTTATGCACAGACTGTAAAAAGAGATACGTTAAATCACCCGGCCATTAAAGGGTATCACATTGGAGTAGTGCAACCCGTCTTCGCCTTTCACCAAAACAAAACGCGTTACCTGACCGAATACGATTTTTATTCCATTGGATTTCCATTTGGGCTTACCCTGCGTACATCCGGCCGTTTCCAGATCGACCTTGAATTGGTCCCTTTTATAAAACCTTATGCGGACGATGCCGGAAAACCCTATGACGTTCATTTATTGTATCATCCCGGCGTATTGTACCCGGTTGGTTCGGGGTTTATCTTTGGCCTCCGGGCAGCCTTTGAATCCGGTCAGGATCAGTTTGGATTCACCCCATTGATCAACAAATCATTTAAGATCGGTCCTGCCGGCTCCTTTTTTATTGAATTGGTTTTTCCTGGTCGTTGGGGGCCTGAAAAATCAAGCGGGTATACCCAGATCGGGGGCCTCCACCTCGGTTTTGGTTTTTAGCCCTCCTGATCAAAGGGTGGGTGGACCGGGGACTGGAGTGGCCTTCACTTTTTCTGTTGCCTGGTCAAAACGGTTTTTTCGTTTTTCAGTTCTTTGGCCAGCTGCTGGATCGATTTTCCCTGGAACATTTCAAGGAGCCGGGGTTTGATTTGTTTGTAGGCGGAATGCAGGGGACAGGGATTGACATCGGAGCATTGGTCCAGCCCCAGGACGCATCGTGTGATGGTGGTTTCATCCTCCATGATTTCAAGCACGCTGAAAACCGACCTGGTTTTGGATTCCTGGCTTGTAAAAAACCCTCCACCGGGCCCCGTGACCGATGATACCAAACTCTGGTCTTTGGTCAGCTTTTGCATGATTTTGGCGGTAAAGGACCTGGGAGAACCGATGGCTTTGGATAACTCTTCCAGACCGATCTTATGATCCGGATCACTGTTTTGCGCCAGGTAGATGATTGCTCTTAAAGCATATTCGGTGGATTTGGAAAACATACGGATAAAGATGAAAAAAAAACGAACGATCTGATAATTAAAGATAATTTTGTCCATAATTAAATCCTGAACCCAAGCGGATTAATTGTTTTAACCTTTAATTTTTCTTCAATGAAAACAACAGACAACCATCTCCATGGCCTGACCAAAAGCATCGGTTATTTCATGAATACCAAAAACTGGTGGGGTCCCCTTCTTTTTATCTTTATCATCAGCGTGCTGGGGGTGGGCATGATCGGTTACCAAACCTATAACGAAGCCCCGCCGCTTGCCGGCTTCAAAAACCAGGAAGGACGGATCATCCTCGACAAGGAAGAGATCACCAAAGGCCAGCTGGTCTTCCATAAATACAATCTGATGGAGTACGGCAGCTTTTTCGGCGACGGCGCCCAGCGTGGTCCCGACTTCACGGCCGAGGCCCTCAACCAGATCACCAAAACCATGAATCTGTATTATGCGGCTGTTTTCCAAAAAGAAAAAGGGGTGGCCCCTGGTGAGTTTGAACTTCTGATCATTGAAGAACGAACCAAAAAAGAGCTTAAGCAAAATACCTACCGCAAAGAAGAGGACTTTGTATCGGTTTCTCCAGCTATGGAATTCGCCCTCGGGCAACTTAAAGAGTATTACCTCGACCTGTTTTTTGAAAATAGCGAAGGCCGTCCGTTTCTTCCCAAAAATTATATCGCTGACCGGCAGGATGTAGCGGCTTTGAGCTCTTTCTTTTTCTGGGGCGCCTGGGTTTGTGTCACTGAGAGGCCGGGCAAATCGTTTAGTTATACCCACAATTGGCCTTTTGACCCGGAGGCGGGCAATACGCCCACTTCTCCGGTCATTCTCTGGAGTGTGCTGGGATTATTGGGTTTTGTTCTGGCCTGCGGCATTGTCTTGTACTTTATCGGCCAATACAATCAGCTTCCCAACAAGTTTTTCAAACCCGCGACCCAGGATCTTTTTACTATAGAAAAGGTCAGGAATTATATTCCCAGCAGAACACAAAGAGCCACCTTTAAGTTTTTTCTGGTTGCCGCCCTCTTGTTTTTCCTGCAGGTGTCCAGCGGCATCATCACCATCAATGATTTTGTAAACTTCCTGGGTTATCTGGGTATTCATATCACCCAGGGGCTTCCTGTCACCATTCCGAGAAGCTGGCACCTCATGCTTGCTTTGTACTGGATATCTGCCTGCTGGATTGCCTCTTCCATATTTATCCTGCCCATCCTGGCCAAAACAGAGGTTCGTGGCCAGCTCAGGCTGATCAATTTATTATTTGTCCTTGTCTTTATTCTGGTAGGAGGCTCCCTGGCCGGCATGGTGTTCGGACCGTTAAATTTATTGGGTGATTACTGGCACCTGCTCGGCAGCCAGGGATGGGAGTTTGTTGATTTTGGTAAAATTTACCAGGTTCTGCTGATGGTGATTTTTGCACTTTGGGCTGTGATCATCTACCGCGGCATAAAACCTGCTTTCGTAAAGGGCCAGCACTGGAACCTGCCAAACTGGATCCTTTATTCCGTGATTGGAATTCCTTTGCTTTTCCTTTCCGGTTTCGTGGCAAAACCAGAGACCAATTTTGTAATTGCCGATTTCTGGCGATGGATGGTGGTGCACATGTGGGTGGAAGCCTTCTTTGAGGTATTCATTACCGTGATCGTCAGTTATCTCATGGTCCTGATGGGCCTAGTCAGCAAACAGGCTGCCATCCGGGTAGTTTATTTTGCCACCCTGCTTTTCCTGGGTACCGGCTTATTGGGGATATCTCATAATTTCTACTGGAATGCCAAACCGGTGGCGACCATGGCCCTGGGCAGTGTATTTTCCACCCTGCAGTTTGTACCCCTTATCCTCCTTACCGTGGAGGCATGGAGATTTAAAAACATGCCCAAAATCGCCGTCGGTGAAGTGGAGCATAAAAACCTGGGCGATTTCGGTTTTCCTGTGGTTTTTTTATTCCTGGTGGCGGTCAATTTCTGGAATTTCTTTGGAGCCGGGGTATTGGGGATTATTGTCAACCTGCCCATTATGAATTATTTTGAACACGGTACCTACCTGACCATCAATCACGCCCATGCGGCTTTGATGGGGGTCTATGGAAACATTTCCATTGCCGCCCTTTTGTTTGCCTCAAGCCTTTTGATCAAACCGGAAAAGTGGAATAAAAAATTGCTTCTGTTGTCTTTCTGGTGTATCAATGCCGGCCTGATGCTTATGGTCGTCCTTGATCTTTTTCCCGCTGGAGCCATTCAGTTCAAAGCCGTTGTGGAAAAAGGATTGTGGTACGGGCGGTCCCATCATTTTATTGAAAACGGGACCTTCGTCTCCCTGACCTGGTTAAGGGGGATTGGTGCCAGCCTGTTTTTCTTCGGGGGCGTGATTCCGCTTGCCTGGTTTATGATAAGCCGTTCGCGCCATATCAAATCCTGGGGCATTCAGGAGAAAGCCGAATCCAAACCCAATGAGGCATACCAGCCCGAACCGGAATTGGAAGAGGTTTTTTAACTGGGCCTTTTGACCGGGTCCCGGCACCCTGATTTCGTGAACGCTGTTTTTTAAAAGAACAAAAAAATAAACTTACCGGTTTTTAAGTTATAGACTTTGCGCTTGTGTCCGGAAAATGCAATTAAAAATCAGGTGGTTCCACGCCACCCTAAACAGTTAAAAAATGAAATTAAATGACTGGGCACCTAAATTTCACGGATTTGATCCCTTTGAAAATAGCTTCACCGGCCATGCGGATTATTCGTCTCCGAAAGGGAATAAATCAACTCACCGGTCTTTATTTCGTATACAAAAAACTTTGTCTGGGAAACCCTCATCCGATTTGCCCTTTTCTGTTGAAATCCCTGCCCGTCACAGCCAGGACATGTATCGCTGGGACACTGGTTTTCTCTGCGATTATGTAGTCAGAATCCATCATGATTATATTCAAAAGGCCCTGCCGGTAGTGGTTGCCCTGGGTAGACAGGTAACCAGCCTCCATGGCAAAACCCGTCCTGAAACCCTCGACATCAAGGATCAATTTAATGCACTGGCTTCTGACCTGAAACTGCACCTTTTTAAAGAAGAACAACTCCTTTTTCCCTATATCCGTTCATTGGCTTGTCTTGAAAAACAAGGAAAAACCATTGACATCACAAAGGACGGACCTTTATACAGGCCAATGGCTGGCCTGGAAGACGAGCATGGGGCCCTGGAAGCCGTTATGGATGCCATTCGCGACCTGAGCCATGATTTTACGGTACCGGTCCAGTCCTCACCCGCTTTCAATGCATGGTACCAGGCTCTCAGTACCTTCCGGGAGGACCTCATTCAGCATGTTCAACTCGAATCCAGGGTCCTTTTTCCAAAGGCCATTGCCCTTCAAAGAAGATTGACCGCTTGACCACCGGTCAAAAGAATCACTTTCCCCGGTGGCATCCCGGCTTTAGGGGATAGGTCAAAATTTTAACACAAAAAAGATTCTCTTTTTTTTCAACCCGTTAATGATCTGGTTTTGAACCGGGAAGGGATGAGTTCCTATAGTTAAAAAGCAGGGATAAGGGCTCCTTCCCCGGCCTGGATACATTAAAAAAAAATATTATATTTTATTTTTAGCAGATGATCTATTGAATATCTTTGTTCAATAAGGACAAACCTGTCCTCAATCAAACAGTAAATAAGAAAACTATGCTCATATTCAAGTTAGAGGATGACTTTGTGTTGGGGTATAAACACCTCGATCCCGGTTTTGGCTTCAACGGTCTTGGCCTGCTGACCTACTTCCGCACCTACTCCCGGGTAAAACCGGATGGCAACAATGAACAATGGTACGAAACTGTGCGGCGTGTGGTGGAAGGCGCCTACAGCCTGCAAAAACAACATATTCTCAGCAATGAACTGGGCTGGAATCCCAAGAAAGCCCAACGCTCCGCCCAGGAAATGTATGACCGCATCTTTCGCATGAAGTTCCTCCCTCCGGGGCGGATGTTGTGGGCCCTGGGGACGCCGATCATTCACGAAAAAAAGATCGGCCAGGCCCTGTTTAACTGTGCTTTTGTGTCCACGGATGAGATCGGCAAGTCCACCGAAGACGCGGTCAAGCCCTTTTTATTCATGATGGATATGAGCATGGTCGGGGTGGGGGTTGGCTTTGATGTGGCCGGAGCCGGAATGATCACCGTGAATAAACCAGAAACGGACGCCATTGAAGAATTTGTGATTCCCGATTCAAGGGAGGGTTGGGTGGAAAGCCTATCCCGGCTGTTGACCAGCTATTTTTCAAAACATTTTGACGAAGGAGGGGCTTCTACGGTCCGTTTCAATTATGAAGAAATCCGGGCTGCCGGACTTCCAATCAGAGGATTTGGCGGAGTATCCTCGGGCCCCGAGCCCCTGATGAGGATGCATGAGCAAATCCGCAGCATCCTGGATCAGACTGATGGCCAGCCGCTTTCCGTGACCACAATCACCGATATTATGAATTTAATCGGCCAGTGCGTAGTGGCGGGCAACGTAAGGCGTACTGCCCAGATCGCCATTGGGGATATTGAGAATAAAGAATACCGTAAACTGAAAGATTACCGATGGAATTCGGAATCGGGACAATATGAAGGCAGCATGGCCCACCGGGCATCCTGGGGCTGGGCTTCCAACAACAGTGTGCTGGTTGACCGCAATTCTGACTTCAAACCCATTGCGGCACAAACTGCGATCAACGGTGAACCGGGGTATGTCTTTATGGACAACATCAAAGCCTATTCCAGGCTTTGTGACCCGGCGGATTATAAAGATGAAAAAGCCAAAGGCACCAACCCCTGCGGGGAGCAGTCCCTCGAGTCTTACGAATTGTGTTGCCTGGTGGAAACCTTCCCCTCCAGGGCGGATTCCTATGAAGATTATATGCGCACGCTGAAGTTTGCCTATTTACTCGGTAAAACGGCTACCCTGGTCAGCACCACCTGGCACGAAACCAACCGGGTTCAAAAACGCAACCGAAGAATTGGCACTTCGGTATCCGGCATCACCAATTTCCTGGACAGGCATTCCCTGGAGACCCTGCGGGTATGGTTAAACAGCGGATACCAGGAAATCCAGCGTTGGGATTCGATCTATTCTTCCTGGCTCTGCGTACCGAGGAGCATCAAAACCACCAGTGTAAAACCAAGTGGAACCGTCAGCCTGCTGGCCGGCGTCAATCCGGGCTGCCATTTCCCCGAATTCGAATATTATATCCGGCGGGTACGGGTCGCTAAAAACTCCTCCCTGATTCCTGCCATCCGCGAGGCCCGCCTGCCTATGGAGAACGACGTGGTGGATCCTTCTTCCTATGTGGTTGAATTCCCCATTTATAATCCGGGTAAAAGCCTCAAAAAAGTATCCATCTGGGAACAGGTGGCCCTGGCTGTTTTCCTGCAAAAATACTGGTCAGACAACCAGGTATCCTGTACGGTGACCTTCCGGCCGGAAGAAGCCAATATGATCCATGTGGTGCTGGACTATTTCAAATACGAACTCAAGTCCATCAGTTTTCTGCCCCAGCTTGAAATGGGCGCCTATGCCCAGATGCCATATGAAACCATCACTCGCGAAAAATACCTGGACATGACGGCCGGAATCCTTCCCATGCAATTCTTGGAAATTCAGGAAGACGCCGAAATGGAAAAATACTGTGACGGAGAGGTCTGCCTTAGGGTATAAACCCGGGCATTTCCCTGATCTGATCTGTAACTCTCGAATGGAGCGGTCCGGCCGCCCACCGCAAGCTTTGCGGTTGGTCGGGTTTGAAGCTTATCCCCCAGGGATATTTTATGGGTAGTTGATTCATGAAGGAGATACAGTAGCCGCTTTTCCCATTAAACAACGTAACTTGTTATGCATCCATTGGCAAAACATTATCGGTCAACGAATTTTAAATTTAGGTTTCAAATTTAGGGTAGGGCGTGGGCGCTGTTCATAAATTTTAGTTTGAGCTTTCGCCATTGTCCATATTTCCAAATAATTTCCTCCCCATAAAAAGGGAGATCAGCAGGATTAAAATGGACACATAGCCCACCCAGTCATAACGCAACAGTTTACCATTCATTCCTTTGGTTACAATCACCCCCGATAAAAAAGCAGCAGCAGAGGTGCCCAGTTGCTGGACGCTGCTGTTAAAGCTCATAAAACTACCCCTTTGGGCAGGCAATGGAACATTGCTCAGCATGGCCTGAGCGCTCACAGCCCGGCCTGTGGCTAAAGCAAACCAGAGTCCAAAAAAGGCCAGCACTACCGGAAAGGGCACATCGGGCAGGTTGGTAATGATATACACCACCACGGCGCAGGCAGCCACCGACCAGGTAAATACCCTGATTTTACCCAGGCGGTCGGCCAGCCTGCCAAGGATGAACGAGGAAAAAAAAGCGGATAGCCCACCGACCAGGTAGACCGTTGGGGTGAGGGCCTTGGAGAAGCCTTTATTAAATTCAAGGTATGGATTTACAAAAGGAATGATCATAAAATGGCCCATCATGATCAGCGCGGAAAACAGGAGGGCGTTGCGCTGATATTTATTGTGGATGAGCTCATTCAGGATGCGGAGTTTGGAGGCTGGATTTTCCTGGTTTACATGGTCCTTCATCTCCGGAATGTATTTGTTCAGGAGGGGGATGATCACTATCCCGAGAATGCCTACAAACAAAAAGGGGGCATGCCAGCTGATTGCATTGGCCAGATACAAGGAAAAAGGCACGCCCAGGGTTGAAGCAATGGCAAAGGAACTCATCACGGCGCCCATGGCAAATCCCCTTCTTTCATATCCGAATATATCCGAAATAATAGACAGGACCTGGGCGCCAATGAGGCCACCAAAAAGCCCCGCCAGCACCCGGGCCGCCATAAGCAGATTAAAACTGGGTGCCAGGCCACAGGCGATCGTCCCGGCCAGGAATCCGGCAAAGGCATAGAGCAGAATTTTTTTCCGGCCATGGCTATCCACAATAAAGGCGGCGGCAAAGCCGGAAACAGCTGCTGTAAGCGTATAAGCTCCCACCAGCAGGCTGAATTGTCCGGGACTGATATCAAAATAAGGCATCAGGTAATTCCCCAATGGCATCATGATCATAAAATCCAGGATATGCGTGAAATTGACCAGGGCTAGTAAAAAAACGATAGCGCGTTCATCTTTTTGCATGCACAAATATGGCAAATCGCCTTAAGGGTGGATTTTTTTCCTTTGTCAACGAATTGATAATGC